>JBAWVC010000099.1:0-8867 GCA_037147455.1 Verrucomicrobiota bacterium | reverse complement strand
TCATGGGAGGGTGCAGGCTAAGAATTTTTTTAGCGCAAGACAAGCGGGATCGGTCCTTTTCAACCCTCCCGTGCACGCCCTCACTCTCCGATGCAAAACAGCTTGCTGTCCTTTGGCGGGCAAGTGCGGACAAACATGCGCGAGCCGCTGCAGACAGGGGTGGCGCGGAATGGATCGAGCGTGCAGCGGGCGACTTCCTCGTAGCTTGGACCCGGCTTGAGGACGACTGATTTTCCGTTGTCGCTGCTCACGATCACGACATTCCCATCGAGCACCGGCGAGGGGTAAACGGTGCCGCCGAGAGCGAGTTTTTGCTGGTAGGCGACGGCCCCGGTTTTCCCGTCAACCACGTCGAGCACGCCGTCTTTGTTTACCAGATAGAGAAAGCCGCCGGCGAGGAGCGGCGATGCATAATGGCGGTCGCTGCTGATATTGGTCTCCCACAGCATTTTTGCGGTCACTCCGCCTTGGTCGTCGGCCGAGAGCCGGAAGGCCTGCGCCTTGCCCATGTCGGCGCAATAGACGACGTCATCTTTTGCGAGCGGCGAGCAATACGTAAGTTTCATGGTAGTCGCCACGGTCTTCCCGTCCGCCGCATTGACCACTTCGCCTCCGTCAGTGGCCAGGAGGGCCAGCTTGCCCAGGGTGACGATGGCGGGGGTTCCCCAGTTGTGGTTGTGCGGCGCGCGCCAGACTTCCTTGCCGGTCGCGGGGTCGAGCGCGACCATGTCGAGATAATGGGTGATCAGCAAATCCCCCACCAGCACGGGGGACGTGGCGTTGCCCCATCCGCGGCGGGTGTTCTCGGGAAAAAGACGCAGCCATTGGCGCGTGCCGTCCATGGCATAGCATGCGACGACCCCGGAACCGAACGCGGCATAGACAAAGGGCCCGTCGCTCACCGGCGTGGCGGTGGTGTAGCCGTTGGTCGGATGCGTGGGCGGCAGCTTTCGCTCGGAGAGGGGCAAGAGCGACTGGATCCTCTCGTTGAGCTCTTTCAGCTTTTGGTCCAGCGGAGCGATCTCCTTTGCCATGTCATCAACTTTCGCCTTGGCGTCCGCATCGTCTTTTTTCGCTGCCGCATCCGCCTTCAACGGGGCCAGAAGGTCGTTCTTTGCCTTGATCTCCGCCTGCAACGCGGCCGCCTGCTCGGCCAAATGCTCTTCGGCGATGGTCGCGCGGTTCTTTTCAAGTTCGGCAGTCGGGGGAGCGGGAAAATCCGAGTAATCGGCGCTGTGCTGCCAGAGAATCTTCCCGGAGGAATCCAAGCAGAGGAGCGTGGACGGCTCAGCGCAGACGAAAATCTTGTCGCCCACCAACACCGGGCCGGCATTGCTCCACTGCGGCAGCGGTGTCGCCCAGACCACGCGGTCCGCCGGCCCCCATTGGGTCTGCGGCTTGGCCGTCGAAAAATCGCTTCGGCCGTCCATTCGCCAGCCCACCGGGGTGGCGGCAAACGATGCGAGCGAGTGGCCGAGAGCGATCAGGAGAGTGAGAAAACGCATCATAATATTGGGGGACCTTCCGGAAATCCAGCTTCGGGATCAGAGCAGGTTCTTTTTCGGGGAGCAATCCCGATGTTCTCACACCCATGTTCTCATCCCGGTTGCACGCCACCGCGACAGGTGGTTGAATGGGGCCATGCCGAACTTCGCCTGCCTTCTGTGCGTCGCGCTCGCCACCGCCTGGCCGATGTTCCGGGGCAGCCCGGAACTCCATGGCGTCGCCGGGGGCGGCTTGGCGGATTCGCTGGAACTCCGCTGGACGTTCCAGGCCAGCAAGCCGGTCAAGTCCTCCGCCGCGATCGCCGACGGGCGCGTCTTTGTCGGCTGCGACGACGGCAGAATCCGCGCGCTGGCCGCCGATTCCGGAAAGCAGCTCTGGGAATTCAAGACCGGGGCCGGCATCGAATCCTCGCCGCTGGTGCTCGACGGCGCCGTCTATGTCGGCTCGAACGATGGGAACCTCTACGCGCTCGACGCGGTGAATGGCGCCCTGAAATGGATTTACAAGACCGAGGAAAAAATCACCGGCGGGCCGAACTCGTTCCGCGTTCCCGGGAGCGCGGCGGCCCGCATCATCGTCGGCAGCCACGATTTCAAGGCCCATTGCGTCGATACCGCAACCGGAAAATGCGTGTGGGCTTTTGAAACCTCCAACTACGTCAACGGCACACCCGCCGTGGCCGACGGCAAGGTCGTTTTCGGCGGTTGCGACGGCATCGTGCACCTCATCGACGCCGACACCGGTAAAGAACTGGCAGCCATCGAAGCCGGCGCGTATATCCCCGGCTCGCCCGCCGTAGCCGATGGCCGCGCCTACATCGCACACTACGGCAATGAGATCCTCTGCATCGATCTCAAATCGTCCGGCGTCGTCTGGCGGTCGAAGCATCCCAATGCGCAGTTCTTCTCATCCCCGGCCATCACTGACCGGTTCGTGATCATCGGAGGCCGCAACAAGCGCATTTACTGTTTTGACCGCGCCACGGGGAAGGTGTGCTGGACGTCCGCCACGGAGGGTGATGTTGACAGTTCGCCCGCTGTCTGCGGTGACAAGGTCGTTTTCGGCTCCCAGGATGGCAAACTGCGCATGGTCCGACTCGACACCGGCAAGCCCGTTTGGTCCTACGAGATCGGCAATGAACTCATCGCCTCCCCCGCCATCGCCGACGGCCTCGTCGTGATCGGATCCGAGGACGGCAACGTTTATGCTTTCGGCGCGAAGAGCGAACGCTGACCCCATGCGAATTCTCCAACTCACCCCCGGCACAGGAAATTACTACTGCGGCAGTTGCCTGCGCGACAATTCCCTGGTGCGCGCGCTGCGGGCTCGCGGCCACGATGTGCTCATGGTTCCGCTTTATTTGCCGCACATCACGGATGAACCAACCGAGACCAATGGCTCGCCGGTCTTCCTCGGTGGCATCAGCGTCTTCCTCGAACAGAAATATCCCGCGTTCCGCCGCATGCCCGACTGGCTCAACCGCCTGCTCAGTGCGCCGGGGCTGCTTCGGCTCGCCTCGGGGTTTGCCGGCATGACCTCGGCGAGGGATCTCGGCGAGTCCGCCGTCTCGATGCTGCAGGGCACTGAAAGCCGCCAGGCAGGCGAGGTCGAACGACTCATCGCCTGGCTGCGCACCCAGCCGCGCCCCGATGTGATCTGCCTTTCCAACTCGCTGCTCGGCGGCCTCGCCCGCCGTCTCAAGGAGGAGTTCCGCGTGCCCGTCCTCTGCACGCTTCAAGGCGAGGATTCGTTCCTCGACAGCCTGCCCGAACCCTACCGGCAACAAGCTTGGGAGCTGCTCGCCCGACGGTGCGGCGACATCGATCACTTCGTCGCAGTCAGCCACTACTTCGCCGGTGTGATGGGCCGCCGGCTCGAACTCGCCCCGGACCGTGTCACCGTGATTCATCCCGGGATCGGGGTGGAGGATTTTCATCCGGCCGCCACGCCGCCGGATCCTCCGGTCATCGGATTTCTCGCCCGCATGCATCCCGGCAAAGGCCTCGGGACGCTCGTGGATGCGTTTCTCCAGCTTGGGATGCCCGGCGTGCGGCTTCGCATCGCCGGCGCCATGACAGGCCACGACGGGCGCTTCGTCCGCTCGCTCCAGAAGCGGCTGCCGCGCGATGTCGAATTCCTCCCCAATCTCGACCTTCCTGCGAAACGTGCCTTTCTGCGCAGCCTGACCGTTCTCTCCGTGCCCGCAACCTACGGCGAAGCGCTCGGTCTCTACGTCCTCGAAGCGTGGGCCGCAGGGGTTCCTGTGGTTCAGCCGCGCAACGGCGCGTTTCCCGAGCTCCTGGAACAAACCGGCGGCGGCCTGCTCTGCGCCCCCGATGATCCCGCCGCTCTGGCAACCGCGCTTCGCCAACTTCTCAGCGATCCTGCAGCAGCACGTCGGATGGGCGAAGCCGGACGGCGCGCCGTTCAATCCGATTTCAGCACCGATGCGATGACACGAAAAATTGAAACCCTTCTTCTCCAATTGACCCATGCTTCTTGAACTTGATCATCTCACGAAAACCTACGCCTCCCCCGATGGAGGCGCTGCGGTCGACGTGCTCCGCGATGTCAGCCTCCGGCTCGATGCCGGTGAGGCGGTTTCCATTATCGGCCCCAGCGGGTCGGGCAAGAGCACGCTTCTCAACATCATGGGCGCACTCGACCGGCCGACCATGGGAGCCGTCCGCCTCGACGGGCGCGATCTCGGCGGGTTCAAGGAAGAAGAACTGGCCGCGATGCGCAATAAGCAGATCGGGTTCATCTTCCAGCTTCACCACCTGCTCCCGCAATGCACCGTCCTGGAAAACGTGCTGCTTCCGACCCTGACTGGCCGGACCACGGCGGCGGACCGCGCCCGCGCGGAGCGGCTGCTGGAACGCGTCGGCCTCAAACACCGCCTCGGCCACCGCCCCGGCCAGCTTTCCGGCGGCGAATGCCAGCGCGTCGCCGTCGTGCGCGCCCTGATCAACGAGCCGAAGCTCTTGCTGGCCGACGAGCCGACCGGCTCGCTCGACCACTCCGCCGCGACAAACCTCGGCCACCTCTTGCTCGAACTCAACAAAGAGGAAGGCGTCGCCCTCGTCCTCGTGACCCACTCCCTCGAACTGGCCAAGCGCCTTCCCCGCACCGTGGAACTACGCGACGGAATATTAAGAAGCTGATCCGCAGATTTCACAGATGGCACAGATTTTATGGAAACTGACAACAGAGACCCAAGAACCTACTCAATTATTGGGGCGGCGATGGAAGTGCATCAGGAATTAGGGTGTGGGTTTCTGGAGGCGGTGTATCAGGAAGCATTGACTCTGGAGTTGACGGCGCGTGGCATTCCGCATCGGCGCGAGGTGGAACTGCCGGTCAAATACAAAAGGCAAAATCTCAACACCGCTTACCGGGCCGACTTCCTCTGCTTTGATTCTGTGGTAGTGGAATTGAAAGCCCTGGCCAAACTCGGCGGCGTCGAAGAAGCCCAGACCATCAATTACCTCAAAGCCACCGGCCTGCCCGTCGGACTCATCCTGAACTTCGGTTCCGCATCGCTTGAATTCCGCCGCCTCATTCGATCCCAATCTGCGCCATCTGCGAAATCTGCGGATAAATCTTCATGACGCTTTTTCCGCTCATCCTCCGCAGCCTGCGGTTCTACTGGAGGACGCACCTCAGCGTGCTCGCCGGGGTGGCGGTCGCGGGCGCTGTCCTCACCGGCTCGCTCGTGGTCGGCGATTCGGTGCGCTTCACGCTGAAACAGCACGCGCTCGCCCGCCTCGGTCGCGTGACGCAGGCACTGACTCTTCCCGAGCATTTCTTCCGTGCCGGGCTGGCGGACGATCTCTCCGAAATAATCTCCTCGCCCGTCGCGCCGGCTCTGATTCTGCGCGGTTCAGCGGCCCTGCCCGACGGCCGGGCGCGCGCCAACGACGTTCAGGTGCTCGGTGTCGATGAACGTTTCTGGAAGCTCGGCGGGGCGCACAACAAAGGCGTCGCCGTCAACGCGCGTCTGGCGGAACAGCTCGGCGTGCGTGTTGGAGATATGATCGTGGTGCGCGTGGAAGAGCCGGCGCTGGTCTCGCGCGACGCGCCGTTGTCCGGGCGCAGCGACACGTCGGTCGCGCTGAGGGTCCGCATCACAGCGGTCGCTGGTGACAACGAGTTCGGAAGGTTCAGCCTCCAGGCGAACCAGGTGCCACCGCACACCGTCTTCGTGCCGCTGGCGCTCTTGCAAGAGCAGCTCAAACACGCCGGCCAGGCAAACACTCTGCTCACCGGCGCGCTGGCGGATGCCACCGCCGCGCTCCGTTCTGTCTGGACGCTGGCGGACGCCGGGCTGGAGGTGCGCGACAATGAGCTGCGGACCGACCGCGTGTTTCTCGATCCGGCCGTGTCCCGGGCGCTCGCCTCGAATGGTGCAGGCGCACTGACCTATTTCATCAACGAATTCCGTCACGGCGAAAAGACGACGCCTTACTCGTTCATCACCGCATCCGGCAACGATCAGAAGGACGACGAAATCACGATCAACTCGTGGCTCGCCGACGACCTCGGCGTAAAGCCCGGCGAGGAGATAACCCTGCGCTACTACGCCATCGGCGCCCGTCGCGAACTGGTGGAAAAGACGTCGGCGTTCCGCGTGCGGGCGGTCACGCCGCTCGTGAAGGACGACTCCTGGATGCCGCCATTTCCCGGCCTCGCGGACGCCGACAACTGCAGGGATTGGCAGACCGGGATCCCGATCGACACCGGGCGCATCCGCCCGAAGGACGAAGATTACTGGAAGAACTACCGGGGCACGCCGAAGGCCTTCGTGACGCTGGCGGCAGGGCAGAAATTGTGGGCGAACCGCTTCGGGAATCTGACGTCCATCCGGTTTCCCGCCGGCACCGATGCCGCGTCGGAACTCCGCGCTAAGCTCGATCCCGCCGCCTTGGGATTGTTCTTCGCCCCCGCGCGCGAACCGGCCCTATCGGCAGGCCGGGAGTCGATGGATTTCGGGCAGCTCTTCCTCGGGTTCAGCCTGTTTCTGATCGTGGCGGCGCTCCTGCTGACGGCGATGCTTTTCGTGTTCAACCTCGAACAACGCGCCGCAGAAACCGGACTGCTCCGAGCCATCGGATTCGCGCCCGGACGTGTCCGCCGTCTCGTGCTGAGCGAAGGGTTTGTCGTCGCGGTGCTCGGCGCGGCGCTCGGCGTCATCGGCGGCATCGCCTACACGAAGCTGACGTTGCGCGGCCTCGAGACCGTCTGGCGAGGCGCGGTGGGCGCGGCGCATTTCCGCTACCACGCCGAGCCGGCAACCCTGGTAACAGGTGCCGTCGCGAGCCTGTTGGCGGCGTTTCTTGCGATGGCGATCGTGCAGCGCCGGCAGATGCGGCGCTCGCCGGTGGAGTTGCTGGCGGGCGAAAGGGAGTCGTTGTCGCCTCAAGCGCGGCAGTGGGGTTTGTGGCTGGGCGCACTGGCTGTCTTGGGCGGCGCGGCGCTTTTGCCGCTGCGAAATGCGGAGGCGTTTTTCGGAGCGGGAGCGTGCCTGTTGATCGCCGGAATCGGGTTCAGCCAGTGGTGGCTGGCGCGACTGGCGGCCAGGATATCAGCAGGCGACACCAGTCTTGCTCAACTCGGTCGGCGCAATGCGGCCAGACGGCGCGGGCGCAGCCTGACATCGATCGGCGTGCTGGCCAGCGGCGTGTTCCTGCTGGTCGCGGTGAGCGCGTTCCATCTGGACGCGCGCCCGGATGCCCCGGGCACCGGTGGGTTTGCCCTCTACGCGCAGTCGGCGCTGCCGGTCTATGACGATTTGAACAGCGCGGCCGGACGCGAGGTGTTCGGCCTGTCGGAGGAGATCCTGAAAAATGTGAGGGTCGTGCCGCTGCGCGTGCGCGACGGCGACGAGGCGAGCTGCCTGAACCTGAACCGCGCGCAGCAACCTCGCCTGCTCGGGGTGGCCCCGGAGGAATTCGAGCGGCGCCGCGCGTTCGGAGGCGATTGGTCGTTGTTAGACCAGCCCGCTCCTGATGGCGCGGTGCCAGTGATCGGCGACGAGCAAACCGTCACCTGGGCGCTGGGCAGGAAACTCGGCGACACTCTGCCGGTCACGGATGAGCACGGGCAAGCATTCCCTCTCCGGATCGTCGCCGTGCTTCCGGGTTCGATCCTGCAAGGAGGCCTCGTCATGGCCGAGAAGAATTTCATCGAAAAATTTCCGTCCGCGGCAGGCTACCGGATCTTTTTGGTGGATGCGCCGCATGACCGTGCCGGGGCGATGGCGGAGGAACTGTCGCGCGGTCTGCAGAACCGCGGGCTGGAAATCGTTCCAGCCTGGCGGCGGTTGGCGGAATTTCAGGCGGTCGAGAACACCTACCTCGGCATTTTCCAGGCGCTCGGCGGGCTCGGGCTCCTGCTCGGAACCGCCGGTCTGGGTATCGTGGTTATGCGAAGCGTGCTCGAACGGCGCGGCGAGCTCGCTCTCATGCAAGCCGTCGGATTCGACCGGCGCGCTCTGCGGCGGCTGGTGCTGAGCGAACATTGGTTGCTCATCGCGCTGGGTCTGTTCATCGGAACCGGTGCGGCCCTTGTGGTGGTTTTGCCGGAAGGAGCCGCGTTGCCCTGCGGCCTTCTAACGGCAACGCTTGCCGGACTGCTGGCGGGCGGGTTCGTCTTTTGCTGGCTGGCCGCATGGGCGGCCTTGCGCGGCGCCCTGCTCCCCGCTCTGCGCAACGAATGATGCGCAGGGCAACCGCGCACAGCGCACTCATCGAGTCGCCCGCATTGTGGAATTGAAAACCGCCGCACGAGCTGTTAGATTACAACACATGGAGAGCCTGTTCGCAACACTCGGACGCCACTTCGAGTAACAACGCAACTCACCGCTTAATTCACTTCACCGATCTGTCTTGGTTCTGTCAGATATCTTTGACTGACCCCGAATGGCACTAAGTTAACCGGCGTGGAGCAGGCGTCCCGCCTGCTTTTCCCTCTGAAAGCAGGCAGCCGGGACGGCCGCCCCACGTCCCAAACAGGCCTTAACTTAGTGCCATTCTTGACTGACCCCGAATCCGTGCGATCACATCCGGATTCTCGCGGTCAAACACCACAGCCGCCACCCGGATTGCTGGCGCGCTCGCTTGCAACACGAAGATTGAATGGACTCGCGACTGGCTTCCGGCGACCCGCCGGACTTTGTTCAGTGGCTTCGGGAAAACATTTAAATTATAGGCCCGACCCTTTCTGCCTTTCGCACAAGAATTGCGCAAAAATCTTTAACCCCAAATCTTTCCCTTCTCCGAATGTAAAGAGGGAAGAACCCTTTACTGCCTTTCTCTTTGCCTTACGGCACAGAAGTCGGTAGCTTTCCCTCATGAAGCTTG
>JBAWVC010000098.1:0-8912 GCA_037147455.1 Verrucomicrobiota bacterium | reverse complement strand
GCCGCAATGAGGCTTGCCGTTCGGAAGAACTCCGCTTTTGATGGGGTGCGGACTTTTTCCTGACTCACGATGGTCCGTCCGCTCGCATGCCATCCGACAAGCAAAAATTCATCCGGATCAAGGGGGCCCGGCAGCACAACCTGAAAAACCTGGATGTCCGGATCCCCCGGCACAAGCTCGTGGTGGTGACCGGGCTGAGCGGCTCCGGGAAGTCCTCACTCGCGTTCGACACGCTGTTCGCCGAGGGGCAGCGGAAATATGTCGAGAGCCTGTCCGCGTATGCGCGGCAGTTTTTGGACCAGATGCAGAAGCCGGACGTGGATTACATCGAGGGGCTTTCCCCCGCGATCGCGATCGAGCAGCGGTCGTCGGGCGCGAATCCTCGCTCGACGATCGCAACGACCACGGAGATCTACGATTACCTCCGCCTGCTCTACTCGGCGGTCGGGGTCCCGCACGATCCGGCGACCGGTCAGAAGGTTTCGCGGCAGACGCCGCAGGAGATTGCGGATGCGATTCTCCGCTGGCCGGAAGGCACGAAGTTCCTCGTGCTGGCCCCGCTCGTGAGCGGGCAGATCGGGGAGTTTCGCGACGTGATCGAAAAGGCCCGTCGCGAGGGGTTCGTGAGGGTTCGTGTGGACGGGGAGGTCATCGAGCTCACGAAGCCCGAGGGCATCAAGATCGACAAGGCGGCGCGGCACACGATCGAGGCGGTGATCGACCGGCTCGCGATCCGGGACGGGCTTGCGCAGCGGCTGGCGGACTCGATCGAGACGGCCCTTCGCTGGGGAGGCGGCAGGCTGTCCACAAGCCGCCAAGAAGCCGGCGGTGCCAAGTGGATCGAGGAGAAATTTTCCACCGACTACTGCAATCCCGAAACCGGGTTCACGATGCCGCGTCTCACTCCCAAGCACTTTTCGTTCAATAGCCATCTGGGGGCCTGCCCGGTCTGTCATGGGATCGGCACCGAACTCTATTTCGACCCGGACCTCATGGTAGATGCCGACAAGACGCTCGCGCAGGGAGCCGTGCGGCCGTGGAAGTCCGCCAACAAGCGGATGCGCGCCTATTACGCCTCGCTGCTGCAGGGCCTCCTGGCCGACACGCCGGTTCCTTTGAACAAGCCGTGGGGCGAACTGCCGGAGAGCTTCCGGGAGCTGGTGCTGTTCGGTTCGCGCGACCGGGGCATCGCGATTTCGACCGGGGCCGGGCGCGTGGTCACAAAGCCGTTCGAGGGGGTCGTGGCCCAGACGCGGCGGCTCTACGAGACCAGCAAGAGCGAGTTTTCCAAAAAGCGGCTGCGGGCGTTCCAGGGCCGCAGGGTTTGCGGGACATGTGGCGGCGCGAGGCTTATCCCGGAAATTCTGGCCGTCACGATCACCGGGCCGGGAGGACGGGAATTCGGAATCGAAACGATTTGCTCGCTCAGCATCGAGGAAGCGGGCGGGGTTCTTGGCGGGCTCGTGCTTTCGCGCGCACAGGAGGAGATCGTCAAAGATGTTCTCCGCGAAGTCCGGCAGCGGCTGAAATTTTTAAACGAGGTCGGCCTTGGATACCTGCAGCTCAACCGGGAGAGCGGGACCCTCTCCGGCGGGGAAGCCCAGCGCATCCGGCTCGCCACGCAGATCGGCTCCGGGCTTTCGGGCGTGATGTATGTCCTCGACGAGCCGAGCATCGGCCTGCACCAGCGCGACAACGACCGCCTGATCCAGACGCTGCGCGACCTGCGGGATCTCGGCAATTCCGTGATCGTCGTCGAGCACGACGAGGACACCATCCGCTCGGCGGACCATATCCTCGACCTCGGCCCGGGGGCGGGCCCGCGCGGCGGCAGCCTCGTCGCGGAGGGCACGCTCGAAGACATCCTGCGCAGCGAGGTTTCACTCACCGCCCAATATCTCAAGGGGACGATCCGGATCCCGGTTCCGCGGACCCGCACCGCCCCGCGGAAGACCGGAGCCAAGGAAGGAGATGTCGGGGATGGCTGGCTGCGGGTTCTGGGGGCGGAGGAAAACAACCTGCAAAAAATCGACGCTTCGTTTCCCGCCGGCTGCCTGACCTGCGTGACCGGGGTTTCCGGGAGCGGAAAATCGACGCTCGTGAACGACATCCTGCGGATTGCGCTCGAGCGCGACCTGAACCGCGCGAAGTCGCGCCCGGGAAAACACGCCGGCATTTCCGGGATCGAGCAGTTCGACAAGGTCGTCGTGATCGACCAGAGCCCGGTCGGTCGGACTCCCCGCTCAAACCCGGCCACCTACACCGGAGCCCTCGGCCCGATCCGCGATCTGTTCAGCGAGCTCCCGTCGTCGCGCGTGCGTGGCTACGATGCGAGCCGGTTCTCGTTCAACGCCAAGGGCGGGCGCTGCGAGCATTGCCAGGGCGACGGGTTCATCAAAATCGAAATGCACTTTCTGGCCGATGTCTATGTCGAGTGCGAGGTCTGCCGCGGCCGCCGCTACAACCGCGAGACGCTCGAGGTTACCTACAAGGGCAAGAATATCGCCGACGTGCTCGACATGACGGTCGATGATGCCGCCCGGTTTTTCAGGAATGTCCCCGCCCTCTGCAACAAGCTTGAAACCATGCAGGACGTCGGCCTCGGCTACCTGCGGCTCGGGCAATCGGCCACGACGCTCTCGGGCGGCGAGGCGCAGAGGATCAAGCTCTCGGCCGAACTCTCGAAGCGCGCGACCGGGCGGACGGTTTACATCCTGGACGAACCGACCACGGGCCTGCATTTTGCGGACATCCACAAACTGCTCGAGGTGCTGATGAAACTGCGCGACAGCCGGAATACCGTGATCGTCATCGAGCACAACCTCGAGGTCGTCAAGTGCGCGGACTGGATCATCGACCTCGGACCCGAGGGCGGCGCCGGCGGCGGAAAAATCGTCGCGGAGGGCACCCCGGAACAAGTCGCGCGCTCGACGGGAAGCCATACGGGGCGTTATCTTGCCAGATATTTCACACCATGATCTGCTCAATCGCCCTGCTCCTGTTCGCCGCTGCCGCAGACACCACCGCCGCCGCAAAGTCCGCGCTTGAGGACGGGCTGTCCTCGGTCGCCATCAACAAATTGGAAGGCTCCACCCGCCCGTCGAAGGATGAGGTTCTCATCCTGGCGCGCGCCTATCTGAACGACGGTAAGCCGGGCAAGGCGGTCGAGCTGTTGAAATCGCATCCCGCAGGGACAATCGGAGACTTCTGGTATGCGCAGGCCTTTGCCGCGTTGGGGCGTTGGGAAGAGGCCCTGGAATTATTCCGCGCCTGCCGCGACGAGCCGGCGGTCTCCGCCGAGGCGACCATCGGCCAGTCCCGGATGCTGCGAAACCTCGGGAGAAGCCAGGATGCTCTCGACGCTCTTGAGCCCGCAAAAGATTGGCCCGAAAGCCCGCTCCGGCATCTCGCGGACTTCGACCGCGCGGAGGTGCTCATGGATATGAAACGGCCGGGGGATGCCAAGCTGGTTCTCGAATCGGTTTCGCCGGCCGACCGTCGGGAAAATGTCCGCCGCGACTACCTGCTGGCTGGTGCCCTTTCCCTCTGCGGCGACGATACCGGGGCCCTGTTGCTCTACGATGCCGTCAAGCCTTTGGACCCGGACATGGCCGTGGGGGTTGTCACAGGACGGGCCGGGTCTCTGGTCCGGATTGGCCAGCCCGCGATCGCCGAGACTCTTCTGGAGGACTTTCTTGCGAAAAACCCTGACCTTCCCGGATTGGATGCCGTCTTCTCCGTGTTGGATTCGGTTTACGCTGCACAAACGACCCCTTCTCCAGGCGAGCTGAAACGCTGGTTCAACGACCGCGACGCCTCCCTGAGGAAAAAGCTCGCCGGCTATTACCTCTCGCATCTCGAAGCCCGCCTCGGCAGGGAGGATCGCGTCGAAAAGCTTTTGGAAAACGCGGTTGCCGGAGCCGCGGAAAACCCCGCTTTCGATCCGGCGTTTTTGGAGCTGGCCCAATTCCGGCTGAAGAAGGGCCAGCCGGCGGAGGCATTGAAGATCCTTCCACCCGCAGGAACTTCCGCCCGGGCCGATTTTCTCAGGGGACTGGGCCTGGCGGCTTTGAACGATCCGGCCATGGCCTCCGAACTTTTTATCTCGGCGTCTTCCGACGGCTCTCTTGCCGAGGTGGCTCTTTACAACGCGGCCGTCTGCGACCTCTTTGCAGGCGGGACGAAATCCCGGGGTTTTAACCTCCTGAAGGAACGTTATCCCGCAAGTCCAAAACTCGACGGGCTGCGGCTCAGGAAGGGCTACGGGCTCGCGAGGCAGAACGATGGTGCCGCGCTGGGTGTCTTTGAAAATCTCTCGAAGTCCGGTGACGGGAATCTTGCCGCCGCCGCAAACCTTGCCCTCGCCGAATGGGAATACGAGAACAACGACCGCGCGGCCGCTCTGGGCCATCTTGTGCGGGTGTCCGCTGCCGGCGGCGATGCCATAGATCCGCAGGCGGATGCGCTTTCGGTTTTTCTTGCCGACGACGGGAGGTCCGATGACGCCGCTATTTCTGCCGCGACAAAATTTCTCTCCGATCACGAGGGATCTCCCGCCGAGCCCGAAGTCCTGATGAAACTCGGCGAGCTCCTTTACCGGAAAGGGGACTTTGCCGGGGCGCTTGTCCGGCTGGAATCCCTCGCCAAAAAGTATCCCGGGTCCGCACTGGAATTTCCCGCGCTGTTTCTGGCTGCCCAGTCCGCTTCGCGCCTCCAGACCCCTTCCGGGATGAACGATGCGATGCTCCTTTTCGAGGAGGTGGCCTCTTCGAAAAGCCCCATGGCCCTGCGCGCGAGATTCGAGCAGGCGGTGCTGCAGAATATTCTCGGCAAACCGGTAGAGGCCACCGTCATCCTGGACAAAATCATCGCTTCGAACTGCCCCCCGGAGATCCGCTACGCCTCGCTCATCGAGAAAGGGAAAACCCTCTACGGGCTCGGGGGCGCGGACCCGAAATCCTACCGGGATGCCATCGAAGTCTGGAGGCAGGTCGCGGGCGATCCCGCCTCCTCCCCGGCGTGGCGCAGCCAGGCCCTCGCACGCATCGGCTCTGCCTACGAAAACCTCGGTGAGGCGGATGCCGCCGTCGCGGCCTATTACGATGTCCTCAAGGACGCCAAACCCGCCCCCCAGGCCTTCTTCTGGTTTTACAAGGCCGGGTTTGCCGCCGCGCGTCTGCTCGAATCCTCCAAGCGCTGGGACCAGGCGATCAAGGTCTATGAAATGATCGCCGCCGCGGGCGGGCCACGAAGCGAGGAGGCGGCATCCCGCATCAACAAAATCCGGCTGGAAAACTTCCTGTGGGACGAGCCGGCCGGGAGCTGAGCTTTTGCGGAATCGCTTGCACCTTGGCAGCCTTCGCGCGAAAATACACCCCATGAGCACGGGACGTGGAACGGCCGGGAATGTGATCGCTGCCCTCTGCAGCTTCATTTTTCTTTCCGGGACAGCTCTCCTTGCCCAGGAGGCGGATCTTTTGCTGCCGGAGGAGTTCTTGTCTCCCGAGCCTCTCAAGCTCAAACCCGATCACGAGCGGCGCGCCGAAGGGGCGGCGAGGTATTTGGAGGCGCTCTCCGAGGAGGAAACGGAAGGCCCCGACCGGGCTCTCGATGCCAAGCGGAAGGTTCTGGCGCTGGATCCGGGGTTCACCGACCTCACCATGGATGTCGCCCGTCAGTATTTGAGGAGGGGGGAAACTTCGGAGGCCATTTCCGTCCTCAAGGACGCCGCAAAAGTTCCGCAAAAGAGCTGCGACCCGCTCGTCGCGCTTGCGGGAATTTACCTCCGCCAACTCCAAAAGCCGGACCTCGCGGAAAAGTTTGGAACCCAGGCCCTCTCGGCGGCCCCGGACGATGCGGCCCCCTACCAGATCCTCTTCGATATCTACAAATCCACCTCGCAGAACCAGAAGATCGAGGCATTGTTCGCCCGCGCGTCCAAGAGGAGTTCGGCAAGCGCCGATTTCTGGCTCGATCTCGCGGACCTGCGCCTCAGGGACGTTGACCGGTCGGGCAAAGATTTTTCGAAAACCGTCGATCTGCTCGACCGCGCGCAGAAATGCTCGGGCGACCGCGCAGAGACGCTGGTGCGGATCGGGAACGACTTCGTTCTCTGCAACCAGTTCGACCGCGCGATCCCGCTTTACCAGTTGGCGCTCGCGCTGCGCCCGAAAATGGAAGGGCTGCGCGACCGGCTCGCGCTGCTCGTTCTCCAGTCGGGAGACACCGCGGAAGCCGTGAGATTGCTCGAGGAAATGGTGAAGGAAAACCCTCTGGCTTTCCCCGCCTACGACCAGCTGGCGGATTTATATCTCAAGGCGGACGAACCCTCGAAGGCGCTCGCCAGCCTCAAGCAGGCGACCCTGTTGGCACCGCCGGATCCGAGGCGATACAGCAACCTCATCCAGCTTGCCCTCAGCTCCGGAGATGCCGGGTCTGCGATCGCCTTCTCGGAGGAGGCCGAAAAAGCCTTCCCGAAGCTGATCGAGTTCACGTTTTTCAAGGCCCTGGCGCTCAGCGGGGCGCGGAGGCACGAGGAGGCGATCAAGGCGTTCGAGCTGATTCTTGTCGAAGCCGGAAACTCGCGCCCCGAGCTCCTGAACGGCGATTTTTATTTCAGCTACGGGGTTTCCGCCGAACAGGCGGGACGGTTCACCAAGGCCGCCGAGTCGCTCAAAAAATCCATCGAGTTGGACCCGGCGAATGCGGCGCGCGCCTACAACTACCTCGGCTACATGTGGGCGGACCGGAATGAAAACCTCGACGAAGCCGAGCTTTTGATCCGCAGGGCGGTCGAGCAGGAGCCGGAAAACGGGGCCTATCTCGACAGCCTGGGCTGGGCGTATTTCAAGAAGGGGCTCCACGCGCAGGCGCTCAAAGCGCTTCTCCGCGCGGCCGAGTTGCTGAAGGAAGACGATGCCGTCGTCTTCGACCATATCGGTGATGCCTTTGAAAAACTCGGGAGGACAGCCGAGGCGTTGGCGTATTGGCAGAAGGCTTTCCAGCTCGATCCCGGCAATCAATCGATCTCCTCAAAACTCGATGCCCGGTCTGCAAAAGTCGCGCAGAAGCCGGGCGTCCCGCCCCCATCTTCTCGCTGATGGCCGGAGGATGGAGCCCCTGCTCCGTTCGGTATTCCACAATGCAGCAGGAGCTGCGTTCTCCGTTGTTGTCGTGGATCTCCGAGAGGATTTTTCGCGTGTTTTCCGGTTCTTCTCGGGCATAATCCGGCCACGATGAAAATCCTCGTCACTGGTTCTTCCGGCCTCATCGGATCCGAGGTCTCGCTGTTTTTTGCGCGGCAGGGATGCGCGATCCACGGTCTCGACAACAACCAGCGCGCTGTCTTTTTTGGTCCGCAGGGGGACACCCGCTGGAACCAGGAGCGGCTGGCGAATGCGATCGCGGGATACACGCACCACGAGCTCGACATCCGGGACCGGAAGGGCGTCCTCGATCTCGTAGCCTCGTTGAAGCCGGGTGCCATCATCCACGCGGCCGCGCAGCCCTCGCACGACCGGGCGGCCGCGATCCCGTTCGACGACTTCGACACCAACGCCGTCGGCACGCTGAACCTGCTCGAAGCTGCGCGCCGGGCCTGCCCCGGGTCGCCGTTCATCCACATGTCCACGAACAAGGTGTATGGCGACCGCCCGAACAGCATCGCCCTCGCCGAGCAGGAGACCCGGTGGGACTACGCCGACCCGGCCTACGAAAACGGGATCGCCGAGGATTTTTCCATCGACCAGTCGAAGCACTCGCTCTTCGGGGCCTCGAAGGTCGCGGCGGATGTGATGGTCCAGGAATACGGCCGCTACTTCAACATGCCAACCTGCTGCCTCCGCGGCGGATGCCTCACGGGGCCGAATCATTCGGGCGTCGAGCTCCACGGGTTCCTCTCGTTCCTTGTCAAATGCAACCTCGAAGGCCGCGAATACCGGGTTTTCGGATACAAGGGAAAGCAGGTGCGCGACAACATCCACAGCGAGGATGTCGCCCGGTTCATGTGGGCGTTCTTCCAGGCTCCCCGCGTGGCCGAGATCTACAACCTCGGCGGCGGCAAGGCGAATTCCTGCTCGATCCTCGAAGCCTTCGGACTCGCGGAAAAATTCAGCGGGAAGAAGCAGGTCTTTTCGTATGTGGACGAGAACCGCATCGGCGACCACATCTGCTACTACAGCGACCTGCGCAAAATGCGCGCCCACTACCCCGGCTGGGACATCACGGTTTCGCTTGAGGAAACCGTCCGGCAGATTGTCGGCGCGTGGCGGTCCCGGCTCGCGTGATTATTCTTTGAGCAGCCTGGTGATCCAGACCCCGTAGTCGTCACGGGCGTTGAGCGCCCGGAGGACGCCGGATTTGTCCAGGATGAAGACGGTCGGGAGCGCGTTGATCCCGAGCGGCCTGGCGACGGCGTTGTCCCAGCCCTTCCCGTCAAAATTCGTCGGCCAGCCTTCGATCTGGAATTCCTTGAGCCTCTGTGAGAGAGCCTTGCTGCTGGTATCCAGGCTGACGGTGGCGATTTGCAGGCCGGCTTTCGGAAGCTTTTCCAAGGCCTTCCGGAAATTTTGCATCCAGATCAGACTGTGGGGAGACTCGACGGACCAGAACACGATCACCACCACTTTTCCCTTTTGCTCGCGGATGTCGAAGCCGGGCCCCTGGATGGTGGAAAACTTCAGCTCCAGCGGTTTGTCGAGGTGGTTGAGGCGGACAAGATCGTCGGCGATCCGGTGGTTGAGATCCTCTTCTTTGGAGAGGGAGCGCGCATCGTTGAGGAGCTTTCTCTTGAGGGCGGGATCGTTGTCGCAGACCGTGGCTGCCTCGACCAGCAGGCGCGGACCGCGCTTGTCTCCGGGGTATTTCGCCACAAATTTTCTCGCGGCCTCGACGATGGAATCCCGCATTTCCGC
>JBAWVC010000097.1:0-9208 GCA_037147455.1 Verrucomicrobiota bacterium | reverse complement strand
GGGGTGGGATTCGAACCCACGGTAGGTTTAACCCTACGCTCGATTTCGAGTCGAGTGCCTTCAACCGGACTCAGCCACCCTTCCTTATTGATTACAAAATATTTATAAAATAGGCCTGAAAAAATCGCCAGCTTTTTATACGTTACATTTCTACGGTTGGGGAAAAAATTGCGCGATCCTGCAGCACGCTATTCTGTTGCCTGCGGCTTCAGATTTGCCAGCGGCTGGACCGGCGAGGCGTTAAGCGCTTTCACGCGCTCGTGGATTCCGGGCGCGATTTCCGGCTGCTTTTCATAAGCTGCCGCGAACATTTCGAGGCGGGCGTCAATGTTGTCCACAAAATGCAGGAGGGCGGCCTCGGGGGTTTTGGGCTCGACCGGCGAACCGAACTGGAGCTCGCCATGGTGGGCGGCCACCAGATGAAGCAGGTGCAGGCGGACATCCTCGGAGGCGGGCGCGAGCGATTTCCAGTCCTCGAGCGGGAGCTTCCGCCAGAGGGAATTGACCAGTTCGACGCCGATGCTGATGTGGCCGAGGAGTTCGCCGCGGATTTCGCGGGGCATCTCGAAGCCGAGCTCGGGCGGGCACATTTCCCAGAGCTTGCCCGAATCGTGGAAAAGAACGCCCGCGAGAAGGAGATCCCGGTTCAGGTGGGAATAGACACCGCACAGGGCGGCGGCCGACCGCATCATTTGGGCGGTGTGCCGGAGCAGCCCGCCGCGGTGGGCGTGGTGGTTGAAGCGCGCGGCGGCGGCCCTTTGGAATCTCTCTCCGTGTTCGGATAGAAAAATCCCGCACAGCGCCTGCAATCGCGGATCGGCCATGCCCCCGACGATTTGCTGGATGTAGGAGAAATCTCTTTCCACCGCAGCCGTCTGCTCGGGTGATCCCGCAAAGAGTTCGGCGGCCTCTTCCGGTTTGAGCGGGCGCATCCGCCAGCGCCGGCCATCGAGGCCGAAGGCCCCGTTGATCAGAAACTCCCCCTCGATCTCCACGCAGGTCCCGCGGTCCGTCTCCTCGCAGGAATCAAACGCGGCGGTATCGGTCCACGCCCGCAGGGTCAGGGCGTCGGACGAGTCGCGGAGCTTGAGCTCCCAGAACGGCTTGCCGTTTGCGGATTCCTTTTTGTTGACCTCGTCCACCTGCCCACGGACCCGGCAGTTCAGCGGTCCGGTCCGGCAGGTCTGTCTCAGCTGGGAAATCGAAAAGCGGGGCATCTCAGGCATGCCGCAGATCATGGCGATAGGCGGACCGGTTTGTCGAGCGTCTCATGCCGGCACCTCAGGTCGTGGCGCTGCTTCCGACGAAGAAGGTTTCCATCCGGCGGTGGAGGTCGTCGTAAAAGCGCTTCTTCATCGCTTCCAGCACGGCGATCGATTGCGGGGTTTTTGCATGCGCGGTGGCTTCCTCCATGCGGATCTTTTCCGCGAACGCCTTTTCCATTTCGATCAGGGAGTCGAGAAATTCGCGCGCGGCGCGCGAGTGCTCGATGCCGTCGAGGAGCGCGGATTCGAGGCGGCGGTTGCTGGTGACGGCCATGAGGTTACCGGATGCGAGCTGGTGCATGTAGCGGGCATGGCTGCCGAGAAAAGCCTTGTGCCCCGCATCATACGAAACCTCCTCGCGGTCGAGCAGCGTGTCGTAGGGGCCGGGCTTCGTGAAAAATTTCACGATGAGAGGGATCGTATCCACGAGCATGAACAGGCAGGCGAGAACGATGTAGGTCCACACGGCGAATTCCCCGGCCTCCTCCCCGGCCTTGAACAGCGTGTGGAGGGCGAGTGTCTGCGTGAGGATATCCTTGCGCGGCTCCGAGCGGATGGCAGCGAGCCGCACGGTTTCCTCGTCGGTCACCCTCGCGAGTTCCTGCTGCGCGGCCGCGAGCGCGGCGAGGCGGGAATCGATCTGCTGCTTGATCGTATCCCTCAGGGAATTCTGCTGCGCGACGAACGTCCCGGCCTGGTTTTCCTCGACCTGGCGTTTCAGGGCGGCCACGCGTTCGGCCTCGGACTTGTTCGCGGCTTCGATCCCTGCCAGGTGATCCCGGAATGTGGAAATGGCGGATTCCTCCGCGCTGCGGGACTGGGTTTCCAGAGAGGATTTTTCAGCGGTCAGGTGCTGGATGAGTCCTGCGAGCCGGGTGGCTTCCTGGCGGCGTGGTTCGAGCTGGTCGGTGTGGATCGAGCGGGCGCGCGGGCCTTCGCCGACGAGTCCGGACCGCTGGCCGTTCAGCTCGCGCTCGAATTCCGACTGCCAGAATTCCAGTTCGCCCTGGGTCTTGGTGTAAGCCGGCAGGAGGGCGGCGAGTTGGGGCTCGATTTCCTTGAGCCGCGCGGCGAACGGTGCGACCGCCGCCTCGGCGGCTTTTTTCAGCTCGGTTTTCTGGCGGTCGGTCAGCCCGGGCAGGGAGTCATCCGCCCGGGTGGTTTTCTGGATGATGAACTCCGCCTGGAATGTCTTCGTCCACAGCTCGCGCTGGTCGGAGATCCCTTTTTCCAGCTTGTCGATCCCGGCCCGGATTTTCGATTTTTCGGCATCGAAGCCGGCGCGCGTCTTCTCGATGTCCGCCGCGCGGTCCTTTTCGACCACCGTGGAAATCGTGTCACGGAAAAGCAGGAGGACCAACGGATGGGCGATCGTGATGCCCATCAGAATCGCGACCCCGAACCGCAGGGAAAACTGCCCGAGCTTGCGGTGCCAGGACTGGAACGGACGGTAGGACGCGAGCAGCGCGCGGTCGATCGAGAGGATGATGAACGCCCAGACCGCCGCAACCGGATAGATCACCAGCGGGTCGCTTGTCAGCGTCGAAATCGCATAGGCGCTCGCGATGAAGGCGAACAGGCACGGCACGAGCACCGTGGCCCCGAACGCGACATACTTCCGCTGTTCCCACCCCGGGCAGGATTCCAGCGTGTCCGTGCCGGCACCGGAGAGCCAGAAAAAGAGGTTCTTAAAGCGTTTGTTCATTGGGGCAGGTGGGTGTTGTTCATAAAAAGCGCCATATATTGTGGTCGGGCGGGGAGGCCTCCCTTTATATTGTATTTTCTCTTGCCAGCCCTCCGCAGAAATTTACGATTTCAAAAACGAAAGTAACGAAGTCCCCATGTATCTGCAATCTTTGGAAATTATCGGATTCAAATCGTTCGCGCCGAAAACGATTTTGAATTTTCATCGTGGGGTGACCGCGATCGTCGGCCCGAACGGCTGCGGCAAGTCGAACGTGCTGGATTCCATCCGGTGGGTGCTCGGGGAGCAATCGGCAAAAGCCCTGCGCGGCGGCGAGATGGCGGACGTCATTTTCAGCGGCACCGACAGCCGCCCGGCTCTCGGGATGGCGGAGGTCTCGATGACGTTCGCGGATTGCGAAAAGGAGCTCGGGACGGATTGGAACGAGGTAAGGATCACGCGCCGGGTCTACCGCGACGGCAAGAGCGAGTATTTTCTGAACAAGACGGTCTGCCGGCTGAAGGATATCCACCAGCTCTTCATGGACACCGGCGTCGGGCGGAGCGCCTACTCGATCATGGAGCAGGGGAAGATCGACCTCATCCTCAGCAGCAGGCCGGAGGACCGGCGCGCGATCTTTGAGGAGGCGGCCGGGATCACCAAATACAAGGCCCAGAAAAAAGAGGCCCTGCGGAAATTGGAATACACCGAGGTGAACCTCGTCCGCGTGCAGGACATCATCAAGGAAGTCAAACGCCAGATCGGTTCGTTGCAGCGGCAGGCGGGGAAAGCGCGGCGCTACCAGGCGTTGATGCAGGATCTGCGCACATTCGATTCGCACCTCTCGCACCGGAATTACCGCGAGCTCGCCGACGAGCTCGAAAACCTCAAGCTCCAGATCGGCCAGGGCGAATCCGCCCGCGCGATCCACGAGGAGGAAGTCACCGCGCAGGAAACCGAGCTGGCGGGATTCCGCCAGCGGATCGACGATCTCGACGCGGCAGCGGCGGTGGCACGGGACGGGATCCAAACGATCCGGAACCGGATCTTTTCCGCGGAGAGCCGGATTCAGACGAACGGGGAACGCAAAGACGAGTCCGCGGCTTTGATCGAGCGCCACCGGTCGGATATCGCTCAGGCGGAGGAAAAAATCCGCACCCAGCAGGAGCAGATCGAGCAGACGGATTCGTTGCTCGGCCAAATGATCGAGACCCTTCGAGGCCACGAGCAATCGCTCAACGACCAGAACGAAAAAGTTCGCGCAGCCCGCGAGGAACGCCAAACCGTCGAGCGCGAAATCCAGCAGACCGGCGGGGAAATTTCGCGCCTCGAGGCGCGGCTCGGCTCGCTGCGCGGCGACATTTCCGCGGCGGCCGGACGCCGGGAGTCCGGGGAAACCCGCCTCCGTTTGCTTCAGGGCGAATCCGAATCCGCCACACGCCTCGCCGGCGAGCTGTCCGTCACCCTGGCCGACCTGGTGCGGCGGACCGAGAACGCGAGGCTCGGGCTCGAGCATTCGCAGGCCGAGGTCGCCGAAGCGACTGCCTCACATGATAACGCCCAGCAGGCGCGCCAGAACGCCGAGGCGGTTTTGTCGGTCGCAGGGAAAGAAGCCACGGGCATCGAGTCGCGCCTTGAAGTCCTGCGGCAACTGCAAGAACAAGGTGAAGGGTTCGACGAGGGCACGCAGGCGGTCCTGCACGGGCTCGACAACCCCACATTTTTCAGCCCGGCCATCCAGGGGGCTATCGCGCAGAATATCCAGGTCGAACCGCGGTTTATTCCCGCCGTGGAGGCGGCGCTTGGCTCCGCCCTGCAGGCCATCATTTTCAAGGATCCCGGCGTCGCCGAGTCCGCGCTCCAGACCCTCTCGAGAAACAAGCTCGGGCGGGCGAACGTGATTCCGGCGGAATGGATCAACCGGACCGCCGATCATTCGCAGGAGGTCCCGTTCGGCGTCCTCGGCCGCGCTTCCGAGTGCGTCGGTGGTAGCGGGGACGCGGCCGATCTCGCGAGGCACCTGCTCGCGGGGGTTCTCGTCGTCGAGACTTTGGAAGAGGCATTCCGGCTGCGTCCGGCGCATCCCGCGTTTGCCTACGCCACTTTGCAGGGAGAGTTTGTTGCGCTGAACGGGATTGTCCAGGGCGGTGTATCGGGCGAGAACACCGGCCAGTCCGCCCTGCAGCGGAAGGCCCATATCGCCCAGCTCGATATCGAGCTCGCCGCATCCACGGCGCGGCTCGAAAACCTGGCGGGCGAGCGCGCCCGGGCCGGAGAGGCCCTCGACGCGGCGGCCGACCGGCTCAAAAACGGACGGGAGGTCGTGCAGTCGGCGCAGATCGAGGCGGCGTCGCTGGATAACGAGCGCCGCCATTTCGAGCGACAGCTCGCGGATGCCGAGGCGAAGCGCGCCTCGTTCTCACGCGAGACCACCTCGATCGAAGATGGCTTGCGCGCGAGTCTCGCGCAGCTCGGCGAACTCGAATCAACCATCGCCGAGGTCTCTTCCGCTCTCGACGCCTGCCGCACTTCGCGCGGCGACGCGGAAATGCGCGTCCAGGTGGCGCGGGAGCGGGAGAGCGCGGCATCCGACGCCCTCAACGAAATCCGCGTCCGCGTGGCCACCGAACGGCAGCAGCAGGAAAACCTGAACCGCCAGCGCGGCCCGATGACCGCCCGCATCACCGAGCTCTCCGAGCTTCTCGACGCCCGCCGCGTGGACATCGAAAACTACGAGCGGAGGATCGAGTCGCTGGACGCGGAAAATTCCTCACTCCAAGTTTCCACCACCGAGTCGAAGGAGGCGCTCTGTGCCGGAGAAACCGATCTCGAAGCCATCGTCGCTGCGCGGGCGGAGGTCCACGGCAACGCCGACGCCTTCGAATTCGCCCTGCGCGCCGCCCGCGCGCAGCTCATCCGGATCCAGGAGGAACGCGGGCGCATCGAAGTCAAATCCGCCCAGACCGGGATGCGGATGGAAAACATCCGGAACCACGTTTCCCACCGCTACCAGATCGATCTGGAGTCGTTCCAGCCCGACACCTACGCGCTGCTGGTGTCATTCCGCGAGCGCAGCAAGCGCAAGCCCGGCCCGGACACCGGCGAGGCGGACGCCGACGCTCCGGTCGAGGAGGAGAAGCCCGCGGAGCCGCTGGCCGAACCGCACGAAGGGGAAGGGATCCCGTGGGAGCGCATCGAGGAGATCGTCGCCGAGCTCACCGAGCGCGTCGAATCCATGGGGCCGGTCAATGTGGATGCGATCCAGGAATTCGACGAACTCGAGGAGCGCTACAACTTCCTCGAAAAGCAGAACGCCGACCTCGTGAACTCGAAGGCCGAGCTGCTCGAGGTCATCTCGAAAATCAACCGCACGACGAAGGAGCTCTTCGCCGAGACGTTCGAAAAGATCCGCGTGAATTTCCAGGAGATGTTCACCGAGCTCTTCGGCGGCGGCCGCGCGAACCTGATGCTCGTGGACGACAGCGACCCGCTCGAGTCGGGCATCGAGATCATCGCCAAGCCTCCCGGCAAGCAGCTCCAGAGCGTCAGCCTCCTCTCCGGCGGCGAGCGCACGATGACCGCCGTCTCGCTCCTCTTCGCGATCTACATGGTCAAGCCGAGCCCGTTCTGCGTGCTGGACGAAATGGACGCCCCGCTCGACGAATCGAACATCAGCCGGTTCGTCAAAATCCTCGACCGCTTCGTCGGCCAGAGCCAGTTCGTCGTCATCACCCACAACAAGCGCACGATCAGCCGCGCGGACATGCTCTACGGCGTCACCATGGAAGAGCACGGGGTCAGCAAGCTCGTCAGCGTCAAGTTCAGCGGCAAAGCCGGGACGGAGAACCCCGAGACGACAGTCGCGGGCACGTTCGGGAAATCCGACAAGCTGGCCAGCGAGCACAACGCGCCCGAACCCGGCGCGGTGCATCCGGATTTCCTCGAGGAGCCGGCTTCGCCGGACGAGGAGCCCGCGGCAACAGAGCCGCCTGCGGAAGAGGCCGAACCGGCCGCGAAAGAGAGCTGACCCGAATGGCAATAGCGGGCAGGTTTGGGATGCTGCCCATTCAAGGCAGGGCGCATTTTTTTTACGCGAATACCCAGGGCGGCGTCTGCTTCGCTGACTTGCCCTGGGCTGTTGGATATTGCCCCGTTGGGGCATAACGGGTTCAGCCCAAAAACGACTCTTCTTGTAGAGGAATTCTGAAAGAATTTCTCAATCGCTGTTTTCGGGTTCAGCCCAAATGCACCGGCAGCCGGCGGTTGCCCCAGTCGCCGGGATGTTCCGCGAAGCGCCCGGCAATTTCGAAGCCGCAGCGGGCGCAGCGGTTGGCTTTCAACTGCCACTCCCCGAGTTCGTAGCCGTTCCGTTCGATCAGTCGCCGGCTGCAGCCCGGGCACCATGTGCTGCCGCCCTCGGGATCGAGGACATTTCCGGTGTAAACGTATCGCAGCCCGCGCTCGCGGGCGATGGCTCGCGCGACGGCGAGGGTCGCCGGCGGGGTGCAGGGTTTGTCGCTCATCTTGTAATCGGGATGGAACGCGGTGAAATGCCAGGGCACATCGGGGCCGAGGTTGGCAGCAAACCAGTCGGCGGCGCGGCACAGTTCCTGCGCGCTGTCATTCTCTCCGGGAATCAGCAGGGTGGTGACCTCCAGCCAAACTTCTGTCTCGTGCATCAGGAATTTCAGCGTGTCGAGCACGGGAGCCAGCGCGGCGGAGCAATTCCGGTGATAGAACTCCTCGGTGAATCCTTTCAAGTCCACATTCGCCGCGTCCATGTGCCGGTAGAATTCCCGGCGCGGATCCTCGCTCATGTAGCCGGCGGTGACTGCGACGGAGGCGACCCCGGCGGCGCGGCAGGCGTCGGCCACGTCGATGGCATACTCCGCAAAAATCACCGGGTCGTTGTAGGTGAATGCGACCGACCGGCAACCCAGCTTCCGGGCGGCGACCGCGATGGTCTCCGGCGAGGCTTCGTCCGCGAGCCGGTCGAACTCCCGTGCCTTGCTGATGTCCCAGTTCTGGCAGAACCGGCAGCCGAGGTTGCAGCCCGCGGTGCCGAACGAAAGAACGCCGGTGCCGGGATAAAAATGGTTCAGCGGCTTTTTTTCGATGGGGTCCACGCAGAACCCGCTGCTGCGGCCGTAGGTGGCCAGAACGATCCGGCCACCGAGGTTTTGCCGCACAAAGCAAAACCCCTTCTGCCCTTCGCCCAGCTTGCATGACCGGGGGCAAAGGTCGCACTGGATGCGGCCGCCATCCAGCCGGTGCCACCACCGGCCCTCGACCACACCGGGCCCGATCAGATGTCTTGCGGTTGCCTGCACGGGATGTCCTCCTGATCAAAATATAATGGAAATGTCAGGATTTTGGAATACATAAGCCTCGTGAGCAAACGATGGGGATTTCTTTTTCTGGTTCTGGTTACGTCCGCCCAACTCCGGGCGGCGAACCCGCTATTACAGGGGAATATGCTCCAGCGGCTGACGGTGACGAGCGCGACGGACGGGATCCCGTCCGGCTGGTGCGGGCGGGCGATGCTCTCGCTCCTGAACAAATCCGGGCTCGGAAGAGGGTTAAAGCCGGGGAACGGCGAGGACTGGGAAAAAATTCTCAGCGTTGCGGGCTGGAAGCCGGTGAAGGTGGCCAGCCCGGCGAGAGCACCGCTCGGGAGCGTGTTGGTCTATTCCGGAGATCAGAGGCTCGGGAAAATTCCCCGGGGAACACCGGGAGGTTATTTCGGCCATGTCGAAATCGTTTCGCTGGCCCCGAATGGCGGGAGGATCTATGTCGCCGACTGCCCGCGGCCGATTCCCGGGGGATCCGTTCCGAATAACTTCACCGGGCGCGCGTGGGTGCCGCCGGGAACAATGCTCGCGGCACCGGTTCCCGTGGATTCGCAGGTGGACACGATCCTGCAACAGCGGCTGCTGATGGCCCAGGCTTATTTCAGCCAGCAGAGGACCGAACACGCCTCTCTTCAGACGCCCCTGCGGGCGGCGCAGTAGCCCCCACCGCCCAGGGGCGCATTGTAGGCGCTCTATGAGCGTCGGACTTTTTGAGCGTCGTCCCAAAGCAGCCGACGGCCACAGGCCGACGCTACAGCCTGCAGGCTTTGCTGATAGAGAGGTGCGATCAACCGCTTCCCCGCTGGAATTCAGGGGAAAATTCTGTTGGTTCGGGCGTGTCGGTATCCTGACAGATTCACGTTCGATATCCCTCTGGAAAACAGGATGGCCTGAAACCGCCGGCCCAT
>JBAWVC010000096.1:0-9284 GCA_037147455.1 Verrucomicrobiota bacterium | reverse complement strand
TGGGTGCAGGATTCCGACGTGCTCGACACGTGGTTTTCGTCGTGGCTGTGGCCGCACGAGACGATGGACGCCGCCGCGCTGAAGAAGTTCTACCCCACGAGCGCGCTCGTCACCGGGCCGGATATTATTTTCTTCTGGGTTGCACGGATGATCATGGCCGGGCTCGAATTCACCGGCGAGATCCCGTTCAAAAACGTCTATTTCACCGGCATCATCCGCGACCGGCAGGGGCGGAAGATGTCGAAGAGCCTGGGGAATTCGCCCGACCCGCTCGACCTCATCGCCAAATACGGGGCCGACGGGTTGCGGTTCGGGCTCCTCCGCATTGCGCCGCAGGGGCAGGACATCAAGTTCGACGAACAGCAGATCGTCGAGGGCAGGAACTTCTGCAACAAGCTCTGGAACGCCTGCCGGTTCCGCCTCATGCAGGGCGCCGTGGACCCCGCCGCCGACCCGTCGAAGCACGATCTCTCGATCTTCGCACGCGACCTGCTCGCGAAGCTCGACGCCACGATCGCCCGCGTGAGCGATGGCTACGAATCCTTCCGGTTCAGCGATATCGCGCAGGCGCTTTACGATTTCGTGTGGGGAGATTTCTGCGACCGCTTCATCGAGGCGGCGAAGGCGGACTTCGATTCGCCGCGCCGCGCCGGGACGCTGGCCGCGATGGATTTCACGATCGGGCGGATCCTGAAGCTCCTGCATCCCTACACGCCGTTCATCACGGAGGAACTGTGGAGAGGGCTCGGATTCGGCGCACAGAGCCTGATGGAAACTCCGTGGCCACCGGCAGGGAACGACGCGCCGGAGCCCCTCGCCGATGCCGTCTATTCCGCGGTTTCCCAGGCCCGCAACCTGCGCGCGACCTACAATATTCCCTCAAACAAACGCCTCGCCTGGCATCTGGCCCCGGCAGCCGATTGGGTGCGCGACGTCATCCCGGCGCTCTCGCTTTTCCTGCACGCCGAATCACTCACTCTCTGCGACATTGCCCCCGCCGGATCCGCCACCTGCCCGACCGGCATCGGCATCCTTTACCTCCCGCTCGAAGGGGTCGTGGATGCGCCGGCGGAACGCCAGCGCCTCCAGGGGGAAATCAGCAAGGTCGAAGCCGAAATCGGAAAAGCCGCAGGAAAACTCTCTAGCGAAACCTTCGTCAAAAATGCCCCGCCTGCCGTCGTCGCCGAACACCGCCAGCGCCAGCAGGCCTGGCTCACGCGCCTCGAGGAACTCCAGGCTGCCATACGGGCACTCGGATAACCCGAAGCTCGCTTCGGCTTTGTTCCGGGCTAGCTACTGGGGAAGCTCACGGTACCAATTTTCGCGCGATGGACGGCCACCCGAAATGCTCGTCATAAAAATCTGACAGCGCAGCCCGCCGCGAATCCGGCAGCGGGACCTGCTTGGAAACTGCGCAGGCCAGGGAGGCGAAAGCGTTGGCACCCTCCCCGACCGGGGAAAGAAAAATCAACCGCTCTTCCTGCCCGAGAAGCATTTCGTCCGTCCAGGCCGAGGAGGTCGAAACCACGGGGATGCCGTGCTGGAACGCAGCGACAACCGATCCCCTCCGCGTCGAAAGCCCGTCCACAAATGGAGCGAGGATCAAATCCGCAGCCATCAGGGAATCGCCAACGGCCCCGCCGGGAAGCAGCCCGCGATCCATGAACCGGATGCCATCGCCAAGCAACGGGCGCAGCGCTTCCCCGTCCGCGCCGATGTAAACTAGGACGGTTTCAGGCGCGTGCGAGGCTACCCTGCTCGCCGCTTCGGAAATCCAGCCGAGAAGCCGGCTGCGGTGGGCGGACCCGAAGACTCCCAGAACGAGGGCGCAGCTCCCGATCCCGAGCCGCTTCCGCGCCTCGTCGCGCGGAAGGTCCGAGCGGTCGATATTCGAGCCGACAGGCAAATGGATCGCCGCCCGTCCGGTTGCGAAACGGATCGCAGGGAGCCACCGGCTGCAGGAGGCATAGAGCGAGGCGGCTGCCCGGCCGAGGAAAAAAAACTGGGGGATCTGCCAGAGCCGCATGCCGAACTGCGCCGCCGTTTCGCAGGGGACGTAGGTTTCGTGGAACATCAGCGAGAGGGGGAGGCGCTTCCGGAGCCGGGAGAGCACGAGAGGAAGCCACGGGTTGAAGCCGCGGGGGCCGAACCCGAACGGGTTGTATTGGACGACCAGCCGGTCGAGCGCCGGGCCTGCCGCGATGGCGGCGGGAAGGTTTAGGATGCCGGCGGGGCGGGAGTGATCGAAAATCCCGGCAACCGAAACCTTTCCGTCGGGCGCGTAAGTGGCCTGCCGTCCGGTGAAGACCGAAACCTCATGCTGCCGGGCCAGCTCCCGGGCCAGCAGGCGCGTGTAGTCTCCGATCCCGTCAACAGCGGGCGGGTAGGCGCCGGATAACAGCCCGATCCTCATCGCTTCAACGGCTTAAAAAAAGTGGCGGCGATAGGTCGTGTCATAGAGCAAGTTTTCCGGCCGGCGGCCGATGACCCGGGCGGGCACGCCGGCGACAATCGCGCCGCGCTCGACATCCTTCGTCACCACGCTGCCAGCCCCGACCCCGCACCCTTCGCCGAGGGTCACTCCGGGGAGGATGATTGCGCGGCTTCCGACGAATGCCCGGTCCCCGATACGGACCGGCACCTCCCGGCCTTTGAAATCCGGCGAGGCGAGATCATGGTCGGCCGTGAGAATGTGGACATCGGGCGAGATGCTCACGTTGGCTCCGATCTCGATGCCGCCGCGGTTGTCGAGGCGGCAGTTCTGGTTGATGACGGTGTTGGCTCCTATCCGGCATTGCCCGCGACAGTCCAGCCACAGCCCGGAAAGAATCCTGACCCCGGGAGCAATCTCGAGCCGCATGGCCTGTCGGTAAAAGCCGAGCCGGACGCGGCCGGAGGGGAAGTAGGCCACGAGGCGGTTGCAGACGTAGAGCAGCGCGTCGAAACGGTTCATTGAGGCGATCATGCGGAGAGGTTCCTTCTATCGTTTCTTTGTTTCATCGAGAGCGGATTCTATGATCGAGCGCAGTCCGGGCGCGATTGTTTCGGGTGAAAACGTGCGGCTCACGGCGAGCGCCGCCTGCGACAGGCGCTTGTAATTTTCATCGAGCGGAGCGCGGGCCAACCGGGTCATGAGTTCCTCCAGTTCGCCGTCGCCTGATACGGGGAGGCCGAACTGCCCGCGGTGGGAATTGTAGTAATCGATGAAGTCGTTTTTGATGTAGATCAGCGGCTTGCCCATGGCGATCGCATCGAGGAAAGTGGCGCTCGCTCTCAGCCGGTATGTCGGCGCGTCGCCGGTCCAGATCGCGTAGTGAACTTCTTTCAGACGTCGCTGGTATTCCTCCAGCTTCAGCGCTTCCGACGAGGGGTTGTCGCGCCCGATCCAGTTGATCCCGCAGCCGGTGGCAAGCCGGACCCGTTCCAGCATTTCCTTCGTGTCCGAGGCGCTGCGCTCGAAGCCGGCAAGATATCCGAAACGCATGGGCGGCGGCGGCAGTTCGTTGGATTCATCCCGCATGCTCAAGCACGGAAGGTCGATGGATGCCCACCGGGACGATGCCAGCCCCATGGCCTGCATGTTATCGAGGATGGGTTGCCCCAGAACAACCGCCCGCATCCCGGACGGCACAGGAATTCTCGCCACCGCATGGATGGAGAGCGGGTTTCTCACGCATTGGGTCACAGGGTTCAAGCGGAGCTCAGCAATACAGGCGTGCAGGAGAACCAATACTGCGGTGGAGCGCGGCCGCGTTGCGAGCATGGCCGCAAGCAGCGCCGGCGAGGAAGAGCAGAGGACCAGCACGTCAACCTTCTCATCTCTGCAATATCTGGCCAGCCGAAAACCGGCGCTCAAAAGCCGCGGCATGGCAGTGACATTTTCCCCTCCGCGAGTGATCCCGCCGAAGTCGGTTTGCCAGCGGATTTGGCCGGAAAAATCCCCAGCCTCCTGGCGCACTCTCGTGACGTGCGTCGATTCTCCGCTAAATGCCACGCTGGCATCAGGCATCGCAGACAGGACGGTTCGAACAAGCGCCGCGTTGAATGGGACATGCATCTGCCCGGTGCATTGCGGCTCTAAAAGTGTGATGTTCATGGGCTGGTCCCGTTAACCCGGATAAATCATAGGGAGGGGGCTCAGATTGCAGGAGATTTTGACTGTCAGCGGGTGCCAACGACCAAGGGATATCCACTGTGATCGGGCGCGGGAGGCGGAACCCGCTGGCGGGCAAAAGATTCGCAAGATGGGCTGTTTCATTGTGATTTTTCCGGGTTAATCCCGTGGCGGCCTGAGCGTGATCCAGACGGGGCGCAGAATCGCGGCAACCGTCTCCAGAACCCGGAATCGCGGATGCGTCGCCGGGATCCGTCCGGATTTCATCTCCGATTCCCAATGTTTCGCCCAGGTTTGAAAGGTGTAGTTTGCGAGGAACGCCGACATGACAAGGCCGAATGCGCCTTCGCGATAGGCGCCCTTGTAGATGTAGAGATTGCAAAACGTGCGGAAGGACTCAAGGAGCGGCCGGCGGAGCAGGGGCGCGTTCGTTTTTGCCAGCTCCGCGGCTTCCAGCGAGGTGTAGCGGTTCAGCGTGGCGAGGTAGTCGGCAATCGAATCCTTCGAGTAGTGGAGGAGCATTCCCTGCAGTTGGCGGATGGTTCCGGTGGTCACGATGCCTTCGTGCACGAGGCGGTCATTCCAGCGGGCGCGGCCGGTTCGCAGCAACCGGACAAGCCAGCCGCTGCCGTGCGTGTAAGGCGTGTGGACCCCGAAGAAAAACTCCTTCCTCCGCATCTGGTAGGCGGCCACGTCGTCGCCGGGCTCGTCGGCCAGCGCCTTCCGGATCTCGTCCGCGAGCTCCGGCGTGCACCGCTCATCCGCATCGATGAAGAACGTCCATGGCGAGGTCACGTTTTCCAGCGCGAAGTTTCTCTGGTCGGAATAGCCGCCGGGATTTTTCGGTCCGAGCCGGTCGCTCAAAAATATCCGTTCCGTGTATTCGCGGGCGATGTCGGGCGTCCCGTCCGTGCTATGGCCGTCCACGACAACAATTTCGTCCGCCCACCGGACGCTTTCGAGGCAATCGCGAACCCGCGCGGCTTCGTTGAACGTGAGAATGACGGCTGCAACCTTCATCAATTGCTCCGGGATTTGCCGCCCGCCAAGACCCGGCTCAAAACGACGCAAAACGAAACGCTCTTGCCCGACGCTCCCGAATCCGGCTGTAAGTCTTGCAATGAGTTCATATGGGACGGCACCCGCCGCACTAAAGACGGAATTCAGTATCTATCAGGGAAAGCGCTTCCCAGACAATTGCAAATCAGGGTGTCCCATTGAGCGCGTCCCATTGAGCGTCCCATTGAGCGTTGCGGATGGAATGAAAAACCGTCAGGCTGCGACGCCATGATCCGTGGCAAAGCATGAAAGCGGCAAAGGCACCGGCGGTCCGCGCCCCGCGGGAGGCGTTCCTGCTGGCAGGCGTTGGCGGCAGCATCGATGCGGTCGGGGTGCTCACCCTGGGCGGATTGTTCGTCGCCCACATGAGCGGAAACTCGGCCGCGTTTGGCGCGGCGTTCGGTCAGGGCGACTGGCGCGTCGGCCTGCCTCACCTGCTCGCGATCCCGGTTTTCGTTCTCGGGTTGTTTCTCGGGTATCTGTGGATTCTGAAGGCGCGAACATACCTGCGCTGCGCCGCGCTGCTGGCGGCGGAGGCGGTTTTGCTGGCGGTTTTTTTCGCGCTCGTCCGTTCCGGCGCAGGCTTTCCGTCTGCGGTCCCGGCGCTCCTGGCTATGGGCCTGCAAAACGCGACGCTGCGGGAGCTGGGCAAGTCATCTTTTCCGACGACCTACGTCACCGGAGTGCTCGACATGTTGGGGAAATCTGCGGCTCGCGCGGTTCTGGAGCGTGGAGGACCCGCCCTGGACGACGCCCGCCTGGCCGGCGCGGTCTGGATTTCCTACGCCGCGGGAGCGATCCTCGGGAGCGCGGGGCTGGCGGTTCTTGGCCCGGCAGTTGTTTTTGTCCCGGCGATCATCCTCGCCGCGCTCGCGATCCGCTTCGCCCGGATCGGTTCGCATCTCGATGCCCCGGCGGGATAACTGGCGGGCCCCGCGCGAAGTCCCGCCTCGACCGCGCCGGACAGTCGGTGTTGAATCTTTTCCATGAAGACACAGCTTCTCGGAACCAGCGGCATCGAAATCTCGCGGCTTTCCTACGGATGCATGCGCATTTCCGGCTCGTGGGAAGCGTTCAGCCGGCGCATATCCAAAACGCGGCGAAAGCCACCGAGATCGAGATGGACCGGGATACCTGGTATCGGATCCTCCTCGCCGCCCGCGGCGTTAAACTGCCTTAGTTTTTGACATACATCTCCAGCCGGCAATCGAACCCGGACATGTCCACGATCTGGCGGGATTGCAGCTTGAGCAGGCGGTGGGGAGACTCGCACTTCAGAGGGTTGATAAAGACCAGCCGTCCGCCCGGCCTCAGGGCAACGGCTGCGACGGCAAAAAGATCGGCAATCAACCGCCTGAGATCCGGCACCGGGACGCGCATGCCCAGCGGGGGGTTCGTGATGATGAGGCCCACGCGGCCCGCTTCGAGCCCCTCGAGGGATTCGTGTTCCCGGAAATCGCAGCAAATCAACTGCGCGGCCGTCGGGGCGATCCCGGCCGCCCGGAAATTCTCGTGCGCGGCGGCAATGGCCTCGGCGCTGAGATCCGTTCCAAAAAGGCGCCTCCCCCCGCCGCGCCGCGCGCATTCGACCAGCTCGACACCCGACCCGCAAAATGGGTCCCACACGATTTCCTCCTCGATCCTGCCAGCAAGCCGCGCCATGCAGGCCGCAAGAGGCGGATGCGACGACGCAGGAAGATCCTGCACGCGGTAGGCGAACCTCGGGTCGGGTATCAAACGCGGACGCAGCTCCGCCATTTCACCGCGCGCCGCAGAATGGACATCCATCGCCCAGAGCGCGCTTCGGGGGTCGTTGAGAATTTCCGGGCACAACGCATACACGCGGTTCGCGAGCTCCCGCACCGCCGCACGCTGGTGGCCTTTGGACACATAATCGATCCGGTAGCGCGCGGTCCCTTCGGTGAAAGCCCGGAACAGGCGCAGGGCCAGCGGCGAGGCCATCAGCTCCGCAAGCCCTCCAACCGGTGCCGCGCCCAAACAAAAGCCAGCCGTGCCGAAACACCTCAATTTGTAAACGTCGGCCAGCGAGAACGGAGCCGCGGGCGCGATCACTACCAGTCCGTCCGATTGATCGAGGACGCGGAATTTGCCGCCCGCGGCAGCCGCTTCGTCCTGCACGATGCCCTCGAGTCCCCGGCGGCCGCGGAGATGGATCGCCACGCCCGCGAAGTTCTCGAGCACGCGGTCCATCCGAATGGCGCCCGGGCTTTCGCTCCTCGCCACGGCCGCGCGCGCCTTCTGCTCGGTCTGCGGGAGAACTCCCCGCGCCACCGCCAGCGTCTGCTCGCCGCCGATCTTATCCAGCGCTCCCGCCAGGAATTTTTTTTCGCGCTCGATGGCCGTATTTTTCAGCAGGGCGAGCAGTTCGGATTCCTCCTCCCGGCCCGCGCCCGCTTTTGGCAGCGCGTTCATCGCATACCGGCGGACTTTTTCCGACGGGTCGCTCAGCAAACTCCTCAGCCAGCTGCGCACCTCGTTTGCGAGCTCTCTCGGGCCGGATTCCGAAAAGACCACTCCGACCGCGCGAACCACGGCAACGCGTTCCTCGCGTTCGGCTGGCGTCGCGGCATCAAATCCCGGAACCTCTTCGGCCCATAGCTTTTCCCACGGCAGCCGCCGCAACTGCTGGTAAAGCTCCTTGCCCGCGTTTTGCTTCTTCATTCAGGACGGGCGTTTCTCACCTTCCAAGGATTGTTCGCGGAAATTCCCGCGCCGTCAATCACTGCGCGAACAGGGCCTCGCCCTTGCGCTCAGCCGGAAATGCAACTACTGTTCTCATTATGAATGCGAGGCGTTCTTCGTTCCGCCCGGGGCCGTTCGTCGCGGCAAAGCTTGCGGTTTTGCTTGCCATTTCTCCCTTCCCGCTTCTCGCGCAGATCTCCAGCCGGCCGGTTCCAACGCCCGTTCAGTATGGCCCTCAAAAATTGAGCCAGGAACAACTGGTCGTGCTTCTCGCGCCGGTCGCCCTTTATCCCGACGCGCTGATCGCCCTCATTCTCCCGGCATCCACCGTGCCATCTGATGTCGTTCTGGCCGCGCGGTATTTGAAGTCCAACGGGGATCCGGAGCACACGGAAAATCAGCCGTGGGATGAGAGCGTGAAGTCCCTCACTCGTTATCCGGAGGTGCTGGCCTGGATGGATCAGAAGCTCGAATGGACGGCGTCGCTCGGAGAAGCGTTTGTCGAGCAGCCCGCGGATGTGATGAGCGCGGTTCAGACATTGCGCCAGCAGGCTAAGGCCGCCGGCAATCTCGCGGACACGCCCCAGCAAAAGGTGGTCGAGGAGGAAAGCTCCATCCGCATCGTGCCGGCGGATCCGGATGTGATCTATGTCCCTCAATACGATCCTCAGGTCGTCTATATCCAGTCCTACACGTCGGTTCCTTTTGTGACATTCGGCCTCGGATGCGCCGTCGGCATGTGGCTGAGCTACGACTTCGACTGGAACCGCCGCTGCTTCTATCGGGGGAATTGGAGGGGATGGAACCACGGCCACGGCGGAAATCGTGGAGGAGCGAGCCTCGTCAATATCGACATCAATAACGCGAACCCGTGGCAGCCGAGCGCAAACGCCCGCCGCCAAACAATCCAGCGCCAAATCAACAACAACGGAAATGCCCGCCATCAGGCCTCGGGTTCCGGTGTGGTCAGAACCGGGACGCAGGCGGTTGCTGGAAGTGCCATCAACCGGGCGGTCCGGGCGGAAAACACCATCCCTGCGCCGGGTTCCGTGCCACAACCGCCAAATCCCCAGCGTTCCTCCGGGAGTGCCGGGCAAAATCCAGGTCGCGTCGGAACGCCCGCAAGCGTTCCGCATTCGAATCCCGGCGCACCCACGGTCGTCCCCGGGGCAACTCCGAATACTGCCCGCGCCAATGTTCCGGCCGCCAATCAGCCCCGGACGATCACTCCCCAGATCCAGCAGCGGCAGCCCCCCAACGAAACCCCGGATTCCAGAAACCACACCCCTCACGTCCAGCAAACCTCGCAGCGGGTTCCGCAGCAAGTTACGCCACAACGCACGGTCCCTGTCGTCACTCCCCAGATCCAGCAGCGGCAGCCCCCCAACGAAACCCCGGATTCCAGAAA
>JBAWVC010000095.1:0-9445 GCA_037147455.1 Verrucomicrobiota bacterium | reverse complement strand
CGGGGCACGGAAAAGATGGTCAACGTCGCCTACATGACCTTCGCCAGCGAGTTCTTCAGCTGGTATGCGGGCTCGGTCAAGGCGGACACCTATTTCTGCCCGGAGCGCCACGGCACCTACTTCGGCGGGTTTTACATGAAGGACATGCCCGCGATGGGCAAGCGCGACTTCGACATCAGCACGTCCGTGACCGGCGACAGCGGCAAGGAGTTCCTCAACATCCTGACCGAAGACCAGCGCAAGAACATCACCGCCATCCCCGACCTGCAGCGCAAGGCGCTCCAGGAAATCATCAGCGTGCGCGGGGCCATCTCCAAGGAACTGCGCAAGTTCCTCAGCGGCGGCCAGGCGGACAAAAAGACGGTGCTCGCGCTCGGACGACGCTACGGCGAACTCGACGGCGAGATGTCCTACTGCTACGCGGCGGCCTTTGCGAAGGCCAACCGGACATTGACGGCAGACCAGCGCCAGGCGCTCGTCAAGCTGCGCAACCTCGATGGCTACACCAGCGCCCCGGCCTACATCTATTCGGACCCCGTCAACGGGCCGGTCAATCTGCCCTCGACGGATTCCTTCTTCTTTCCTCCAACAAGTTGATGGCCGTATGAAGGGAAACATCTTCCATCAAAGCGTGCCAATCGCTTTAATGGGATGATGTCCGAAGAAATTATCCCCGACCTTCAGGCGTGCGTCCTTTGTGAAGACGTGCGCCAGGAGGCGAGCGGCCAGCAGACGCTGGTCGGAATTATCGGAATGATTCCCGCCCCGGTGATGCCGATCGGTTTTTTTAAACTCTGCCTCTGGAGCAGGTGGTGCGGGGGAGTCGGGGAGTTTGTCCAGCAATCGCTCATCCTGACGCCCGATGACGACGAGCCGATCGCTCAAAGCGAGGTCCAGTTCACCCTCCCGTCGCTCGAGGCGCATGCCACGAACGTCCATGTCTTCGGCGGAATCCAGTTCCAAAAGCACGGCCTCTACACCGTGGAGGTCAAGGTGGACAACGAACTGCGCCTGCGCTTTCCCCTGCCGGTTGTTCCGGTCCAGCAGGCCCAGGCGTAACGTATGGTTGTAGCGTCGGTCTGTGACCGTCGCACTTTATGATCGGTAAGCGACCGACGGTCATAGACCGCCGCTACAGGCTTCTTCGCCCGCGAGGGTCACCCCTTGAATAGCGAATTCCGGATCGAGGCGAACTCCGTCTGTTCGGCGAGCATTTTGGTGACGCCGCGCAGCCGGTGTCCGAGGGTCGCGGCCACTCCGATCAGGATCTGGATCCCCGCCGCAGGGTAGTTGTTGATGAAATCCTCGAGGTCCTGGCGGGTGATCACCCAATACTGGCTCGGCTCGATGGCGATCACCGAGCAGACCGCGCTGGCCGGATCGAAGAGATCGACCTCGCCGACCCACTCGCCCTGGCTGATTGGCCCGAGAAGGATGTCTTTCCCGTCCTCGTGACGCACCGCGTGGAGAAGGCCGCTGATGATAAAAAAAAGTTTCCCGTGAGGCAGGCCCTCGGCGATGAGGATGTGGTCCGGGTTCGCGATGTGGAAGCTGCCGTAGGAGCTGAGGGTATCGCGGTCTTCCTTGCTGAGCTGGGCGACTAGCCCGACTGCAGGAAGATGGGGGGTTGTAAGTGGCATGCCCCCTTGGTGCCACAAATCCGGGCGGCGGACAAGCCGGAACGCTACTTTTGCCGTTTGTAGAAGTTCACCGCGGTGACCAGATCCATCGCGCGCTGGAGCACGGCGTCGCGCAATGGCGGCCGCTGGCGGTCCCTGCCGCTCTCGATTTCCGGGTTGGTGCTGGCGACCAGCGCGGCCTCGTTCATGCGCGCGCGCTCGGAATCGAAAACAAACTGGCTGACGCCCTTGTCCTTGGTGGCGGCATAGATTTCCGCAAGGACGCCGGGAGGGAGGGAGATGGCGATGTCGGGTTTGACCCCGCCAGGGAAAATCGTGGAGTTTTCCGGAAGGACGACCTGGGAGACCGCGACTCGCAGGATTTTTCCACCTCCGAGCGGCACCTCGGAAAACTCGACCGCCTCCCCGGCGGTGTCGCTGCCCACGACCATCGCTCCGGCGTTCAGGCGCAGCGTCGCCGCGAGGGCTTCGGCGGACCCCGAGGTGTCCCCGTCCGTCAGGACAACCAGAATCCCCTCGTAGGCCGGGCCCTGGTTCGACGTCAGGATGCGCTCCTGCTTCGCGCTCGGCTTCTGAATCGAAAACAACATCTTCCCCTTCGGACAAAACCGGCGGGCGAAGTCGGCGGCTGCTTCAAACCCGCTCCCGCCCGCGACCCCGCGCAAATCCAGGATCACGGCCGGCAGCTTCTTTTCCGAAAAGTTCGCGAGCGAGACATCCAGCTGGCTGAGCGTGGCGGCATCAAGCTTCCCCGGCCGGAGGTAGCCGGCCCGGTCGTCCAGGATCTCCGCGAGGAACGGGACCGGTTCCGGGCGGGCGTTGGCCTTGTCGGCCGTCACGATCGCGGCGCCCGGCGACAACCGCCGGAGCAAGCCTTCCAGCATCGCCTTCTGCCTCGAGTTTTCGTCCAGGGCGGAAGGGGAAAGGAAATTCGCCTGGAGCGAATCGATCGCCTTTTGGACCTGCGGGTCATCCAGCGAGTTCACCGTCTCGCGCAGGCTCGGAGGCGGGGCCTCTCCGGCGCGCAGGGTCAGGACGGCAACCCATAAAACGAAAAGTGTCAGGCGGGATTTCATCAACCTAAATTCCGAAGTTGAACCACTAATTTTCACTAAAAGCCACTAATTGAAAAGGCGTTACAGAGTCATTGGTCGCTCGCCTTAGAGGGGAATGCCGGAGTTCGCACAAGTTCCTGCGCTGCTTCTTGTTTTAGTGTTTTTTAGTGGCCGTTAGTGGTTTGTAGGATCAATCGGCTCCGGAGAGCGATGTCGGACGGGCTCCAGCCCGGCCTAAGAATGGTCCGGCTTTTTGCGCGGGCGGATGGTGATGCGCTTGACGCGGGCGTCGTCCTGTGGGCTCCAGGTCGTGATTTCCGCGTCGTCCTTGAAGGCGTTGTGGACGATCCGGCGGTCGTAGGAATTGAGCGGGTCTGTCTGGATCGGGCGTCCGGTCGAGCGAACGGCGAGCGCGAGGTGGAGGACTTTTTCGACGAGCGCGTCGTCGCGCATCGCGCGGTGGTGTTCGACGTCCACGGTCACGCGCGGGCCGGGAGGGTTTTGGGCGCCGAGGACGCGGTTGACGAGGTATTGGAGGTCGTCGATGACCACATCGTGGTGGCCGATCAGCCGCTCGGGCTCGTGGGTCAGGATCTGGAGGACCGCATGGCCGTCGCGCTCCTGCTCCTGGATCTCCACGGCAAAGCCGAGGTATCCGAGAATCGTGTCGAGAACTTCAACGGGCGTCTGGATCATGGTCGCTTTTTCTTGGGATTTTTGACGGCTTCCCGCTTGGCGATCACGCTCTTTTTTTCCAGCGTGGGCAGCGGCCTGTTCCGCGTCAGGTAGAGCTGGACAATAGAAAAAATATTCTGCGTTGTCCAATAAAGTGCGAGCCCGCTGGCGTAATTGTAGGCGAACGTCAGGAAGATGATCGGCATGAAGTAGAGGATCCGCTGCTGGGCGGCGTCCCCGGTTTTCGGCGTGATCACCATCTGCCAGACCATCGTGAGCGACATGATCAGCGGGAGGAGGTTGATCGGGAACCCGAGGATGTGGCCGACGGTATCCGGCTGCGAAAGGTCGTGGATCCAGAAGAACGAGCTGTTGCGGAGCTCGATCGCCGTGCCCAGCATCGCGTAGAATCCGAAGAAGATCGGGATCTGGATGAGCATCGGGATGCAGCCGCTGAACGGGTTGACCCCGTATTCGCGGTAGAGCTTCATCGTCTCCGCGTTCATCTTCTGAGGGTCGTCTTTGAATTTCTCCTTCAGCTCGGTCATCTTGGGCGAGAGGGCGGACATCTTCCGCATCTCGTTCGTCGCCTTGTTCTGGATCGGCCAGAGCCCGGATTTGATGATCAGGGTGAGGACGATGATCGCCGCGGCGTAGCTGCCGAGCCAGCCCTTGAGGGAGTTCATCCCCCAGAGGAGGATTTCGCTGATGAAGCCGAACATGCCAAAATTCAGGACGGCATCCTGGTTGCCGCCGATCTTGCGGAGGCGCCCGAGCTCTTTCGGGCCGGCGTAGATTTCGAAGCTCTTCGTGACCGTCGCGCCGGGCGCCACCGCAAACCCGGTCTGCCCGATCCCGCCCTGGATGCCGAAGACCGGCGCGTTGTTCTGCTTTTTCGTGTCGAACCGCCGGGCCCAGACGGAAGCGGCCGGGTCTTTGGCTGTGACGATCGTGCAGAAATACTGGCTGGCTACCGCCGCCCACTGGACGTCGGGCTTGCTCTCGTTATAAAGCGGGCGCTCGCCGCGGGTCTGGATGCCCACGAGGGGGATCGTGCTCGCCGAAAACCAGTTCACGTCGATCGTCGTCATCTTTCCGGCAGAGGACCAGTCGAAGCAGGTATACATCGGAAGGTCGCTCGGGTGGATCGGGGCCGATCCGCCGGTGCCAACATAAAACGCCGGAACCTGGAGTTCGGCCGTTCCGGGATTCCGGAAGCTGACCTCGAGGTTGACGATGTAGAGGCGGTCCTTTTCGGCGGCCGGGGGCAGGATGAAACGCTTCGTGATTTCCATGCCGTCAGCGGCGGTCTTCGAGAACGTGACCTCCCCCTTGGTGCGGTCAGCGCGCATTTCAAACCCCCCGATGACCTCGCCCGGGTTGAACCCCAGTGCCCCGATCGGCATTCCGCGGTCGCGATTCAGCGAGACGCTCTGCTGGTTCTCCCCCTGGTGCATCAGCAGGATCGCCTGCTCGATGCCCCCGGAGTCGTTGTTGAAAACAAATTCCGCTCCGGGTGCCGAGAGGCTTTCCGCCCGCGCGGTCATCACCTGCTGCGGCGGAGTGGCGGACTGCGCGGCCGTTCCGGGCGTCGCGGATGCTGCCGGGGTCAAGGCATTGCCTGCGGGAGAGACGGCGGGTGCCGGCGCGCCTGCAGGGGCGACAGAAGGCGCGGGCGCTGCGGCGGCGGCAGCTGCAGCCGCTGCCTGCTGGGCGGGCGTGATGTATTTGCCGACATACCATTGCCAGGCGACGAGCCCGACAACGGAGAGAGTGATTGCGATCCAGGCTTTACGGTCCATCAGTTCAGAGATTTTAAGGCGGAGGGCACGGGGTCATACCCGCATCCGCCCCACGGGTGACAGCGGGCGATCCGGGAGATTCCCAGCCAGAGCCCTTTGAAAAATCCATGCCCGCGCAGGGCCCGGATAAAGTATTCCGAGCAGGACGGCTCGTAGCGGCATCCGCATCCCGGCCCACACAATGCCCGCAGGGCTGGCGAGAGCACCAGTTGGTAGATTCGGATAATAAATACGAGCAAAGAAGTCATGCGAGAGGCGGCAAAATAGAAAGTCGGCGGCCAAGAAGCAACCATTCCTGTCGCAATTCTTCAAATGAGGCCGCAGCGGCGGCCGGCTTGGCGATGACCACGATCAGGCTGCCGGGAGGGAAATGCGAGAGGGAGTGACGGACCAGCTCTCTGAGCCTCCGCCGGACCCGGTTCCTCACCACGGCCCCACCCACGCGCTTCGACGTGATTATTCCGACCTTTGCAGCGCCCTCGGCTAGAGGGCAGTAAATGGCGAGCCTCAACAGCCGGCCCTGCACCGCTTTTCCACTCTCCCGCACCCGGGAAAAATCCCGGCCGTCCCGCAGGTGAGTGGACTTTGGAAACCGAAACCGCTCAGGCTTCGGTGTGGCGGGCAAAGTGGACTTCGACACCCTTCGGGAGGAGGCGTTTGCGTCCCCGCTGGCGGCGGCGGCTCAAGATGGCGCGCCCGGCCTTGGTCGCCATGCGCGCGCGGAAACCAAACTGCTGCTTGCGCGTGCGCTTGGAAGGCTGGTAGGTGCGTTTCATAAAATCAGATCGGTGGAGCCGGCGAAATTAACCCATCCAAGCGGCAAGTCAATCCCTATTCCGGGGGAAAAATTCGAGTTCGCAAAAATCAGGCGCATCCTCAGTCTTGTGAAACGGAAAAGACCCGCTACTTTTCAAGGTTTTCCAATGACCTATCGCACCCACCACTGCAATGCCCTGCGCGCGGAAGATGCCGGAACCATCGTGACCCTCAGCGGATGGGTGGATTCCCGGCGCGACCACGGCGGCGTGATTTTCATCGATCTCCGCGACCGCGAGGGCCTCACGCAGGTTGTCTTTCGCCCGGAGGAAAACCCGGAGACGGCCAAGCAGTCGCACGAGCTTCGTGGCGAGGATGTCGTGCGGGTGACCGGGAAGGTTTCTCAGCGTCTGTCCGGGACCGAAAACCCGAAGCTGGCGACCGGCGCGGTGGAAATCGTCGCGACGGATCTGGAGATTTTGAACAAGGCGGACGTCCTGCCGTTCCCGATCGACGAGCGGATCACGAACGAGGACCTGCGGCTGACCTATCGATACCTCGACCTGCGGCGTCCGGAGATGAGCGCGAACATGCGGCTCCGCCACCGCGTGATCAAAACCATTCGCGACGTGATGGATGCGGAGGGGTTCCTTGAAATCGAAACGCCCATCCTTTCCAAGAGCACGCCGGAGGGCGCGCGCGATTTTCTCGTGCCCTCGCGCCTGACGCCGGGCTCGTTCTACGCGCTCCCGCAGGCCCCGCAGCAATACAAGCAGCTCCTCATGGTCGCGGGGCTGGAAAAATATTTTCAGATCGCGCGGTGTTTCCGCGACGAGGACCTCCGCGCCGACCGCCAGCCGGAATTCACCCAGCTCGATGTCGAGGCGTCGTTTGTGACGCAGGACGACATCCTCGGCCTCATGGAGAAGCTGCTGGCCACGGTTTTCAAACAGGCCCGCGGCGTCGAGATCCCGCTCCCGTTCCCGCGCCTGACATGGCGCGAGGCCATGGACCGGTTCGGTAGCGACAAGCCGGACACGCGGTTCGGTATGCAGATCGCCGACCTGGGCGACGTTTTCCGCGAGAGCCAGTTCAAAGTCTTCCGCGGGGCGCTCGACGGCGGCGGAGTCGTCAAGGCGATTAACGCAAAAGGCTTCGCGAAGATCACGACCGGCCAGATCGAAACCCTCACCGAGCTAGCCAAGCAGGCTGGCGCGAAAGGCCTCGCGTTCATCAAGGTCGAGAACGGCGAGTGGAAATCCCCGATCGTCAAATTCTTCACCGACGCCGAAAAGGCCGCACTCACCGAGCGCCTTGCCATCGCGGAGGGCGACCTGATTCTTTTTGGCGCGGACAAATGGGAGACCGCTTGCGAAACCCTCGGACGCGTCCGGTTGCGCGTGGCGGACATCCTGGAACTCGCCAAAGTTCCCGCCCAATTGAATTTCCTTTGGGTCGTGGACTTCCCGCTCCTCGCCTGGAGCGAGGAGGAGGACAAGTGGAACGCGGTTCACCATCCGTTCACGCGCCCGCAAGCCGAGGACGCCGCGCTGCTCGAAGCCGGCGAATACGGCAAGGTCCGCGCGGTCGCCTACGACGTGGTTCTGAACGGCGTGGAAATCGGCGGCGGCAGCCTCCGGATCCACGAGCCGGATTTGCAGGCGAAAATGTTCACTGTCCTCGGAGTGGATGAGGAAACGCAGAAGTCGATGTTCGGGCACATGCTGAGGGCCTTCCAGTTCGGAGCTCCTCCCCACGGCGGCATCGCGCTCGGCCTCGACCGCCTGGTCATGCTGATCGCCAACGCGGAAAGCATCCGCGACGTCATCGCCTTCCCGAAAAACAACCGCGGCGTCGAACTCATGACCGGCTCGCCGTCCGAAGTGGACTTTAAACAACTCCGCGAACTCTCGATCCAAAGCACGAAAAAATCGGGGTGACTTCCCGCCTCCCATTCCGGCTTGAGGCCCGCGCCACCGGCTCCGAGGCACGGGCGGCAGTCTTCCGCACCCTGCACAACGAGGTGCTCACGCCGCTATTCATGCCGGTGGGAACGCAGGCGACGGTGAAGGCGCAGCTGCCGCAGACGCTCGAGGATTCCGGATCGCAGATCCTCCTTGCGAACACCTACCATCTTCTCCTGCGGCCTGGGCTGGATGTTTTTCGCCGCGTGGGCGGCATCCACGAGTTCATGAGCTGGAAGCGCTCGGTGCTCACCGACTCGGGCGGATACCAGATTTTCTCGCTACCGCACTCGCGCTCGATCACCGAGGAGGGCGCGGTTTTTCAGAGCTACACCGACGGGCGCACGATCCTGCTGAGCCCGGAGGCCAGCATCGAAGCGCAGGTGGCGATCGGCAGCGACATCATGATGGCGCTCGACCAATGCGTGGCCTCCACAGCGGACGAGGCGGTCGCGCGCGCAGCGCTGGAGTTGACGCAGCGCTGGGCGGTGCGCAGCCTCGCGGCGCGCGGTGATTCGACGCAGGCGATGTTCGGAATTGTCCAGGGCGCGCTGTTCCCCGAACTGCGGCGCGAAAGCGCGCTGGGCCTGGCCGAAATGGAGTTCGACGGATTCGCGATCGGCGGGCTGGCGGTCGGCGAGGGCCGGAGCGAACGCGAGGATACCTGCGCATTCACGGCGGGCCTGCTTCCGGTCGACAAGCCTCGCTACCTCATGGGCGTGGGCACGCCGCTAGACATTCTCGAGGCGGTGCACCGCGGCGTGGACATGTTCGACTGCATCATCCCGACGCAGGTCGCGCAGCGGGGCGGGGTTTTCACCTCGCGCGGCTACCTGCAGCTCCGCCGCGGGGTCTATAAATTTTCGGAAGAGAAGCTCGACCCCGCGTGCGACTGCCCGACGTGCCAGCGGTATTCGCGCGCCTACCTCCACCACCTCACCAAGACCCGCGAGACGCTCGGATGGCAGCTCCTCGGGAAGCACAATATCCATTTCTACCATCAGCTCCTGCGCGAGATCCGGGCGAGCATTTTTTCGGACACGTTCCTCGCGCTCTACCAGGAAAAGCGGGCCACGCTCCACGAGGACGACCTCGACAATCCGGTCCTCGCCCAAGTGCCGAAAAAGGCGAAGCGGCTGGTGCTGGGAAACTACGAAATTCATACCGCCCGGGAGGGATTCGCAAGCATCCGGCACATCCACTCGGGGGAGATCATGCACTCGCGCACCCCGCCGATGGACGAGGCGCGGCAGCTGTATATCGAGCAGTCGCGGCTTGCTGAGCGTCTCCGCGAGGCGGAGGCCGGACTGCTGGTGATCTGGGATGTCGGCCTCGGGGCCGGGGCCAACGCCATGGCGGCTGTCGATTGTTACGAGCAGGATCCCGCCCCGGCCCGTGGCCTGCACATAGTGAGTTTTGAAAATGACCTCGACTCGTTGAGGCTGGCGTTCCGCAACAACGATCAATTCCGATACCTGCGCCACAGCGGGCCGGCGGCAATTTTGAAAGAAGGGGCCTGGCAATCGAAGCCGCAGCCGGGGCTCGCGTGGACG
>JBAWVC010000094.1:0-9536 GCA_037147455.1 Verrucomicrobiota bacterium | reverse complement strand
CGGCTGCCTCGTGCCACCCGGCGATCCGGAGGCCCTTGCCTCCTGCCTCCGGAGGCTGGCCGCCAACCCCGCACTCCGCGCATCGCTCGCCCGCGAGGGCCGCATACGCATAGAAGAAGAGTTTTCTTCCGCAAAAAATCTTGATAGGCTTACGCTTGCTTTTACCGTCCACCGTAACCCATGACATCCCATGGCCCCGCAACCACTTCCGCTTCTCCGCTCGGCAAATACGCGCTGATCACGCCCTGCCGCGACGAGGCGAAATACGCGCGGCGCTGCATCGAGAGCGTTCTCGCCCAATCCGTCCTCCCCACCCTGTGGGTCGTGGTCGATGATGGCTCCAGCGATGAAACCCCAGCCATCCTCGCGGAATACGCCACGAAGCACCCGTGGATCAAGGTTGTCCGCAGAGAGGACCGTGGCAAACGCGCGGTCGGCCCCGGCGTGGTCGATGCCTTCTACGCCGGCATGAATGCCCTTCACATCGAGGACTTCGATTTTCTCTGCAAGTTCGACCTCGACCTCGACCTGCCGGGAAAATATTTCGAGATCCTCATGCGCCGGATGGCGGAAAACCTGCGCCTCGGCACATGCAGCGGGAAACCGTATTTCGAGGAGGGCGGGCGGCTGGTCAGCGAAAAGTGCGGCGACGAGATGTCGGTCGGAATGACGAAGTTCTACCGCGTCGCCTGCTTTCAGGAAACCGGGGGATTTGTCCGCGAGGTGATGTGGGACGGGATCGACTGCCACCGCTGCCGGATGCTGGGCTGGATCGCGTGCAGCTGGGACGACCAGGATCTGCGGTTCGTGCATCTGCGCCCGATGGGATCGAGCCAGAAGAGCATATTTACCGGGCGGATGCGCCACGGGTTCGGGCAGTATTTCATGGGGACCGGACTGTTTTATATGACGGTCAGTTCGGTGTTCCGGCTGGCCCACCCGCCTTATGTGGTGGGCGGGCTGGCGATGTGGTGGGGATATGTCAAAAGCGCGTTGGCGGGGAAGCCTCGCTATCCCGACCTCGAGTTCCGGAAATTTCTCAACGCCTACCAGCGCCGCTGCCTCCAAATCGGCAAAGCGCGCGCCACAGAAGAACTCGACGCGAAGGCTGCCCTCCGCGCAACTCACCCCCCTTCACTTCAGTGACCCGCTTCCTGACGAAACACGGCCGCGCGGCAACGGCCATCGCGATCCTCCTCGCCCTCTCCGGCTGCACGACCGTGCCGATCAAAGAGGGCGTGTATGAGGAGGGGAAGAAGAAGGACCAGTATGTTCCCGCCAAGGGGCTCAAGCCAGGAGAGTTCTTCACCGCGGAGATGAAGACGACATCCAGAGACTTCGCCGCCGGCGACCAGATCAAGGCTGCGTCCGCAAAAATCGACAACGACTACCGCCTCGGCCCCGGCGACCATTTCGCCTTCCTCGTGCGCGGGCGCGACGACATATCGCGCGAGGAGATCATCGTCGCGCCCGACGGCCAGGTCGCCCTCCCCCGCGTCGGCATCATGAATGTGAAAGGCCGGACGCTGCGCGAGCTCACCGAGGAATTCTCGAAGGCGCTCGGGGTCTATTATGACAAGCCGGAGGTCACTCTGGTCATGAAGGCCTACAACAACAACCGCGTCTTCGTCCTCGGACGCGTGGCCGTTCCCGGGGCCGTCAACTTCCAAGGGCCGGGCACGCTTCTCGAAGCCCTCTCGCTCGCCGGCGGGATTCCCGCAGACACCGCCAAATCGTTCCTGAGCCGCTGCATGATCGTCCGCGGCAAGGACCTCGTCATGTGGATCGACCTCAAGGAGCTTCTCGAACAGGGCAACATGAACCTCAACGCGCGCCTCCAGAACGGCGACGTGATCTTTATCCCGCAAAGCGAAGACCAGATCGCCTTCGTGCTCGGCGAGGTGCGGAACCCGGGTGTCGTGCCGCTCCGCTCCCAGCTCTCGCTCCTCGATGCCGTCATGAATGCGGGCGGACCGACCAAGGGGGCCAACATGCGCGACATTTTCCTCGTCCGGCAGGTTGCCGGGGGCAAGGGGGTCGTCGAGAGGATCAACTTCAAGGAGCTCATCGGGCATGCCAACTTCGACAAAAACTACATCCTGCAGGCCGGAGATCTGATCTACGTGCCTGAGACCGGGCTGAACAAACTCAACTACTTCACCTCGCAGATCGCGCCGTTCTTCACCGTCGTCGGCGTCACCGCGAACATGGTCACCGGGTTCGGGTTTCTCAACGGCCTCACGTCGATGCTCTACGGAAACACGCTCAACGGCGGCGGAGGCGGGGGAGGATCGAGCAGCAGCTCGAGCGGCGGAAGCAGCAGCGGAGGTGGCAATTGAGTGCTTCCTCCCCGACTTGCAGCCGGTCCGCGCCGCTCGAACGCGGCCGGCTTGAGAACGCGAAAAAATCCAAGCCGTTCCGGATTTTCGATTTCCTGTGGCGGCGCGGCCCGCTGATCCTCGGCCTCGGCATCCCGGCGTTTCTCCTGCTCAGCATCCTGGTCATCCCGTTCATCCATCCCATCTACAAAGTCGAAGGCACGCTCCTGATCAAGCAGAGCAAGGAGCCCACCCTCACGGGCCGGGAGCGCGAGTCCATCCAGGGCGATGTCGGTGTTTTCCAGAGGACGCTCGTGCTGAGGATCCAGGACCGCGACGTGATCCAATCCGCCCTGAACAATATTCCCGACGACAAGCGCCCGGATTTTCTCAAGGGCCTCGGCAGCTCGGACCGGGCGATCTACAGCCTCATGTCGAAGCTCGTTGCCAAGGAGGTCGAGCGGACGTATCTGATCCGCGTCTCCCTCGATGCCGGTGATTCCAAGGGCCTGGCCATCACCCTCCACGAGGTGCTCTCCAGCCTGGTCGAGAAGCTCCAGACCGAGCAGGAAAAACAATATGCCTCCCGGCTCAACTACCTCCGCTCCGAGAGGGACAAAATCTCCGCGAGGGGCACCGAGGAGAAAAAACACATCCTCGATCTGGCCGGGCGCTTCACGAACCGCTCGTTCCTCCGCGCGGATTTCGCGACCGACCTCGGCAAGATGAACCTCATCCAGAAGCTCTATTGGGAGGCGCAGGCGGACACCCTCTCGAAAGCCGCCGCGCTCGAGCTGGCGGAAAAGGACCGCGAGACCCTCGCCAAGGCGAGCCTGGAGCCGTTCGCGGAGGAGCGCGTCGCCGACAATTTCGGCATCAACCAGATCACCCAGTGGACCTACGGAAAATCCCAGGAGCTGCGCGCCACGATCGACGGGCTCAAGCCGGAAAATCCGGACCGCAAATACATCGAGGACCGCATGACTTCCATGAACGATTACATGGCCAACTACAAGAAGCGCGTCAGCGAGGAGACGATCAAGAACCTGACCGAGAAGCGCGCGTTCGAACTCGACAGCGCGGTCGTCAAGGCCAGGAATGCCTACGAGTCCGTGCGGCAGACATCCGATCAGCTCGGCCGCGATCTGGCCGCCGCCAACGAAGAGGCCACCAAGATCTCCGAGGGAATTTTTGAGGCGAACGAGTTCACCTTCGGGCTCAGCCAGCTCCGCGACCGCCTCGCGTCGATCAACACGCGTATCGACGATGTCGAGCTCGAGGCCAAATCCCCGCTTCCGGTCACCATCGACCAGGCCCCCGTCCCCCCGCAGAAGCCGGCATCGAGCAATGCCTCGAAGCTGCGCCTCATGGCGCTTGTTTTGTCGTTCGGACTTGTCGGCGGCGTCTGCCTCCTCTTCGATTTTCTGGACGGCCGGATCCGCTGCCGCGAGGAGCTCGGAGCGGCGATCGGGGGAGCCGGGGCGGAACCGGTTCCCGACACGTCGTCCGGCGGAGAGGATCCCGGCTTTGCCAAAATCCTTCTCGACCGTCCCGGCCACCCTGCCTCCCTCGCGTTGAGGGATCTCGCCCTCCGCCTCATCCTCGAGCACCAGCGCTGCGGCGCGAAGTCTTTTGCGTTCGTGGGCTCGCACGCACGGGCCGGCAACACCGCCGTGGCACTCAACATTGCCCGCGCCATCTCCGCCCACGGGTTCAAGGTGCTCCTCGCCGAATTCCCCACGCCGGCGCCTGGCCTGGCCGCCGCCGCCGGTCTCCCCGCGAAGCCAGCCCCTCCATCCCCTTGGGGCAACAAGGAAGCGGACCCCGAGAGCGCCGTGGAAATCATTCCCTGGGTCACGGGCATTCCCGAGGATCGTGTCCGTTCCTCATTCGACTCGTTTCTCGCAAGCGCCTCCAAGGCCTATGATGCCGTCCTGCTCGACCTCGTTCCCTTCGCCCGCTCGGACATCGCCAACGAGGCCGCGCTGAAATCCGATGTCGTCGTCGTCACAGCACGCCAGAACGTGGCCCTCTTCAGCGAAACCCGGAGCATCGTCGAATCCGCCGCGTCTGGAGGCGTGCCCGCCGTAACGACGCTGCTCAATTTCTGCCGTCCGGACCCGCTGCGCCTCCGCGCACTCGCCCTGCTCGCGACCGCCCAGGCGTCCACTTCGATGCTGCACGTCCGGTTCACCGCGCGGGCCCGCGAAGCCGCCGCCTCCCTGCTGAAAAAAATTCTCGCATCAAAGTCAGGGGCGAAGATTTCCGGACGGCCGCCGGAAGCAAAACCGGCGGAGCCAGCGCCAGCCCCCGGCATTAAGCCGGATCAAAAGCCATGAAGATCGGGCTGGTCACCATTGTCATCGGGCCGAAATACACCGAGCTCTTTGACGAATTCTCCCGCGCTCGCTTCGAAAATTACGCGTGCCGCCACGGATACGAAACGCTCGTGGTGGACAGGCCCATCCGCGAGCTTCCGGGCAAGAAGCTGACCTGGCAGAAGTGCTGCCTGCACGATCTCGAGTGGGTGCGCTCCATGGATATGGTCGCATTCCTCGACTCGGACATCCTCATCGCGAAGGACGCGCCCGCGCTCCCTCTTGTCGAGCCCGGAAAGATCGGAGGCGTGATGGACAAGCCCCCGGCCGGACTCAACAGCGGAGTCCTTCTTTTTCGTCCCGGCAAGGAAGTCGCCGCCATGTTCGAGGAGGCCCTCCTCGACCCGGATCCGTTCTGGGACCAGGTGGCGATCGATAGGGTGCTCCGCAAAAACAACGCGCTCCAGCTCATCGATCCCCGTTTCCACTGCATGTTTTACGTCCGGAGCCGGCGCATCTTCCGCGCCGTTTTCGGCCGCAACTGGATCTACCATTCGCTTCACGGGAAATCCAAGCTGACCCTCATCAGCCGCCTTCTCGCGCTCCAGGGCCGGTGAGCGACCGTCAGTGTTCACCCACCCTCTCTTACGCGCGCGGGATGGCCACAGGATCGAGCTTCCAGATGTCGCGGGCGTATTCGGAAATCGTCCGGTCGCTGGAAAACTTTCCGACGCGGGCGGTGTTGAGGATCGCCATTTTCGCCCAGCGCGGCTTGTCGAGAAACGCCTCGGAAACTTTTTTCTGGGCCAGGCTGTAGGCCTCGAAGTCCGCCAGGCAGAGGAACGGATCGTGGTGGAGAAGATTCTCGCACAGCGGGTGGAGCACGCCCGGGGGTTCGTCCGCGGTGAAATAGTTCGACCCGACCCAATCGACCACGGCGCGCAGCTCCTCGTTCGCGTTGTAGAAATCCTCCGGCTTGTAGCCTTTGGCGCAGAGGGCGTTCACCTGCTCGACGGTTTTGCCGAAGATAAAGATATTCTCGTCGCCGACCTCCTCCAGGATCTCGACGTTCGCGCCGTCGAGAGTCCCGATGGTGAGCGCCCCGTTGAGGGCGAGCTTCATGTTTCCGGTGCCGGAAGCCTCCTTGCCTGCGGTGGAGATCTGCTCGGAGAGGTCCGCGGCCGGAACGATCCGCTGCGCCAGCGAAACCCGGTAGTTCGGGAGGAAGACGACCTTGAGCTTTCCGGCGATTCTCGGATCGAAATTGATTTTGGCGCCGACGGCATTGATCGCCTTGATGATCAGCTTCGCCAGGTCGTATCCGGGCGCGGCCTTGGCGGCGAAAATGAAAACCCGAGGGGTGACGGCGGCGTCCGGGTTTTGAAGGATGCGACGGTAGAGCGCCAGGATATGGAGGAGGTTGAGATGCTGGCGCTTGTATTCGTGCAGGCGCTTGATCTGGACATCGAAGAGGGCCGAGGGATCGACCTCGACGCCGCAGTCGTGGAGAATTATATTTGCAAGATCCTCCTTGTTGGCGTGCTTCACGGCCATGAATTCGCTTTGGAATTGCGGGTCGTATGCAAACGCCTCCAGCCCGCGAAGCTTGTCCAGGTCGCGCTCCCAGCCGTGCCCGATCTTCGACGTGACCAGTCCGCTGAGCCGCGGGTTGCACGCGAGCAGCCACCGCCGGGGGGTGATGCCGTTGGTTTTGTTGTTGAATTTACCGGGGTAAAGCGCGTCGAACTCGGGAAAGAGCTCGCTCTTGAGCAGCCGCGTGTGCAGAGCGGCCACTCCGTTCACCGAATGGCTTCCCACCACCGAAAGGTGGGCCATCCTCACCATCTGGCTTCCGCCTTCTTCGATGAGGGAAAGCGCCCGCTTCTTCTCAACATCTCCGGGCCACTTCGCCTCGACGGTCTCGAGGAAGCGCTTGTTGATTTCAAAAATGATCTGGAGGTGGCGCGGCAGGACTTTCTGGAAGAGCCCGACGCTCCACTTTTCGAGCGCCTCCGGCAGGAGGGTGTGGTTCGTGTAGGCGAACGTGCGGGTCACGATCCCCCAGGCCTTGTCCCACGGCATCTTGTATTCGTCGTGGAGCAGGTGCATCAGCTCGACGATGGCGATCGCGGGGTGAGTGTCGTTGAGCTGGACCGCGACCTTGTCGGGGAAGGTCTCCCAGTCGGAGTTGTTCTTGTGAAACCGCCGGATGATGTCCCGCAGCGAACAGGCGACGAAGAAATACTGCTGGACGAGGCGCAGCTCTTTGCCGAGCTCGGTCTTGTCGTTCGGGTAGAGAACCTTCGAAACCGTCTCGCTCCGGTTTTTCTCGTGGACCGCCTGCTCGTAGCCGCCGCTGTTGAAGGCTTCCAGATTGAAGTCCTCGGAGGCCCGGGATTCCCAGAGCCGCAAAAAATTGACCGTCTCCGTTCCGAATCCCGGGATCGGGATGTCATACGGGACGCCCAGAAGCTTTTGCCATCCCACCCACTTCGAAACATAGTTCCCCAGATCGTCGAAAATGTTTTCCACGTGCCCGTAAATCGGAATCTCGGTCGTGTATTCCGGGCGCACGATTTCCCAAGGCGTGCCGTATTGCATCCAGGCGTCCGGCAACTCCACCTGATAGCCGTTGCGGAACTCCTGCTTGAAAAGCCCGTATTGGTAGTGGATCCCGTAGCCGACCGCAGGCAGGTCGAGCGTGGCGAGGGAATCCAGGAAGCAGGCCGCCAAGCGTCCGAGACCGCCGTTTCCAAGCCCCATGTCGTATTCCTCGCGCCGGAGGGTGTCCATATCGAGGCCGAGCTTGTCGAGGGCGGTCTGGACGTCCTTGAAAATTCCCGCGCTATACATGCTGTTGACGAACAGGCGCCCCATGAGGAATTCCAGCGAGAGGTAATAGACCCGCTTCACGTTGCCGTGGTGGTGCACAGTCTGCGTGGCGATCATCCGCTCGATGATGATGCTCTGCACCGCCTTCGACGTCGCTATCCACCAGTCGCGCGGCGTCGCGGACTCGGCGTCCCGCGCCAGCGAAAATTTGAGCTGGTTGAGAATAAAAAGGTCGACCGGCAATTTGTGTGGATCTTCGGTGTTCATGACGCGCGGGTGGCTTGGGCCAAAAAATATTTCGTTACGGATAGTTTGCGGTCATGCAGACTGACAGCACAGCATGAGTTCTGGCAATAATCTTTCCCCCCACCTGTGGGCATTTGTGCCACTCGCGTGGCACTTGTTGGCAACTATCTGATAACAAGCGCGATATGATCCTATTATGAGTTCTGGCAAGTCCCGCTTGGATGTGGCCCTCGTCGAGCGCGGTCTTTTTGATTCGCGCGAAAAGGCGCGCCGCGCCATCATGGCCGCCCAGGTTTTCGTTGACGGCCAGCCCGCCACGAAGGCGGGCACCATGATCCCTCCGCTCGCAAAACTTGAAGTTGCCGCAAAAGAAAAGTTCGTCGGCCGGGGCGGGTATAAGATCGAGGCCGCGCTCGATGCGTTCCGGGTTGATCCCGCCGGCAGGATTTGCGCCGACATCGGCGCCTCGACCGGCGGGTTCACCGACTGCCTGCTGCAGCGCGGCGCGGCGAAAGTGTTCGCCCTGGATGTCGGGCACGGGCAGCTCGACTGGCGGCTTCGGCAGGATCCCCGTGTCGATGTGCGGGAGGGCGTGAACGCGCGCTATCTCCAGCCCGGAGATTTCGACCCGGCGCCCAGCCTGGCTGTCGCCGATGTCAGCTTCATCTCGTTAACATTGATTTTTCCGGCGATCTTTGCGTTACTGCCGCCGGAATCCGACATGGTTGTTCTCATCAAGCCGCAGTTTGAACTCAGCAAGGCAGAGGTTGGGCGCGGGGGAATTGTCCGCGAGGAACCCCTCCGGCTCCGGGCCGTGGAAAAAATCCGCTCGTTCGTCGAAAACTCCGGGCACCGCTGGATCGGCTGCATCACCTCCCCGATCACCGGTCGCGACGGGAATGTGGAATACCTCGCCCACCTGAAACCATGATCGGACTCCTCGCCCACTCGGAGAAACCGGCTGCCGCCAGCGTCGTCAGGGCGATGGCGACGGAGATGGCCCGTCACGGCGTGCCGTTCCTTGCCGAACGGAACACGGCCCCGCTGGCCGGGTTGGTGTCGGAACTTGACGTGCATGACCTGGCGGAGCGGTGCGAGCTTTTGGTGGCCATGGGAGGCGACGGGACCATCCTCCGCATGGTGCATAAACTCCCCGGGGTCCTCCCCCCGATCTTCGGCATCAATATCGGCTCTCTCGGATTCCTCACCTGCCTCGGCCCCGGAGAAATTTCCCGCGCGGTGGCCAGCATCAGGGACCGCGATTACATTCTTAGCAACCGCCCCTTGCTCGAGGCCAAGCTCTCGCTTTCCGGCGGACGGACAAGAATCCTCCACGGGCTGAACGATGCGGTGATCAGCCGCGGCGAGCGTTCGGAGCTGGTGAAAATCCGCGTGCGCCTGGGCGATGTCCCGCTGACCGAATACAATGCGGACGGGCTCGTCGTCTCCACTCCCACCGGCTCGACGGCTTATTCCCTGTCTGCGGGCGGACCGATTTTGATGCCGGATTCGGGAGGGTTTGTCATCACCCCGATCTGCCCGCACGTGCTAACGAACCGATCGGTGGTTGTGAGCGACGCTTCGGAGATTACTGTCGAAGTTTCAGGGGAAGGACACGTGGTCTTCGTGAATGTTGACGGGCAGGAATCCTGCGCGATGGGGATCGGCGATTCCCTGGCCATCACGAAAAGCTCCCGGATCCTCCCGCTGGCCATGCTGCCGGAGCGCTCGTTCAGCGAGGTCCTGCGGCAGAAACTCAAGTGGTCCGGAACCAACGTATGATCCCGATTTCTGAAATTCTGACCCCTTCCCATATCAACCT
>JBAWVC010000093.1:0-9644 GCA_037147455.1 Verrucomicrobiota bacterium | reverse complement strand
AGAAAAATACCCGAAACACGGGGCGGACCCGGGCAAACGCAATAAACATTCCTCTCCGCACGCGAAATTTTTTTCTCATCATTATCCGCCCGATCGGCTAATGATGCGCGGATGTCCACATTGGCAGAAAAATACCAGAAATTTGTGATTCCGACCTACGGGCGTTTCGACCTCGATATCGCGCGCGGTTCGGGGTGCCGGGTCTGGGATTTTGACGGGCGGGAGTTTTTGGATTTCGGGGCGGGCATCGCGGTCTGCTCGCTCGGGCACGCGCACCCGGAAATCACGGAGGCCGTCTCCCGGCAGGCCGCGACATTGGTGCACACGTCGAACCTCTACCGCACGGCGCCGCAGGCGGAGCTGGCAGAGCGCCTCGTCGGGATTGCGGGGCCGGGGAAAGTCTTTTTTTGCAACAGCGGGGCCGAGGCGAACGAGGGTCTCATCAAGCTGGCCAGAAGGTTCGGGAGCACGACGGCGCGGCACGAAATCCTCACCTTCGACGGATCGTTCCACGGCCGGACGATGGCCGGGATCTCCGCGACGGGGCAGCAGAAAGTGAAAACCGGCTTCGGGCCGCTATTGGACGGGTTCCGGCACCTGCCGTTTGGAGATCTCGACGCCGTGTCGGCCTCCATCGGTCCGTCCACGGTCGCGATCCTGGTCGAACCGGTCCAGGGAGAGGGCGGAATCCACATCGCCCGGGAGGCATTCCTGACCGGCCTCCGGGAGCTTTGCGACAAGCACAACCTGCTTTTGCTTTTCGATGAGATCCAGTGCGGGCTCGGGCGGACCGGGGAGTGGTGCGGGTGGGAAAGCCTCGCCCCAAATGTCCGGCCGGACGGGGTTTCGTGGGCCAAGGGGATCGCGAACGGATTTCCGCTCGGCGCGTTCTGGGTTGGCAGCGGAGGGCGGGACGACCGCGGGCCTTTGTGCGATTTGCTCGGGCCTGGAAGCCACGGAACGACCTACGGAGGCAACCCCGTGGTCTGCGCGGCCGGCCTCAAAGTTCTCGAGATCATCGAACGGGACAACCTCCGCATGGCGGCGGTCAAACTCGGCAACCACCTGGTCTCCGCCTTGCGCGAGGCCCGGATCCCGCATGTTTCCGAGGTGCGCGCCATCGGGCTCATGGTCGGGATTCAACTCGACAAGGCGACGTTCCCGCAAGGCCCTCGCCCACCGGCGCTGGAGGCGGTCGTGCGATCGATGGCCGAGGGCCTGCTGGCGATTCCCGCCGGGGAGACAGTCGTGAGGTTTCTTCCCCCGCTCAATGTGACCGATGGCGAAATTGACGAGGCGGTAAAAAAGTTCGCTGCCGCGATTGAGAAGTTGGAAAATGGACCGGAACCTGCTTCTCTCCAGCACCCTTGAATGAAAAACCTTCTCTCGATTGAGGCGCTCGACGCGGGCGCGATCACCGGCATTTTGGAATCCGCAGCGGCCATGAAATCCACCCGCGGGCACCGTGCCTCGCAGCCCCTGCTCCACCAATGCTGGGCGCTGATGTTTTCCAAGTCGTCCACCCGCACCCGCGTGTCGTTCGAGACCGGGATCCGCGAGCTCGGCGGGCAGGTCATGTTTCTGGCGGCGGACGACATCCAGCTCGGCCGGGGCGAGCCGATCTGCGACACGGCGAGGGTCATGGGGCGGATGCTTCACGGGGCGGTGATCCGGACGTTCGCGCAAAAAGATGTCGAGGACTTCGCGGCGTTCAGCGGGATCCCGACGATCAACGCCCTCACCGACGAGGAACATCCCTGCCAGATCCTCTCGGATTTGTTCACCATCATCGAGACGCGCGGCAGCCTCGAGGGGCAGCGGGTGGCGTTCATCGGCGACGGCGACTGCAATGTCGCGCGCTCGTGGATCTGGGCCGCCGCGCGCATGGGCTTCGAACTGCGCATCGCGGCCCCGGAGGAGTTTCAGCCGCCTCCCGCGCTGCTGGAAAAAGCGGGCGGCCGGATCTCGGTCACCTCCGATCTTCGCGAGGCCGCCGCAGGCGCGACCGTCCTCTACACCGATGTCTGGGTGAGCATGGGAAAAGAGCAGGAATCCGCGCACCGGATCGCGCGGCTCCATGGCTACCAGATCAACGCGGATCTCTGCAAGCTGGCGCCCGGCGCCCTGGTCATGCATTGCCTTCCCGCCTACCGGGGCAAGGAAATCGACGCCGCCACTTTCGAGGCTCATTCCGGGACGATCTTCCGACAGGCAGAAAACCGCCTCCACGCGCAGAAGGCCATCCTCGCCCTGCTGGTGGAGTAGGACCTGCCATGCCGAACACCTTGATCATCTCGTGCGCGCTCCTCATGGCCTTGAGCGTCCTCGCCTTCGGGATTTTTCGCAGGCGGACGGGCAGAGGGAGCCGTGCGGGGGAGCCGGTCCCGCCTCAGGACACGCTGCTCCGCCGAATCGGGGAATTCGAGAATCAGGAAGCCTTCCTCCTCAGCGTGCTCGATAGCGCCCCCGGGGGGATCATGGCATTCCGGAGCCTCAAAGATGAACAGGGGACGATTTCTGACTTCGAACTGGTCCTCGCCAACAAATCCGCCGGGATCATGGTGGGCCGGGAGTCTGCGGACATGCCGGGAAAAACCCTGGGCGAGCTCTTTCCCGGCAACCTCTCCGGGGAGGTATTCGAACGCTGTGCGCGGGTGGTTGACACCGGTGAATGCGAATATTTTGAAGCGTTCCACACCCACGGGGATCTCCGCCGCTGGCTCTCGATTTCCGCGGAGCCCTGGGCGGATGGATTTGTCGCCACCTTCGAGGAGATCAGCCAGCGGAAGCGCGTCGAGCAGGAACTCCAGGAGAGCATCGAGGAGCTCGAAAGGTTCAACCGCGCGATGCTCGTCCGGGAAAACCGTGTTCTGGAAATGAAAACCGAAGTCAACCTTCTCCGGGCCCGCATGGGTCTTCCGCCGGAATACAAAGTGGATTCCGTGAACGATGAGCTCTGAGACCCTGCCCGAGCGCTATTTGCAGGCCGTCGCCGATGCCCTGACGACCCTCCTCGAACCGGGAAGAAGCTTCGCGTCCGCGACCACGCGATTTCTCGGGCAGCTGGGCTCGGCGATGGGGGTTGACCGGGCTTACTATTTCGAAAACGACCCGGGGAGCGTCCCACTGACGGCCAGCCAGCGCTGCGAGTGGGTGAGAGAGGAGATCCCGCACGAACTCTACAACCCCGCCCTCCAGAACATGTGTTACGAGACCTCCCTTCCCGGGGTGCTTTCGGTGTTCTCGTCCGGCGCGACGTTCTCCCTCTTCACGCGGGACTTGGAGCCTCCGCTGCGGGAGGTTCTGGAAGCCCAGGAGATCCTCTCCATGGCCCTGATGCCCGTTCACTCGCACGGGGAGTTCCTCGGGTTCATCGGGTTCGACGATTGCCGGACGGAAAGAACCTGGAAAGCCGAGGAGATGGCGTCGCTCCGCGCGGCCGCAGCGGGTCTCGGAGGCGCGATCATGCGTCACAAGATGGAGGAGTCCATGTCCGCCCGCGCCGACGAACTCACGAAGAGCAGGAGGGTGGCCTTGAGCCTCATGGAGGATGCCCGGAAGGCCGTCGTCGCTTCCGAGCAGGCCACCGCGGCCAAGTCCGCGTTCCTCGCCATGATGAGCCACGAGATCCGGGCCCCTCTCAACGGGGTCATGGGGTTCACGGACCTCCTTCTCGCCGAGAACCTCCCCAGCCATCAGGCGGAGATTGTCTCGACCATCCGGAGCTGCGGCAATTCCCTGCACGACCTTATCAACGACATCCTCGATCTTTCGATGATCGAATCCGGCCGCATGGATCTGGAGTTGGTTCCGTGTTCATTGCACGAGTGCCTGCGCGAAGCGCTCACCTCATTGGAGCCTTCCCTCAAATCAAAAAACCTTTCCCTCTCGACCCATGTCGGCGATTCGGTGCCCGCGGAACTCGTGACCGACCCGAAGCGGCTCCGTCAGATTTTTTCCAACCTGGTCGGGAACGCCATCAAATTCACCGCCGAGGGCGGCATCTCCTTGCGCATCGAAGCGAGCGCAAAGCCGAACGGGCGGCTGCTGCTCGACTGCGAAGTCTCGGATACCGGGATCGGGATCCCCGAGGAAGAGCAGCAGCGGATCTTTGAGATGTTCGGACAGGCGGACTCCCCGGTCGCCCGACGGTTCGGAGGGGCGGGGCTCGGCCTGGCGATCTGCCGGAAACTGGTCGAAGCCATGGGCGGGGAAATTTCCGTGAAGAGCGCCCCCGGCAATGGGGCATCGTTCCAGTTCACCATTCCCGCCTACCGGGCCCACAGCATCCGCCGGTTCGAGGCCGGGGAGGACCCGCCTCTTGCCGACATGATGGGCCTGAGGATTCTTGCCGTGGACGATGTCTCGACGAACACCCGCCTCATGTCCGGATTGCTGAAGAAGATGAAGTGCGTGCCGACGACTGCGGCCGACGGGCAGCAGGCGGTCCAGCTCGCGGAAAAAACCGGGTTCGATGTCATTTTTATGGATGTGCTGATGCCGGTTTGCGACGGGCTGGAGGCCACCGAGATGATCCGGAAGTTCGAGGCGGAAACCCCCGGCCGCAAGCCGGCCTACATTGTCGCCCTCACGGCGGATGCGTTTGCAGAAAACAAAGCCAGCTGCCTCGAAGCCGGCATGGACGAGTTCCTGACGAAGCCCCTGCGCATGGACCTGATCCGCGCGGCGATTCAGAGGGGAATAAAAATGGCGGGCCGGGCTGCTCAGCCCGGATACTGTCAGCCCCCGCCGCCGGTCGGCACGTAGCGCGCGACGAACTCCCTCCGGAATTCCGCAAATGTCCCTGCCAGAATGTGGCCGCGCGCCCGCTCGGCAAGGTTCAGGTAAAAATGGAGGTTATGGATCGTGATGAGTCGCAGGCCGAGGATTTCCTCCGCTTTGACCAGATGCCGCAGGTAGGCGCGCGAAAAATTCCGGCACGTGTCGCAGGCACAGCCTTCTTCGATCGGCCCGGGATCCTGCGCGAACGGCGCATTTTTCAAATTGATGGTCCCGAGCTCCGTGAAGGCGGTGCCGTTCCTCGCGAGACGGGTGGGCAGGACGCAGTCGAACATGTCAACGCCTCGCGCGATCATCTCGATGATTTGCGGGGGAGTTCCGAGCCCCATCGCATACCGCGCGTGATCGGCGGGAAGGAAGGGGACGGCGCTCTCGATGGAGCGGAACATTTCCTCCTCGGGTTCGCCGACGCTCACCCCGCCGACCGCATATCCGTCGAACCCGATCTCCACCAGCGCCCGCGCGCTTTTTTCCCGGAGGTCCGCGTAGCCGGAACCCTGCGTGATCCCGAAAACCAACGGGCGCGACTCCGCGGGTTGCGATTCCCACCAGTCCTTGCAGCGGCGCGCCCACCGCAGCGTAAGGTCGAGGCTTTTCGCCGCGGCTTCATGCGTGCATGGGTGAGGCGGGCATTCGTCGAAGGCCATGACGATGTCCGAGCCGAGGTCCCGCTGGATTTCCATCGATGTCTCCGGGCCGATGAACGTCGGCGTTCCATCGAGGTGGTTTTGAAAATGGACCCCCTCCTCGGTGATCTTCCGCAGCTTCGCCAGCGAGAACACCTGAAACCCCCCGCTGTCGGTCAGGATCGGGCGGTCCCACGACATGAACCGGTGGAGCCCGCCGAGCCCCGCAATCAGCTTCTCTCCGGGCCGGACGTGAAGATGGTAGGTGTTCGCGAGGATGACCTGCGCACCGACCGACCGCAGCTCGTCGGGCGACATCGCCTTCACCGTCGCCTGCGTCCCCACCGGCATGAAGACCGGCGTCCGGATCTCGCCCCGGCGGGTTTTTAAAATTCCCGCCCGCGCGCCCGACTCTTCCCCCACCAGTGTGAATGCCTTCATGGTTCCCTTCGCGCGATCATGCTGCGAAGCTAGTTCAAGCGGAAAGGCGCGACAATATTGTATTGCCGGCACACGGCATCCCTTCAGTGATTGTATTGACGCGCGGATCGCGACGGCATCCGCCAGGCTGTCGCGGGGCTTGATCCCGCATGGTTCCTGGGATTATCCCATGCGTGTGCCAGCCCGTCTATCAAAACTCCCTTTGCTTGAAATCGTGATTTTCTGCATCGCGATTTTCCTGCGCCTCTGGCTGATCGAGATCAAGCCGCCACATTTTGACGAGGGGGTGAACGGATGGTTCGCCGACCAGATGACGGCGAACGGCTACTACCACTACGACCCGACAAACTACCACGGGCCGCTGCACTTTTACGCGGTCTTCCTGTCGCAGACGCTTTTCGGCCGCCACCTGTGGGCGCTGCGCCTGCCCGCGATCATCGCCAGCGTCCTCTGCATCTGGGCGATCCTGCGGTTCGGGGAATTCTTCGGGGGCCGGACCGCGCGGTTCGCGGCGCTCGCGATGGCGGTCTCGCCGGCGTATGTTTTTTACGGGCGGTATTCGATCCACGAGTCCTGGCAGGCGCTCTTCTCGATCCTGCTTCTGTGGGGCATCCTCGGGCTTTGGAAATCCGGCGGACGCAGGTGTATTTTTACGGCGGTTTTTTCGGTGGCCGGGCTGGTCTTGACGAAGGAAACCTATTTGATCCATGCAGGAAGTTTTTTTTTGGCAGGCCTGGTTTTATGGGGCTGGCAGCGCCTCCTGCCATCGCGCCCCGCGCAGCCTGTGGCGACGCAACTCTGGACCCGTGACGACGCGATCCTCGCCTTCGGGCTTTCGGCCCTTCTGATCGTCTTTTTCTACTCCGGTAACTTTCTCGATTTCCCCTCGTTGAAGGGTCTTTACCAAACGTTTGCCGCATGGTTCCAAACCGGCGTCCAGGCGTCCGGGCACGAAAAAACCACCTACCAGATCGGGCCGGCGAAGTTCCCGCTGAACTACTATTGGGTCTTTCTGATGGCGCACTACGAATGGCCCGCGCTGGCCGGGCTGGCCGCCTGCGTTCGCTACATCGCACCCTCCGACGCGCGCCTCCGCTACACCGCGATCATGGCGGGGGGCGTGCTGCTCGCCTATTCGATCATCCCCTACAAAACCCCCTGGTGCATCATCTCCATCATCTGGCCGTTCTACCTGGTTCTGGGTGGACTGCTCGGCGAGCTGGCGGATCACTGGAAGAAAAACTATCTTTCCTGGCTGCTCGCGGCCCCGCTTCTCACCGGCTCGCTCGTCTTCTGCTGGCGGTTGAACTTCGAGAAGTTTGCGGACGACAAAGAGCCCTACGTCTATGTCCAGACATACCAGGAAATCTTCCAGCTCACCGACCCGCTGCTTTCGCTCGCCGCAAAAGACCCCGGAAATTACCACATGGGCGGACTCATCCTTCTCGAAAGCTATTACCCCCTCCCCTGGATGCTCGGCGACTTCACCCGCGTCGGATACTACGGAAAAAACCAGTCCCCGTCGGATTGGAACGCCGGGTTCATCGCGGTCGAGAAAGCGCGCGAGGCCGAGGTCGAAAAACATCTCACCCAGCCGTTTTTCAAGCGCAGCTTCCACCTCCGCAGCGCGCAGGATGAATGCACCGCCTACTTTGCCGCGGCACCATTTTCCGGATATTTCGGCGGCGTTCCCGAGTTTAAACCGTCCGCGCGATGAGACGCGAACCCGATTATTACCCACGAAGGCCAGGAGATCTCAACAACTCACAAGGCTTATGCTTGGGACAAATTGATTCGCCTTCCTCCAGCTGAAATCATCGATCTCAGGTTTTTTTGCGGACAACCCCGCCGCTTGGTTGTAGGAAGTGGCCGCTCATGTCATCCGGTTCCCTGCAATCACCCCGACTCATTCCCCGTGTCTGCGGGAAGCGCAGAGCGGTTTTATGAAAGCCGCAGGAGCCATCCTGGTTTTTTTCGCCGCGAGCGTGGCCGCTGCCGTGGTGCTCGCGTTTCCGCTGGGCGGCCTCTCGCCGCAGGTGGCATGGGCGGCGTTTGCCATCGGCCTTGCTGCGGCCGTTTTCGCATGGCGCGGGATCCGCGCCCGGGAATGGTGCCCGCCGAACGCGTGGGACGTCCTGATGCTCACCGTCTTCGCGCTGGCCTCCCTGCGGGCGTTTCTGTGGCTGCTCTATCCTGTCGGAGACGAGTGGCGGGTGCTTTCGCCCAACAACCTCGGGGATATTTCGTTGCATATCCATTTGATCCGGTATCTTGCCGGAGGCGTGGATTTCTGGCCCGCGAGCCCGATCCTCGCCGGGGCGCCGCTGACATATCCGCTGGGTGTAGACCTCTTCAATTCGCTCCTGCTCTGCGCCGGCGTTCCGGTGGCAAAAGGTCTCGTTTGGATCGGCCTCCTGGGGGTGGGGCTGTCGGGATGGGCGCTTTGGAGATGGGGGGGAGCCTTTGCGGTCGCCGCGTTATTGTTCAACGGTGGCCTGGCCGGGTTCCTCATTTTCAAAACGGGCCATGTCGCGGATTTCCAGGCGGAGCTCGCCTGGAAGAACTTTTTCCTCACGATGTTCGTCACCCAGCGCGGGCTCCTTTACGCGTTGCCCTGCGGGCTGTTCCTGCTGAGCGTCTGGAGGGAGGATTTGTTTGGCACCGGATCCGGCGTCCCGCGATGGATCTCCTTCCTGCTCTATGCCACGATGCCCCTTTTCAGCGCGCATGCGTTCGTGTTCCTCAGCCTCGTTCTTGCGTGCGCATTTCTGGTAAATCCGCGGCAAAGGAAGTTTCTGGCGGCATTCGTCGCGTGCGCATTCCTGCCGGCGACCGCGGCGATGTTCTTTGTCACCGGCCGGTTCTCCGCATCGTCCGGGCTCCGCTGGCTGCCGGGTTGGATGCAGGGAACCCAGGAATGGCTGTCCTACACCAGGAACCTCGGCCCCGCATGGATTTGCGGGAACGAAGCGTGGCTGTTCTGGATCTGGAACTTCGGGGTTTCCCTTCCACTGCTTCTCCTGCTCGGGTGGAAACTGATCCGGACCCGGCGAGGAGATGCCATCTGTTTTGCCGGCACCGGGCTCTTTGTGTTTCTGGTCTGTTGCTTTGTCAGCTTCGCCCCGTGGGAATGGGACAACAACAAGCTCTTTCTGTGGGCCTGGTTGGCGTGCGCCCCATTCCTTTGGGAAATGATCTCGGAGTGGCCTGCTCCGGTTCGCGCATTCGCCTGCGTCCTTCTCTTTTTCTCAGGGGCCGTCTCGCTGGTGGGAGGACTCGACGGACGCCACGGCTACAAGCTGACCACGCGCTCGGAACTTGCCGGGGCGGCCGCTGCGCTCGCGCGCGTCCCGTTTGAGGACCGCATCGCCGTGGAGCCGGATTTCAACAATCCGGTCATGCTTCTCGGGCGTCCCGTGCTTTGCGGCTATGAGGGCCACCTCTGGAGCCACGGCCTAGACTACCACCGGCAGTGGGATGCGCTTCAGGTGGTGCTCAAAGAGGAACCCGGCTGGCAGGAAGCGCTGAAATGCCTCGACTCGAAGTGGCTCTACCTGAAAGCGAGCCCGCCCTTCCTCATCAAGATCCCGCGTCCGGACTATTCTCCCAATCCTCGCCCAGCATCCAGCGGGTGACTGCCGGGCCGGCTTTTGCTTTTCCCGAAGAAACAGACCCTGATCGAATCCCAATCCCCCCTGATTGGAACCGACGGCATGAAAACGACCTTCGGTTGGTCCCCAAAATTTGGCGCGGTCATCCCCAGAGGCGCGGGCGCGC
>JBAWVC010000092.1:0-9717 GCA_037147455.1 Verrucomicrobiota bacterium | reverse complement strand
AGCCACGGCACTCTGCTGCCGTGTTTGTTTTCCTCCGCACGAAGTGCGCTCGCTCGATCTGCCGGAAAGCTGCAGCTTTCGCAGATGTGCCCGGCCCGATTCCCGTCTTGCCAAGCGGGAGGACTGTGGCTATGAACGCCTCACATGGCAGCAGCAAACGACCTCCGCAAAGGCATGGCAATCCGCTACAACGGAAATCCGGCCATCGTCCTCGACATCCAGCACCGCACGCCCGGGAACCTCCGCGCGTTCGTGCAGTGCATCATCCGCTACATCGGCACCGGCAAGTCCGCCGACATCCGGTTTTCCTCGACGGAAAAAGTGGATACGGTCGATGTGAACCGGCAGCAGCTCGAGTTCAGCTACGCGGACCATCAGGGCTACCACTTCATGGATCCCGAAACCTACGAGACGATCACGCTTCACGAGGAACTCATCGCGGAAGGCAAAGACTACCTCGTCGAAAACCTCAAGGTCGAAGTCCTCAGCATCGAGGGCCGGCCCGCGCAGGTCATTCTCCCCTCCTCGGTGACCCTGAAAGTCACAGAGTCGGCCGACGGGATTCGCGGCGACTCGGCGAACAATGTCCAGAAGCCGGCCAAACTGGAGACCGGCAAAACCGTCACCGTCCCGCTCTTCATCAAGGAAGGCGAATTGATCAAGGTCAGCACAGCCGACGGGTCCTACCTGGGCCGGGCCTAACGCGGCTCCCGTATGGCCGGGAAACGACGTCGAAAGCGTGCGCCGGCCAGACTGAGCGCCTCGATCACGGGCGCGATTCCCGAGACCGTCCCCACGCGCTGGGTGAAATTTTTTGTCGGGCTTTTCCTGCTTCCTCCGGCCTGGGTCCTGACGCAGACGTTCTTCACCGCGTTCGCGCGCACGACGATCCACGACGCGTTCTGGCTCACCGAGGAGTTCTGGTTTTTTTCCCTGGGAGTCCTCCTTTGGCTCGTCGCGTTTTTCGGCCTGCCGCGCCCGCTCCGGGTTTACGTCTTCGGGCATGAGCTCACGCACGCGGTCTGGGTCTGGATGATGGGCGGCCGGGTGCATAAATTTCGTTTCAACAAAGACGGCGGCCACATCATCGCCGACAAAACGAACACCTGGATCGCGCTCGCCCCGTATTTTTTCCCGATCTACAGCCTTCTCGCAGTCGCGATCTACGGGGTAATCTCGCTGTTCGCAGATATCTCCCCTTACCGTGACTGGCTCTACGGGACGGTCGGCCTCACCTGGGCGTTCCACCTTTCCTTCACCTGCTGGATGATCCCGAAAGGCCAGCCGGACCTCACGTATGGCGGGACATTTTTTTCCCTCGTCTTCATCTACACCCTGAACCTGAGCCTCCTCGCCGCCCTCCTCATCCTCGCCTCTCCGGGAGTCACCTGCCACGGGTTCCTGCGCGACTTCCTCGGGAATGCGGCGGAATTCTCGCACCAGATCCTGCGCCTCGCGGCCAAATTTTAGCGCGCGCTCCCCGCTTCGCTCATATGGCGCGTTGTAGCGGCGCTCTATGAGCGTCGGACTTTTTTACCAAAGCGACCGACGGCCACAGGCCGCCGCTACATCCTGCGACTCGCGGCCCATTTTTTATCGAGGCGTCAGTCGCGGGGAACGCAGGACTTGGCGAGCCACGCCGAGAACTCGGGCGCGCCGATGGCGTCCGCCGCGAGCGCCAGCGTTTGCAGGACAGCTTCCTCTTCGGGGGCCTGGAAAACATAGCCATTGGATTCAAGAAAGAGAGCTGCCGCCATGAGCCCGGACCGCTTGTTCCCGTCAAGAAACGGGTGGTTCTTGACGATGCCCTCGGCATAGGCGGTCGCGAGATCGAAAAGGCTCGGCTCGCCGTAATGAAACAGGTGCAGCGGCCGGTTGAGCGCGGAGTCGAGCCGGCCCTCGTCACGAATTCCGCCAAGCCCGCCAAACCGCGCCAGCAACGCGTCATGAAACGCGAAGCATTCCGCTTTCTCGATCCAAACCGGCTCGTTCATTTGGCGAGCTCACGAAAGGCGTTGCGATACCGTCCCATCAGGCTTTCGGCGATCTGCATTTTTTCATCAAACCCCGGACGTTCGGGAGTGATCGTGAGTGCGCTTTTCGGCGCCTCGGTCAAAAACAACGTGGCTCCCTCCTCGACGCGCAGAGTTTGCAGCGCCTCTTTGGGCAGAACGATTCCCAGCGAATTCCCGATCTTGCGGACTTTTGTGGTGATTGGCATGTCATAACATACGTTATCACGCGCCGGATTGTCAAATCCCCTACATTTTTTCCGGGCAGCGGATTCCGAGGAGCGAGAGCCCGTGGGCGAGGGTTCTGGCCGTGATTTCGCTCAGGAGCAGCCGACTGGCGCGCAAGGCGGGCTCCGCTTTCAAAACCGGGCAAGCCTCGTAGAACGAGTGGTAGGTATTCGCGAGTTCGTAGAGGTAATTGGCGAGAAGGTTCGGGCGGAAATCGTCCAGCACGACGGGCACGGTCTCGGCGTATTGGAGGAGCTTGATCGCGAGAATGCGCTCGGCGGGTTCGGTGATGAGAACGGGAGCCTGCGGATCGGCCTCGACACCTCCGCGCCGGAAAATCGAGCGGATCCTGACGTAGGCGTTCTGAAGATAGGGTGCGGTGTTGCCGTCCATCGCCAGGAGCTTGTCCCAAGAAAAAACGTAGTCGGTATGCCGGTTCTGCGAGAGCTCGGCATATTTCACGGCTCCGATGCCGATCGTTTGCGCGATCGATTCAGCTTCCTCCACGGAGAAGTCTCCCAGCCTGGAGGACATCATTTTCCGGGCGCGGTCCACCGCTTCGTGGAGGACCTCGGCGAGGCTGACGTTCTCGCCTGAGCGGGTCTTCATGATTTTCCGGTCCTCTCCGAGAATGCTTCCGAAGACGATGTGGGCGAGGTCGGAATCGATCCCCATTCTCCGGCAAGCCTCAAAGATTTGCTGAAAGTGCAGGGACTGGGGGGCACCGACGACATACCAGATGGCGTCCGGCTTCCAGCGCTTGATGCGATACTCGATGGTCGCGAGATCGGTGGTCGCATAGAGGAATCCGCCGTCACTCTTCCGGACGATTGCCGGCTTTTCAGCAAGGGATGGGATGTCCGGGTAGAAAATGCAAAGCGCTCCCTCGCTGACCTGAGCGATGCGGCGTTCTTGAAGCGCCTCGCAGAGCGGGGCCAGCGCGTCGTTGTAGGCGCTCTCCCCGAGCCGCTCGTCAAAGCGGATGTCGAGCAGCGCATAAAGCTTCTCGAACTCGCGCCAGGAGAGCTCGACGGTCTCTTTCCAGATCGCAAGATTCTCCGGGTCTCCGGCCTGGAGCATGACCAGTTCCTCGCGCGCGGATTTTTTCACCGACTCGTCAGATTCCTCGATCCGGTTGACCTCGCGGTAGAGCCGGACGAGCTCGGCGATCGCATCGCGCCCGAGCGCCTCGCGGTCGAGGAAATGCTTCCATCCGTAAATCACCTTTCCGAACTGGGTCCCCCAGTCGCCGATGTGGTTGTCGGTGATGACCTCGTGCCCGAGAAACCGCGCAACCCGCGCGAGGCAGTCGCCGAGGATCGTGCTGCGGATATGGCCGACATGCATCGGCTTCGCGACATTCGGCGAGCTGAAATCCAGGACAATTTTCCGCGGAGACTTTGCCAGCGCAACCCCGAGCCTGGAATCTCCCGCGAGGGCCTGGACCGCCGCAGCAATAAAATCCGGCTCCAGGCGGAAGTTCAGGAATCCCGCGCCCGCCACTTCGGGCGCGGCAGAGATTCCCGCGACATCAATTTTGGCAATAATATCCGCCGCGAGCTGGCGCGGATTCGAACGCTTCTCCTTCGCGAGCACCATCGCCGCGTTCGACTGGTAATCGCCGAACCGCGTGTCCGCCGCAGCGGAAACATCTCCGCGCCGGAGATCAAGACCAGCAGCTTCCAGAGCCGCGCGCATCCGTCCGCCGAGGATTTCCCGTGGCGTTTCGCTCATCCGCGTGGCGAGCGGCTTTCGAACACGCGCAGGATCGCCGCCTCGTTCGCGGCGTTCGCCAGATCGTCGCGGACCGCCTTGTCGTTGAGAAATTTTGCGATCGCCGCCAGCGTCCGGAGGTGGGTCTGAAACTGGTCCTTGGGGACGACAAAAAGCACGATGAAAAACACCGGCTCGCCGTCGAGAGAATCAAAATTGATCCCCTTCACCGATCGCCCGAACGCAGCGACGACCTCGTCCACCTTGTCCGACGAGGCATGCGGGATCGCGATCCCGAAACCGATCCCCGTGCTCATGGTCTCTTCCCTCTGGCGGATGGAATTCAGGACATCGTCGCGGTCCTTCTGGTCGATTTTTCCGGCCTTGACGAGGCAGTCCACCAGTTCGGCGATCGCCTCCCAGCGTTCGCCGGACACCATGGCCGGGACGATCTGGGATTCGGAGAGCAGATTTGCCAGCGTCATCGGATTAGCGGTCCACCTCGCCGAAGACGGGATCCATGGAGCCCAGGATCCCGACCACATCGCTCACCATGTGCCCCGGAATAGTTTTTTGCATGATGCTCAGGTTGACAAAGGACGGCGACCGGATTTTGAGCCGGTAGGGAACCCCACCGCCCTTGCTGTAAATGTAGAACCCCAGCTCGCCCTTCGGGTTTTCCGCGCCGAAATAGATTTCCCCGGCGGGAGCGTCCACCCCCTCGGTGACGACGAGAAAGTGGTGGATCAGCTCCTCCATCTTCGTCAGAACCGCAACTTTGTCGGGCAGCGTGCTCTTCGGGTCGTGGTGGTTGATCGGGCCGGAAGGAAGCGAGGCAACGACCTGCTCGAGGATCTTCACGCTCTGGCGGATCTCCTCCATCCGCACGAGGTAGCGGTCGTAGCAATCCCCGGTCAAGCCCACGGGAATCTCGAAGTCATACTTCTCGTAGTCGAGGTAGGGGTGTTTTTTCCGCAGGTCATGATCGACCCCCGAGCCGCGGAGATTCGGCCCGGAAAGCCCGTAGGCGATGGCGTCCTCCTTCGTGATGATGCCGATGTCCTTCGTGCGGTCCACGAAGATCCGGTTGCGGGTCACGAGCTTGTCCGCCTCGACAAACGCCGGCGGAAACGTGCGCAGAAAATCTTTCAGCGCCGCGAGAAACGCGGGAGAAATATCGCGGGTCTGGCCTCCGATGCGGGTGTAGCTCGTCGTGAACCGCGCCCCGGTAAGCAATTCCATCAGGTCGTAGATTTTTTCCCTCTCCGTGAACGTGTAGAGGAAGAGGGTCATCGCCCCGAGGTCCATCCCCAGGCAGCCGATCATGAGCAGGTGAGCGGAGATGCGCGCCAGCTCGCAGCCGATAACCCGGATGGCCTTGCCGCGGGCGGGGAGTTCCCAGCCCATGAGCTTTTCGACCGCGAGAGCGTAGGCGATGTTGTTGGCGATCGGCGCGAGGTAGTCGAGCCGGTCGGTGTAGGGGACGAACTGGTTGTATTGGACGTTTTCCGCAATTTTCTCGTCTCCGCGGTGGAGGTAGCCGATCTCCGGGGTCGCCTTGGTGACAACCTCGCCATCGAGTTCCATGACCAGACGGAGGACCCCGTGGGTGGAGGGATGCGAGGGCCCCATGTTCAGGATCAGGCGATCGTCAACCAGCTCGCCGGTTTCCTGCAAAGCGTGGGCGCTGCGCCCCAGGGCATCTCTGTGTTCCAATATCGTCGCCATCGGTTCTTTGTTGCTTCTGCGTTTTCCGCCGGATCGAGTCCATCATGGACGTCCAGCGAACGGGCAGCATCACCGCGCCGGAAAAAAAATGCAAGCACACCCTGAGATCAGGTATTCAGGACAGCCGGATTTTGACCTTCGTGCGGTCTTTGGAAAAGAGGAGGGCTTTGATATTTTCCGTGCCGTGCCGCGGGGCGTTGTAAAACCCGTTGAAGGCGGCTTGAGCGAGGAGCCCGCGGTCCCGCCAGTCGAAGATCCAGTCGGACACAGCCGAGGGATCCTCCTGCGGGATGCCCGCCCCGTTTTTGATGAGCCAGTCGCTGTTGCACACCTCGTGGGAGCCGATCGGCGGGGTCATCACGACCGGCAGCCCGAGGGCGGAGTAGAAGCTCAGCTCGCTGGGCTTTGTCCAGAGGACATCCGCCCCGCGGATCGCCTGGTTGAACTTCGCGAAGTAGTCGGTCTTGCTCAGCGACACGAGCACCTCGACGGATTTTCCGAGCTGCTCCCCCAACCCGACATCCCGGATGGTTTCGAGGAAAAAGCAATTCACCTCCAGGCGCGTCCCGGCGACGAGGCAGATGCGGACGCGCCCCGCTTCCAGCGCGGGCCGCAGGCTCGCCAGGATGTCCCGGGCGATCTCCGACTGCGCGCCGGCACCCCCCACCGCGAAAATGATCGTGAGAGGGCGGCCCACAGAAGGAACCGGCCCCAGCTCGCTCGCCAAAAAACCACGGTATTTCGCGCGGAATTCCCCCGAGGGATCGAGCGCGGCGATCCGCCCGGCCAGATCATCGCGGACGGGCAACACGTTTTCCGCCGGCAGGGGAAACCCCGTGAGAAAAACCCGCTCCGCCGGAACGCCGTAAAGCATCAGCCGCTTTTGGGCCCTCGCCGTCGGGGCAAAATAGACGACGCGGCTGTCCGCCGGCTTATCGGCGACCCAGATCCGGTTGATGTCGGAATCCGTGACAACGCAGGAAACGTCCGGGAGCCCGAGGTGGTCTGCGGCGAGGGCCACGGCGAAAAACGTGCTCAGGAACGGGATGTTCTCCCGCCGCGCGTAGTCGGGCACGCTTTTGGCGAACCCCTCGTGGATCATGTGGTGCAAGCGCATCGAACCGAGCGTCGGCTTCGAGAGATCGCGGAACGGATAAAAAGGCGAGATGCTTTGGAAGTAATCGTAGGCCTTCCAGAGCCACGGACCGGCCAGCGGAATGCGTCCAAGGCGCGAGACGGTTTCGTAGAACCCCTGGAATTGCCGCCACATCTTTTTCTCCCCCGCCCCGACGATCGCATCGCTGTTCGCCGTGATGATCCGCTCGTGGGCGATATCCCGGAACGGGTAGGCCGCCCGCTGGTGGCCGTATCCCATGTCGGCGGTGACAACCCATGCTTGCGGAGTGGAGGAATTCATCCTGCGAGAGGGATGCGATCATAATCCCGAGCGCCCGCGCTGTCACGCCCCAAGGAAAGCGAAGATCTCTTGCTCGCCGCCGATCCCCATGCCACAATCTCCAGCATGAAGTTCGTCCTTTCCTGCCTGCGAAAATTTTTCCGGCAACCTGACCCCAAGCCGGCACCGCGGATCCTGTCCCGCTGGACGCCGCTCTAATCACGCATACTTCAAACTGCGAAGTTGAGCGTTTCGCTCCTTCTCTGAGATGACCCGGTTCAGGGGGTTTTAGGCGTGGGCTTCGGCTTCGGCGTGGGCTTAGGAGTCGGGGTAGCCTTCGGCGTGGGCGTGGGCTTCGGCGCCTTTTTCGGAGCGGTCTTTGGATCGAGGATGGGTTTGATGGGATCTGTCGCTCGGAGCGCCCTCGGGAGCGGGGGCTGGGGTTTGCCTGGCTCGTTGAGCTTGGTGAATTTTTTCGCCTGCGAAGGGGTGAGAGGGTCGTCGAAGCTGTCCTGATACTGTGTGTCGAGCGAGAGCGCCTGGTCGTATTGGGCCAGTGCCGCGATGTAATTGTAGCGAGCCTGGAGGACAAAGGTTTGGGATTGCAGGAGCGACACCTGGGCGTTCAGGACATCGAGCTGGGTCCCGGCTCCGGCGTCGAGCCGTTCCTGGGCGAGACGGAGAGCCTCCATGCCCTGGACGACGCTGGCCTCCTGGCTGTCGATGGTCTCCTTGGCCTGCTGGAGATTCGATATGGACTGCTGGACATCGAGGATGATCTGGCGGACCGAGTTGTCGTAATTGATGCTGGCCTGCTGGAGCTGGGCTTTCGCCTGCTGGACTTTTCCAGCCGTCGCGAGACCATCCCAAATCGCCCAGGTGCCCGTGGCTCCGAAAAACCAGTCGTTGAGCGTATCTCCGAGGTTCATGGAGCCTTGATTGTTTGTGAGTTCCCGGCCGACGGTCGCGCTGATGCTCGGAAGGAAGCCGGCGAACTGCGCATTCACATTGGCAGCCTGCGAGAGGATCAATTGCCGTTGGGCTTTGAGCGAGGGATTGCGCGCCACGGCCACCTTGATGGACTGGTCCGTGTCAATCTTCCGCGGATTGTAGGCGAGCTGTCCCACGATGTTGAACGGGACCTCGCTCGGGTGCCCCTTCGGATAGTCCATGCCAAGCAACTTCACGAGAGTGTAGAGCGAGATGCGGTAGGCATTCTGGGCCTGGATCAGAGGCGGCTTGGCGTTGGCCAGAGCGACCTCCGCCTGCAATACGTTGAAGCGCGGGACGGTTCCAGCCTCGTAGCGGTTCTGCTGGTCCTTCAGTTGCTGCTGGAGAAGGGTGACCGATTGTTCCTGGGCCACGATGAGAGCCCGGTTGAGAACGACCTGGAAAAAATTCGTCTTCACCTGGGCAATGATGGAATCAATCGAGGCACGAAGGGAGAAGAACGCGCTGTTCTCTCCCGCGATCGCCGAACGAATTCCCGAAACCACAGCGCCACCGTTATAGATCAACTGGGAGGCGGCCAATTGGATGTTCCATGTTTTGTTTTGGATCTCCGGACTGCCGGATTGGAGAACGATGGGTTTTCCGTTGGGATTCGGGAAGGTCAACGTGGTGGGTCCGCTGCGGCCGTTCGAAGCAAGCTCCATTCCTTGCTGGTTGTAAGACGAGGAGAGGTTGAGCTGGGGAATAGCCTGGGCCCGGATGGTGACCAGCTGGCCCTGCGTCAGTCGGATTTGTTGCGCGGCGTTGAGAATGGCCGGGTTTTGCCTCAGGGCGATCCTTTCCGCGTCCTCCAAGGTCATGTCCGCAACCGCCGGGTTCCGCTGCTGGGCGATCAACTTGTCGAGGGACTTAATGAAGTCGGCCTGGGCCATCTTTTGTTTTTGGGCCAGGCTCTCGCTTTCTTTAAGCTTGTCGGTTTCCTGGCCGTGCTCGAGCGGTTCGGACATTTGCGTCGGGGTCGGCAGGTTGAGTTGCTCGGAAAGGGTTTGCGCATCCGGCAGCGGAACAGGTGTCGGCATCGGGGGCAACGGCAGCGGCATCGTCCCGTCCGGCATCGGCGTCGGGTTGCCGGCGGGCGACGAAGAAGGTTGCTGCCCCGCGTTCAGAAGCGGGACCGGCGTCGGCATGGCCGGGAGCGGCAGAGGCATGGTGCCATCCGGCAGAGGCGTCGGGCTCGCGACGGGCGCAGGAGTTGCAGCAGGCTTCGGGCCCCCGCCTTTGCGGGTTGTGGGAGAAGCGGTCGCCGCTAAGTGTCTCCCTGCCGGCAACCTTGACCGTCTTGCCCGGCCACGGTGTAACAACGGTGCAATCACTGCCCTTCTCGCTGATGATCGTCACTCCCGACACGACGCCGTTTTTCATTTCCGCCGAGACCAGAAACGCGCCGACCGCCCGCAAAGTGCCGAACCTGGCATCCTGATCTTTCGGCCAGCACGGGAAGAAACGCAGCACGCCCTCATGGCTCTGCAGCAGCATCTCATGGATCGCATTGAAGCCGGCGCAGTTTTCGATGCCGCCACCACCGTAGGAGAGCAAGCGGTTTGACATCGAACGTTTGTCGCACTCGGCACGCAGCCCCGCCAGAATCGCCTTTGGATCATGGCCGACGCGGGCACAGGCGCTATACCA
>JBAWVC010000091.1:0-9862 GCA_037147455.1 Verrucomicrobiota bacterium | reverse complement strand
GCACGCCGACAGCGCCGCGGATGCCGAACCCGCGCTCGGTGAAGTTGAGGCCGTTCCGCACGGTGCGCCCGATGCCGTCATACGGCTTCCACTGGATGAACCGGGTGTCCACGCCGCCCTGCATGATGAAGTCCTCGATCAGATGTCCGACCTCGTTGTCCGCGAAGGCGGTGACGACCGCGGTGGTGAGCCCGAAACATTTGCGCAGCCCGCGCGCGACGTTGTATTCGCCGCCGCCTTCCCATGCGGTGAACTGGCGGGCGGTTCGCACCCGTCCTTCGCCTGGATCGAGGCGGAGCATGATTTCCCCGAGGGAAACGAGGTCGTAGTGGCAGTCTTTGGCGTTGCGGATGGTGAGGCTCATAAGGGTGTGTTTGTTAAATTTCGACGGTTTTCAATGAGGCGGCATCCCAGCGGGCGGCACCGCATCCGGCGGCGATTTCCGCGAAGGCTTCCAACTCGGCCGGCGTGAAGAGCAGCCCGCCATGTTTGGCGGAGAGCTTGCCGGCTTCGGCCTCGATCTGGCCCGGCAGCAGGCAGCGTTCGTTGCCGTGCCCGAGCACATCGCCGAGGATGGCCTTAATATTTTCCGACTGCGAGCGGCCTTTGGCAAACGATCCGGCCGACAGGGAATCCGGATGGATGACCTGGAAGAAAAATGTGGAGGCGTGTTTTTCGCCGTCGTCCTTCGCGTATCCACGGACCGTGGGCAGCGAGCCGCCGATGAACGCGGCGTAGAGCTCGTCGATGAGCCCGAGGCCGTAGCCCTTGTGCGCGCCAAACGGCAGCAGCGCCTTGGCGGCATTCGGGTCGGTGGTTTCTTTCCCGGCGGCATCCACGGCCGATCCGGGCGGGAGCTGTTTGCCCTCGCGCTGGAATTGCTGCACGCGTCCCATGGCGACGGTCGAGGTCGCCCAGTCGATCACGATCGGAAATCCGACTGCCTCTGTAGTGGGGAATCCCCACGAATGAGGGTTCGTGCCGAGCGTGGGATGCTTGCCGCCGAACGGCACGACCTCCGCGATGGCGGATGTGCAGTTCGTGTAGGCGATGTAGCCGCGCCGCGCGGCCTCCATCACGTAGCCGCCGCCCCACAGGTAGTGGGTGGCGTTGTCCACGCTGACCGTCCCGGTGCCGAATTCGTCGGCCAGCCGGATGCATTCCTCGATCGCCCGATAAGCGACCGCCTGGCCGAGCTTGTGATGGGCGTCCCAGACTTTCGCCGCCTTGAACCGCGAGGGCTTTTCCTCGATCTGCGCCCCCGGCACCCAGCCTCCGGTGTGGCTGCCGAACAGCTCGTCCAGATGCAGGGCCTTGATGGCATTGTGGGTGCGGATGCCGTGGCGGGCCGCGCTCTCGCAGAAGCGGCTCGCATCGGCGGCTTCATCCGGCAGGTAGCCGCGCTTTTCAAACGCCGCCTGGACGAGCGCGTTGTGAACTTCAGCCGGAACGACGTGGTAGGTCTGGGACATTTCGTTTCCTGTTAAATGTCGTGCTGCTTCCGGTCGCCGACCCAGTCGTAATGGAAAAATTTCCCGCGCGGCGTATCCGTGCGCTCGTAGGTGTGGGCGCCGAAATAATCGCGCTGGGCCTGGAGCAGATTCGCCGGGAGCCGGGCGCTGCGGTAGCTGTCGAAGTATGCCAGCGAAGCGGAGAACGCAGGGATGGCCAGGCCGGAGAGCGCGGCCTCGGCCACGATCTTGCGCCAGTTGTTTTGCGTGCGCAGCACGATGTCCTTGAAATACGGGTCGAGGAGCAGGTTCGGCAGCGCGGGGTCGCGGTCGAACGCCTCCTTGATGCGCTGGAGGAACCGCGCGCGGATGATGCAGCCGCCGCGCCAGATCATCGAGATCTCACCGAAATGGAGGTTCCATTTCTGCTCCTCCGAGGCGGCGCGCATGAGTGCAAACCCCTGGGCATACGAACAAATCTTCGACGCATAAAGAGAGTCGCGCACCGCCTCGATGAGTGCGGCCTTGTCTCCGGTGAACGCCGGTTTTTCCGGGCCGGCCAGGTGCTTCGATGCGGCCACGCGCTCTTCCTTGATGGCCGAGATGCAACGCGCGAACACCGCCTCCGACATCGTCGAAGCCGGGATGCCCATGTCGAGCGCGGAGTTGATCGTCCACTTGCCCGTGCCCTTCTGTCCGGCGCGGTCCATGATCACGTCCACGAGCGGAGCCCCGGTGACCGGATCCTTGGTGCCGAGGATGTTTGCGGTGATTTCGATGAGGAACGAGTCGAGGTCTCCCGCGTTCCAATCCTGAAACGTCTTGTGCAGCTCCTCCTGCGTGAGGCCGACGCCATTGCGCAGGATGTTGTAAGCCTCGCAGATGAGTTGCATGTCGCCGTATTCGATCCCGTTGTGGATCATTTTAACGTAGTGGCCGGCGCCGTTAGGACCGATGTGAGCCGTGCACGCCACGCCGCCCACGACAGGTTTTCCGGGGGCCGCGCCTTCGAGCGGTTTGCCGGTGGCTGCATCGACCTTCGCCGCGATCGCCGTCCAGACCGGCTCCAATTCTTTCCAGGCTTCGAGATCTCCGCCCGGCATGAGCGAGGGGCCGAACCGCGCGCCCTCCTCACCGCCGGAAACTCCCGAGCCGATGAAGCGGAACCCGCGCGCACTGACCGCCGCCTCGCGGCGCACGGTGTCCGTCCAGAGCGAGTTGCCGCCGTCGATGACGATGTCGCCTGCTTCGAGCAGCGGGAGGAGCCCGTCGATCACGGCATCCGTGCCTTTGCCCGCCTGGACGAGGATGATGATTTTGCGCGGGCGCTTGAGCGAGGCCACAAATTCTTCGAGTGTCGGGAAGCCGGCGAGCCCGCCGGGTGTGTTCGGGTGTGCGGAGACAAATTCCTCCATTTTGCTCGTGGTGCGGTTGAACACCGAGATGCGGAAGCCATGGTCCGCGATGTTGAGGGCGAGGTTCTGGCCCATGACGGCCAGACCGATCAATCCAATGTCCGAGTGGTTCATAAATGTCGTGTGTTAAATTTTGTTCGCCTGAGCGACCGGCGGCCGGCCTTCGAGGACGGCGATGAGGTTTTCGACGGATTTCGTCGCCTGGCGGACAACACTTTCGTAGGTGCGCGATCCGATGTGGGGCGTGATGATCGCGCGCTCGCTGCGGAGGAGCGGGTGGTCGGCTGGCGGCGGCTCCTCGTCCAGCACGTCGGCTCCGTAGCCGTAGAGCTTCCCGCTCGCGAGCCCGTCCACAATCGCTTGGTTGTCCACAATCTCCCCGCGGGCGCAGTTGAGGACGACAGCGCCGTCCTTCATCGCGGCGATGCGCGCGGCGTTGATGAGGTGCCGGGTCTCGTCGGTCAGATTCGTGTGCAGGGTGATCACGTCGGATTTGCGAATCAGAGAATCGATGTCCGGCGCGCGCTCGACGCCGTGCTGCGCCGCGAACGCGTCGTCCCAATACAGGTCGTAGCCGATAACATCCATTCCGAACGCGCGGGCGCGGGTGACGACCTCGCGGCCGATGCGCCCGAGGCCGACGACCCCGATGGTTTTTCCCGCGAGCTCGTGGCCGGTGAGGCGTTTCCAGTTTCCGGCTTTCACGTGATTCACCTCCGCGACCATGTTGCGATAGATCGCAAGCAGGAGGCCGAACGTGTGCTCCGCAACCGTCGTGTGATTGACGCCAGGGGTAAAGCAGACCGGGATCTTCATGCTGGTCGCCGCCGCCACGTCGATCTTATCGAGGCCGATCCCGTATTTGCTGAGCACTTTCAGCCGCGGCAGGCACTTTTCCAGCACCGGGCGCGTGTAGGCATCGTCACCGCAGAGGATGCCGTCAAAATCGCCGACAAGCTCCAGCATTTTGGCCTCGGGCAGAGGGCCCCGGGCATTGACGATTTCGTAGCCCTTCGACTCGAGGAGCGCGTGGTGGGATCCGGGGGTGTCTTGGAAGGAAGTTGTGGTGACGAGGACGCGTTTCATACGAATGAGATGGGAGTCTGAGAATAGAAACACTTCCCGAAGGGTAAAGGAAAAACTTCCCCCCCATCAGGCGCACGGAGGAGCCCAGAAGGTGAGACGCCTCGTTAATCACGGCCTCGCAAGTCGCCAGCGGGAGAGGCAACCGCCCCAGCAATTCCTCGGCCCAGGACTTGTATTTTGGTTCCCGTCGGGCAAAAGCGCTCGCCAGTGGACCGGTATCCACCAGATACGTCATGCGGCCCATTTCTTCATGGCGCGTCGCACCACGTCATTCGTGGGCGCAAAAATGTCAATACGCGAGACTGACCCCATACCCCCCCATACCCCGAGGAGGTTAAAATTTTCCGAGGGCGGCGTAGAGAAGCGCGGCGAGCGAACCTCCGATCAATGGCCCTGCCACCGGGATCCATGCATATGGCCAGTCGCTGCCGCCTTTTCCGGAAATGGGGAGAAGCGCATGCGCGAGGCGCGGGCCGAAATCCCGGGCCGGGTTGATCGCATACCCGGTCGGGCCGCCGAGCGAGAGCCCGATCGCCCACACGAGCAATCCGACCGGGAGGGCCCCGATGGCCCCGAGGTCGATCGGATAGACCGCAGCCCCCTGCGGGTGTGCCGAGGCGTCCTTCAAACAAAAGATCCCGAAGAGCAGGACGAACGTCCCGATGACCTCGCAGAGAACGTTCGCCGGGGCGCAGCGGATCGCGGGGCCGGTGCAAAAAATGGCGAGTTTGGCGGCCGGATCATCGGTGACCTTCCAGTGAGGCAGAAAGGCGAGCCAGACGACCAAGGCCCCGAACATGGCGCCGAGCACTTGGGCGAGGATATACGCGGGCACCGAGGACCAGGGAAAATTTCCCGCGAGAGCCATTGCGACCGAGACCGCCGGGTTCAGGTGCGCCCCGCTGATCCGCCCGACGGCGAACACCGCGACAAAAACTCCGAGCGCCCACCCCGCAGTGATCACAATCCACCCTCCATTATGGGCCTTGCTGCGGCTCAACAGCACGTTGGCCACCACGCCGTCGCCCAGGATGATGAGCAGCGCCGTGCCGATGAATTCGGCGAGTGCGGGAAACACGGCCCGATTCTTCATCCCGGGCGCGCCCTCGCGCAAGAAATTTTCCAAATGGACGCGCCGTTGGGGCGTATGCCGGAAAAGTGACCGATGGAGCGGGGACTCCCTCGTCCCCGCGGTCTGGGGGCGTCGGGACCGCAAACGGTTTTCTTCTCGGGCCGGGGGCAGCCCGACTCCTTTGGCAGAAGTGAACACGAAAGCGATGCGCAACTTTCGCGCCCTGCCTCCGTCCGTTGTCGGGAAAATTTATTCCCACAGGAGTGTCATCCTGTGCAATAATCGGCTCCTCTCTTCACCAAACCATGATCACAGAACTCTCCCAACTCGCCATCTACGTCATTTTCGGAATCGTCCTCGTCGCCGGACTGGTCCTCGTGATCATCCTGGCTAACTTTTTCGGGGTCTGGCTGCGGGCGAAGATCGCCGACGCGCCGGTCCCGTTTTCAAAGCTCATCGGCATGCGCCTCCGGAAGGTTCCGGTCGGCATGATCGTTGACAGCCGGATCACCGCCGTGAAGGCCGGCATCCCGCTGGAAACCGACCTTCTCGAAGCCCACTATCTTTCCGGAGGAAATGTCCCCCACGTCGTGCTGGCCCTGATCGCCGCCGACAAGGCGGGCATCACGCTCGACTTCAACCGGGCCTGCGCGATCGACCTCGCGATCAAGGGCACGAGCAAGACCGTCCTCGAGGCCGTCCGCACCAGCATCAACCCGAAGGTCATCGACTGCCCGAATCCCGCGACCGGAAAAGTCACCATCGACGCGGTCGCGCGCGACGGCATCGGGGTCAAGGTCCGCGCCCGCGTCACCGTGCGCTCAAACCTCGATCGGTTCGTCGGCGGGGCCACCGAGGAAACGATCATCGCCCGCGTCGGCGAGGGCATCGTGACCTCGATCGGCTCCGCGGTTTCCTACAAGGACGTCCTCGAAAACCCCGACAGGATTTCCAAGACGGTCCTCGCCAAGGGCCTCGACAGCGGGACCGCGTTCGAAATTTTGTCGGTGGACATCGCGGACGTGGACATCGGCGACAACATCGGCGCGAAGCTGCAGGCCGAGCAGGCCGAGGCCGACAAGGTCGTCGCGCAGGCGAAGGCGGAGATGCGTCGCGCGGCCGCCGTTGCCAGCGAGCAGGAGATGAAGGCGCGCACGCAGGAGATGCGCGCGAAAGTCGTCGAGGCCGAAGCCCAGGTCCCGCAGGCCATGGCCGAAGCGTTCCGCAGCGGCAACCTCGGGATCATGGACTACGTGAAAATGAAAAATATCCAGTCCGACACCACGATGCGCGAGAGCATCGCCGGGCCGGAAAAACATCCGGGCCACTGAGTATTTTCCTCCGCCGGAACGCCGCGCCATGGAACAAGTTGTCATCATCGTCATCATCGGGCTCATCAGCCTGGTGAACTGGGTGGTGAAGCGCTCTGCGGAAATCCGCGAGGAGCGGAAGCTGGAGCGGGAGCGCCTGGGAATTCCCGAGGGCGATCCCTTTCACTCCGCGCCGCACCAGGCGGAAAAGCCCGAGCCATCGCACCAGCCCGCCATCGCGCCTTCCCCCGACATGCGCCGGCTCATGGAAGCGCTCGGCCTGCCGCAGGAGGAAGAAGAGTCTCCTCCCATGCCGGTTGTTCGCGAAGCGCCGGCACCGCCCCTGCCAGCCTACAGGCCGCCGGCCGCATCAAAACCCCGCGCAGATGATGCCTATACGCCGACGGCCACGGGTACGAAACATGTTCCACGTTCCGCTACAAGAAATGCCGTTTCTGTTCCTCCCGACGCCGCGCCGGTCTCACCGCTCGCAGCCGCCCTTCGCTCGCGCGACGGCATCCGCCAGGCGGTCGTCCTCCGGGAAATCCTCGGGCCGCCGAAAGCGTTTACGGCCTGATTTTCTACACCTTCCCGCAGACCGCGACCTTGAGGCCGAGTTCGTCCATCGCGGCAGCCTTCGTGTAAAGCGCGCGCCGGGCGCCGGCCTTGGTCGGGGCGTAGGCGACCTGGATGTGGTTGCTTTTGTGGCGGGCCATCATCTGGTCGCGGGTCACCCCCTGGAGGACGGCATGCATGATCGGCCACTGCGAGGTGGTCAGGTTCCAGCGGTCTTCGGTTTCGGCCAGGGGAAGCTCGACGACTTCCGCGAGGCCGGTGTCGAATTTGAGTTCGCCATCCTCGACGAAGACCCGGCTCCAGACAATCCAGCCCGGCTTGCTGATCCCCTTGAGTGACCCGCCGCCGAGGCGGAAATACATCGACGGCTGGCGTTCGCTCGAGGCTCCGGCCCATCCGCCGATGAAATGCTCGGGAGGGGCCGCGCCGCTGATGAGAAACACCCACACGTAGGCGTCGAGCTTGTCATCCGTGTATTGGCGCCCCCAGCGCAAGTCGTGCAGGGTATTTTCCGGGGAATACCCGAGCTCGCGCCAGAGCCGGTAGGTGATGAGGCCGTCGAGGCCGGCGCATTCGTCCACCTCGTTGAAATGGGGGATCGCCTCGCCCGCGTAAAGCTCGCGGCCGTCCTCGGAATAAACCGGCGGGCGGTCCACGTTATTCAGCGTGCCCTCGACGAGGTCGGATGCGGGGGCGAGGTCTTTGAGCCCCTGCTGGTATTGGATGCCGATGGTCGCGCAGCCGAACTCATCGGCGATCCGCACGGCGGCGATATACATTTTGCACTGCTGGAGGACCTGGTGCTCGGTCAGGTCGTTCTCCTCGTTGCCGCCGAGGTGGAACCGGACTCCCTTTTCTTTATACCAGTTGAAGACCGCCCAGGCCTCGTCGTCGCGGACGGCGAGCATCTTCGCGTAGAGCGACGACTGGCTGAGCCGCTCCTTGTAAACTCCGGTCTTGTGGAGGAGCTCGTCGGGGATGATCGCGTTATACATGCCCATGCAGCCCTCGTCGAAAATTCCCATGATCGCCTTTTCCTTCTGGAGCTTCCGGGCAAATTTCCTGCCGAGCGCCGCAGAGCTTTCCGGCACATCCGCCTTCTTGAAGGGAACGACGTGCGACTCGTCGTGCTTCGCTTTCCCTTTTTTCAGCCACCGGCGCAGGCCGCTGAGAAAATACTCATCGGAAAAATCCTCGCTCCAAAGCGTGCTGTATTTCACGCCGGCTTTGGTGAGCGAACCGTTGAGGTTGAGCATGCCGACCAGCCCCGGCCACGTGCCGCTCCAGTTCGCGAGCGTGAGGATCGGTCCCTTGTGGGAGACGAGGCCGTGAAGGACGTGGTGGCTGTATTGCCAGACCGCCTCGGCGACGATGAGAGGCGCGTCCGCCGGGATGTCGCGGAAGACCGCCATGCCATACTTCTGGCTGTCGATAAATCCATGCCCCTTCGCCGGATCGAACGCGTGCGCGCGCTTGACCGACCAGCCTTCCTTTTCCAGGGCCGCCGCGATCTGCCCCTCCATCGCGGACTGCGCCGCTTCGCATTTTTGGTTCGCCGAGGTGCGGAGGTCGCCATTGGCGATGAGATAAACGGTGTTCATAACAGGGATATATTAGGGATTGGACCATACCGGTTCCGTGTGCAAAATGAAGAGGAATCCTCACATGCCTTCGTTTTCTGTCTCACCCGCGCTGCGTTCCTGGGCCGAAGTCGATCCCTTCGCCCTCCGACACAATCTGGCTTTCGTCCGGAAATCCATCGGGCCGGGCCCGGAGATTCTCGCCGTCATCAAGGCCAACGCCTACGGCCACGGCACCGCGCAGGTGGCCAGGGCGCTCGCGCACGATGCAACGGTTTTTGGCGTGGCCAATCTCTCCGAGGCGCGGGAGGTCCTGGCCGCTGGAACCGGCCGCCAGGTCATGCTCCTGAGCCCGTGCCTTCCCTCGGAGCGTGAAGAGGCGGTCGCCGCGGGCGTGATCGTCACCGTTTCCAGCGCGGACGAGGCCGAGAGCTTCGCGGCATACGGCCGGGCGACGGTCAACTTCAAGGTGGATACCGGCATGGGTCGCGTCGGGTTCGTGGGCGAATCCGCCGCGCGCGAAATCTCCCGCATCGCCGGACGGGTCAATATCCACAGTATCTCGACCCACCTACCCTGCGCGGACAAGGACGAGCCGTTCACCCGCAGCCAGCTCGAAAAGTTTTCCGTGGTGGCCGCTGAGTTCCGCAGGCTGGTTCCCGGGGCCAAAATCCACGCTCTGAACAGCCCGGGAATTTTGAGGTTTCCGGAGTATGCGGAAGATATGGTGAGGGCCGGGCTGATGCTCTACGGCTGCTCGCCGCTCCCGGAGTTCCAAGACGACCTCCGTCCCGCGCTCGCCTGGAAAACCCGCGTGACGCTCGTGAACGATCTGCCGACGGGCGCGGGCGTCAGCTACTGCCGGACGTTCATCACGCCGCGCCCGATCCGCACCGCGGTCCTCGCCGTCGGCTATGCGGATGGTTTTCCCCGCCAGGCCTCCGGAATGGGAGCCTGCGTGCTGATCCGCGAAATGCGCTGCCCACTTCTCGGCCGTGTCACCATGGATCAAATCGTCGTGGACATCACCGGAGCCGGGGACATCACCCCGGGCGAGGAGGCGGTCATCCTCGGCAGCCAGGGCCGCGAATCGATCGCCGCAGCGGACCTCGCCGCCCAGGCCGACACGATCCCGTGGGATATTCTCACCGGCATCGGAAGCCGGGTCGCGAGGGTTTATCCGGAAAACGGTCTTCGGATCTCATGAAGCGCTTGAGCAGATTCAATAAACCTCAAGAAAGGTCTTTACGGTCAAGCCGCCGCCGCAAACATTGTCTATCCCAATGAGCGAGAGACAACAGAGTGCGATCTCCCCGAGGCGGGAGGAGGATTTTCCGGAGTGGTATCAGCAGGTCATCCGCGCGGCGGATCT
>JBAWVC010000090.1:0-9874 GCA_037147455.1 Verrucomicrobiota bacterium | reverse complement strand
AGCGAGAGCGGGAGCTACGGGCTGAATGTCCGGGTGATCCCGACCCACCCGCACCTCACGCAGGACCACGAGCTGCGCTTGATCACGTGGGCGAGATGAAGACGGAAAAAAGTTTTCAGTTTTCAGTGATTCAGTGCTCAGGAAAGCATTGCGAATCGAAGACTTTCTGCGCTGAAAACTGAACCGCTGAACCACTGAAAACTTCACTCTCCACTTGCTGGAATGCCCGCCGACACAAAAGCGGGCTCGCCATGGTCGAGGAAATCCTCGGCCTTGGGTTCCAGCGCATCGAGCTCGGGCACGGGATGCCCGCCACGTTGTTCGAGGGAGTTCTGGAGGCGCGCAAAAAGCACCGGTTTTCCATCGGCAGCATCCACAATTTTCTGCCCTCGCCGGTGGAGATCCGCGCCGACGATCCGGACTGCTACGAGTTCACCTCCCACCGCCCCGCAGACCGCGAGCGGGCTGTGCGCCTGACCCGCCGGACGATCGATTGGGCGGAGAAGCTCGAGGCTCCTTTTGTGGTCGTCCACTGCGGGAGGATCCGCTCGCTCGATCTCACGGCCCGCCTTCGCGGGATGGTGGCGGATGGAAAATACCTGAGCCGGGAATACACCCGCCGCAAACTCGCGGCCGTGGAAAAGCGCGAGGGTGTCGCGGAGGTTTACCTCCAGCGGGTTCTGGAATGCCTGACCGATGTCGTCGATTACGCGGGCACGAAAGGTGTCCGGATCGGGATCGAAAACCGCGAATACTACGAGGCGGTCCCGACCGAGCGCGAGCTGGTCACGTTTCTCCGCCGGCTGGACTCCGCACACGTCGGCTACTGGCACGACTTCGGCCACGCCCAGATCAAACACAACCTCGGCCTCATCAACCACCGGCAATGGCTGGAGGCCGCCGCGCCGCTCGCCCTCGGCTGCCATGTCCATGATGTCAAGTGGCCGTTCCGCGACCACTGCGCCCCGTTCACCGGGGAGGTCGATTTCGAAAATCTGCTTCCTCTCTTCCCAAAATCCTGCGCCATGGTATTTGAACTCTCTCCGAACACCCCGGTGGAGGAGGTCCGCCCCGCACTGGAGCGCTGGACGAAAACATTTGCCCCATGAAAAAATATCTTCTTCCCGTCATCCAAATCCTGATCACCGTCGGCCTGCTGTGCTGGATCTTCCGCGATCCGGAGCAAAACCGGAAGATGCTCGAAGCGATCGGAAAGGCAAAAGCCGATGGCGGGCTGTGGTGGTTCCTTCCCGGCATCGCCGCGCTCGGGGTGGCGATCCTGCTCCAGACCTGGCGGTGGATGATCCTGCTGCGCGTCCAGGAGATCACGGTTTCGTTCTCGCGGGCGCTGAGGATCATCCTCTCCGGATTGTTTTTCAACCTCTTCCTCCTCGGCTCGACCGGCGGCGATGTCATCAAGATTTTCTTCATCATGAGGGAAACCCCGGATAAAAAAGCGGGCGCGCTCCTCAGCGTTTTCATCGACCGGGTGGTCGGCGTGCTCGCCCTGGCCGTCGTTTCGGCGGTCGTCATTCTGGCCCGATGGGGGGAGCTATGGAATTCCGCGCGCATGGGCGTCCTCACCGTGGCGCTCATCCTGGGAGGCTCGCTCGGGTTCATCTTCGCGGCGTGGCTCGTCGACCGGCTCAACCTCACCTCGAAACTGCCGCACTGGCTGCCGATGCACGACAAGATGGTCGAAGCCGCAGCCGCATTTTCCCAATACGCCAAGGCTGGCGGGGCGGTGGGCAAGGCGTTCCTGCTTTCGCTTCCGGCCCACCTGCTGATCTTTTCGACGTTTTACTTCGCGGCCAAGGCGTTCGGCGCGGGGCTCAGTCTGATCGGCGTTTTTTGTGTCATGCCGATCGTCTCGACGGTCACGGCCCTTCCGATCAGCCTCGGCGGCGCGGGCGTGCGCGAGGGTTTGTTCATCACCCTTCTCGGCGCCCTCTATGCGACCCCGAAGGAAATCGCGATGTCGATTTCGATTTCCGGATTCCTCATGGTCGTCTTCTGGAGCCTCACCGGCGGTGTTGTCTATCTCCTCTACCGGTCCAGCTCGCACGGCGGGCCGAAGATTTTCGAGATGGAAAAATCCGTCGAAGAGGAAGAGCACATCATTATAGAAACCCCTCAACCTCCGAGGGATTGAGGTTGAATTCTCGTTGAAGAAGTCATGAAGAGACTCGATTTCGACGAATTGTTGGCGGAATGCCGGGCGGCTGGGATCCCCGCTCTCCCCGGCTCATTTTCCACCGACGTGCTCCGTGAAATCCGCCTGCGGAGCTCGGAGACCAAAGAAGAATCCGGCTGGTTTTCCCAACTGTTCGCCTGCTTGCGTCCAGGCATGGTTGCCGCAAGCCTGGGGCTCGCGCTTGTCGTGGGCGTTCTTGTTCCGGGGCTCACCCGTGAAAGCGTTGACTCCCTGGCGGTGGACGGGCTCGGCCTCCATGTCTTCTCGACCTCGAAAACGCCTTCCGGCCTGCTCAAATGAAAAAGTTCATCCTCTCACTTGTCTTCCTGCTGCTGGTCGTCGTAGTGGCCGGGTTTGCCGCCAGTCTTTCCTGCATGATGACTTGCAGGATGCGCCCGTCGCATCAGGACGCCCACGATTGGATCCACACGCAACTGGGCCTGACCCCGCAGCAGAAATCCGCCCTCGACAACCTCGAGAAGCCCTACCACGAAAAACGCAGGGTTTATGAGCAGGCACTCGCCCGGGCAAACAAGGAGCTGGCCGACGCCATCCGCTCGGACGGCCGGGACTCCGACCGCGTTCATGCGGCCATCGGAAAGATCCATTCCAACATGGGCGAATTGCAGATGTTCACGATCGGCCACGTTTTCGAGATGAAGGAAGTGCTGAGCCCAGAGCAGTATCAAAAGCTCCTCAACTTCACCGCCGACGCGATTGACAATCTCGACTGCCCGCATGGAGCCGAATGACAGCCCCGATGACTGGGCGCTTGCTCGTCGTTCCGCCGGCGGAGACGAAGCGGCTTACGCCGTCCTGATCGAGCGCCATCAGGGGCCGATCCACGGGTTCATTTTCCGTTCGGTCGGAGATGTGGAAACCGCCAGGGACCTGACGCAGGAAGTGTTCGTCAAGGCCTGGTTCGCGCTCGGACGCGTCCAGGAACGCGCCCGGTTCTCGACATGGCTTTTTCAGATTGCCGCCAACCTCTGCCGCGACCACGCGAAGTCGAAGGCGACCCGCAATGCCCGCATGACGAACCCCATGGCTCGCGAGAAAGATGATGGCAGCACCGAGGAAAGGGATTTCCCTCATCCGGGCCTTTCACCGGACAGCCAGGCCGGGATGAATGAAAAAATGGAGGCGCTCAACCGAGCCATCGCCGCGCTGCCTGTCGAACTCCGCGAGGTTTTTATACTGGGAGCCATCGACCAGCTCCCCCATAAGGAAATCTCATCGATCCTGGGGATCTCGCCCAAGGCGGCCGAGGTGCGGATCTACCGCGCGAGAAAAATCCTCGCGGAGCAGCTTGCTGCGCAAGGTTTCGTGTCGTCATGAGGCGGCCGGGCCGTTGTTCGTTGACGGAAATACGAAGGGGGGAGGGAGTTTGTCTTCTTCCCTCGATTTCGGAAGATGCTTCTACGACCCGCAACAGCCCATTCCCGCGCTGGACGTGGCGCTGCTCTGCGGACTGCCTCCAAGTGACTTCCGGATCTCCCCGCAACCCGACATGTCTGCCCCGAAATAGGGGTTAGAGATTTTCTTGCCCACTTGAATCCACGAGGCATTGGCCATCGGGCAGAACGCCTCGTAATACTGGCCGGATATCGATTTCTGCGATGAGAGCGCCGTGATGAGGGTTGCGCTGAGAGGCTTGAATGCTTCGCGGGCCGCCTTGATTTCCGTGGTCTTTGCCAGCGCCTCGGCTTGTGCGGCAACAGGAACAACCCCGTCGCTGGCCTTTGCGATGGAGGCAATGTCCGCAGCGGCGGCCGCGACACCCTTCAAGGAATCGCTGGCCAAAGCGGCCTGGATCAGAATGTATTTGTCGAGGGCGGATTGCAGCGAGGCTGGCGTCGGTTCGGCATGCAGAGGAGCGAGGACGGCCAGGGCAAGGAGGAGGATGAGTTTTTTCATAACAGGAGGTGCAACGAGGATTGTTGCGGTATCCCTCAAATTTGTTTTCGACCGCATTTTCGCTTCGCCCTGCGGCCCCGGATGGCCCACAGTGCCGGAATATGTCGATTCAGCTCAAAGCAAACGATCTCGTCAGGTCATTCCGGATCAGCCGGACAACCATCCCGGTTCTGCGGGGCGTGAGCCTTGAGATATCCAGCGGCGAAGCTGTCTTTCTGTGCGGAGCCAGCGGGGCCGGCAAAACCACGCTCCTTTACACCCTCGCCGGCCTTGAGACGCCGGAGTCGGGGACCGTGGAATTTGAAGGCGGCTCGCTTTACACCATGAGATCGGACCGGCTCACCCGGCTCCGGAACCGCCGGATGGGATTCGTCTTCCAATCCTATTTCCTCCTGCCCGAACTGACCGCACTGGAAAACGTCCTCGTCCCGGCGATGATCGGCGGCAAATGCTCGGTCGAAAAAGGGACCTCCCTTCTCGAGCGGGTCGGGCTTTCCGAGCGCCTGCACCATCTGCCCGCGGAGTTGAGCGGCGGCGAGCAGCAGCGGGTCGCCATTGCCCGCGCGCTCATCAACGACCCTGCGATCCTCTTCGCGGACGAACCCACCGGAAATCTGGACTCCCATACCGGCGAGGCCATCATCGAACTGCTGCTCGGGGTCGCGCGGTCCGAGAACCGGACGCTTGTCGTCGTGACCCACGACGAGCATCTCGCCCAGCGGGGAGACCGGCTCCTGCGGATCGAAGACGGACGGCTGGCCCCAGCAACCTGATCCCATGGCCATCGACTACCCGGCCCCCTTTCTTCAGCTCACCCGCGAGTTGCGGCGTCTCCCGGGCATCGGGCCGCGCAGCGCCGAGCGGATCGCCCTGTGGATACTCTCCAACAAAGACGCCCGCCCGACCCAGCTTGCTGCGGCGGTCACAGCGGCGGCAACAGCCATCCATCCGTGCAAACAGTGCGGGTTTTTCGCGACGGAGGATCTCTGCGAAATCTGCCTCCAGCCCTCGCGTAGCGGGCGCGAGCTCTGCGTCGTCGAGCAGGCCACCGACATCCTGCCGCTCGAAAAAACCGGATCGTTCCGAGGACTCTACCACGCGCTGGGAGGACGGTTGGCGCCGCTGGACCACATCGGGCCGGACCAGCTCAGGATCGAGCCGCTCCTGCAGCGCCTGCACATCGGAAAACCCACGGAGATCATCCTCGCGCTGAGCGCGGACGTCGAGGGCGAGGCGACGACGAACTATCTCGTCGAAATCCTCGCGCCCTCGGGCATTCCCCTGACCCGGATCGCTCACGGCCTGCCGGCAGGCGGCGGGCTCGAACACTCGGATCAAATCACTTTGCAAAGGGCGCTTTCCGGCAGGCGGCCGGTGGCGGAGAGGTGACCGGAATTTCCCGCAACCCGAATAAACCCGGATCCGGCGATTGAGAAATTCTTTCAGAATTCCTCTACGGAGAGAAAGAAGAGGCGGCTGGCCGGGCGTAGCGGAATTCTGAAAGAATTTCGTGCTGGGGCAAACGACGCACTCCGCGCGGGAGAGAAGAAGAAATTCTTTCAGAATTCCTCTACAAGAATCCCCGTTTTCGGGATAAAACCCAACCATGAAAGATCGGATTCTTGAAGCCTCCAACTCGGCGCACAAACTGGAGGCGCTTTATCGCGGCGGCCGCGCGGAGTTCACGCGGGCTTTTCCCGAGGCCCTCAAGTCTGCCCCGGATTCCGCGATTCTGCAGGCCTGGCAGGAGAGGCTCTTTTTCGAGGAGCGGGCAGCGGACGGGGAGCCGGTTTCCCGGCTGTGCGCGCGGGACATCTGGCTGGCGGCCACATTGTCTTTGCTCGCCGGAACGCTGGCGAAGCTGCCGCAGTATTTTTCCGGGGTGAATGCGGAGCGGTTCTACGCACGAAACCTCTGCGGCATCGTGGCCTTCGCCTTGATCGCCTGGTTCTGCACGCAGCGGCTTTCCCGACGGGGGGTCCTCGCGCTCGTCCTCCTGGCCGCAGCACTTTTTTATCTGAATTTTCTCCCCGACAATCCCAAGTCGGCATCCGTCTATCTCGCATTGCTGCACGCTCCATTTTTCTTCTGGTCGCTGGTAGGGTTCGCGTTTCTGGGCGGCGCGTGGAGCAACCTGTCTGGGCGGATGGATTACCTGCGGTATAACGGCGAGCTTCTGGTTTACACCACCGTCGTTCTTCTGGGAGGCATGGTCCTGACGGGGATCACTCTCGCCCTGTTCCAGATGATCGATGTGAAGATCGAGGAATGGTATATGAAATACGTCGTCGTTTACGGGGCGATCGCGTCGCCCATCGTGGCGACATTGCTCGTGGAAAAAGTCGTCGGCGACCGGTTCAAAATCGCGCCCCTTCTGGCCAAGGTGTTCACCCCCCTTTTCCTGGTGACCGGCGTGGCCTACCTGGGGGCCATGGCCCTCAAGCAAAAGAACCTGTTTACAGACAGGGAATTTCTGATCGCGTTCAACGTCCTCCTGCTCGTCGTGCTCGGGCTTTGCGTGTTCTCGATTTCGGAACGCGGATCCAAAGATTCGGCCGGCGCGATGGATTGGATGAACATCGGGCTGGTTGCCGTGACGCTGGCGATCGACGCGGTGGCGCTGGCCGCGATTCTGTTCCGCGTTTCAACCTACGGATTCAGCCCCAACCGCATCGCCGTCCTCGGTGCCAACCTGCTCGTCTTCGTTCATCTGGCGGGAATTCTTTTCCACTACCTCCGGTTCGCCCGGAGGACACAGGGATTTGAAAGCCTCGAAAAATGGATCGCGGGATACCTTCCGGCCTATACGGCATGGAGCCTCGCCGTCGTGATCGGATTCCCGCTGGCGTTCCGGTTCCGCTGAGGCGGAGTTTCGGCGATCAAGAAGCCGAAACGACCGGCTTGCAGCGGAGTGCTGCACAGGGTTCCCAGCCCTTGTGTCTGTGGCTGCCGGTCGCTGAAAAGCAGCGAGCGATGCTCATAGAGCGACGCTGCAAAGTATTGCTCAGCCCGGGAATCCGCAGACCAGTTCCCTGAGCTCTGCGGGCGACTCCACCAGGTGGTCAGGGGCCAGAGAAAGCAACGAATCCCGGCTGTTGTATCCCCACGTGACCGCGGCCATGTGGATTCCGGTTTCCTGGGCAGCCTCGATGTCGCGGACCTCGTCCCCGACGAAAAGCACCTGCCCGGGTTTTAGCTTCTTCTCTCGGAGGATCCTGCGGATCACCCGCGCTTTGCCCGCGAGCTTCGAGGAGGTGTAGATGAAATCAAAAACCTCGAGGCCGAACTTTTTTAAAAACGCGGCGACATTTTCCTCCGAGTTCGACGTCAGGATCCCTAGCCGGAACCCGCCCGCGTGAAGATCGCGGACGATGCCTGCCATCCCGGCGAGCGGGTGGATTTCGTCCATCCGCTTATTGAGTTCCTGCTTGCCGCGCTTCGCGATCTTCGGAAGGCGGGTGGCCGGGATCCCCAGAAATTTCATGAGCTCGCGGGTCCGCATGTCGCGGGCGCGCGGCAGATCGGCGTCCTCGAGGCGGCGGTATCCGAACTCCGGGGCCATCGCGTTGAGGATCTCGAGCCCGCATTGGAGGGTGTCCGCCACGGTGCCGTCGAAATCAAAGAGGAGAAGTTCGGGACGCGTCGAGAGATGGCCGGCGGCGCCGGCGCGCCGGCGGCCTCCGCGCATGACAAAGCGCGCAAACCGCTTCACGCGAGAACTTTTTCCGGCAACACCGTGGTCCTTGTGTTTTCCTCCTCGGGTTGGGGGCGCGATCATGCATCGCAATACTTACACGCGATCCGCCCCACCGGCCAGCTTTTCATGCTTTTGAAAAACACCCTTCGGCCCCGTTCATGGGGCGGCGGAAACCGCTCAGCCGCCGGCGCCGGATTTCCCGGCGATAAGAAGCATCTCCCTGATCGTTTGCAGGAGCGCATTCGGGCTGTAGGGCTTGGTCATGAAGGCGTGCACATGCAATCCCTCGGCTTCCTTTCGGATGAGAGTCTGGTCCCGGGCCGTCAGCATGATGACCGGTATGGAGGCCCCGGCGGGGAGCCTGCGGATCTGACGGAGGGTTTCCACCCCGTCCTGGCCCGGCATCGAAAAATCCATGATGATGGCTCCGGGCACGCCGGTTTCCTGGACGTAGCGCACGGCATCCGACCCGGACTTTGCAGAGGCAATGGGAACCCCGAGCGGGCGCAGCGTCGCTTGCAGGACCCGGATCATCATTTCCTGATCATCAACGATCAGGACGGCAGGTTGTTTGGTATTCATATCATTCGGTTCGGGAAACGAGCACGAGGGTGCGGTCGTCGGCCGCCGCCTCCTTGCCCGGAAAAGTGGCGACATCATCCAGAAGATGATCGACGGTTGCCTTCGAGGAAAGCGCCGCAGAGTTTTTTAATGAAGCCAGCACCCCGTCGATCTCGAACATCGAATCGTCGGCCGCTGTCGCCTCGATGATGCCGTCCGTGTAAAGCAGGATCCGGTCCCGGAGGCCGAACGGTGTCGAGTGGGAGACATAGGGGCTGTCATGAAATATTCCCACCGGGACCCCTGTTCCGTCGATCTGGAGGATTCCCCCGTCGGATTTCTGGAGGATGCTCGCGAGGTGGCCGGCGCTGGCGAGGAGGATCATGTCGCGCTGCGGTGAAACCCGGATGCAAACCATCGTGATGAACATTTCCAGTTTGATCAAATCCCGGCTCATCAGCCGGTTGATCTGGGCGATGATCCCGCCCGGATCCGTCTGGCCCGACGCCACGATGGCGTGGAGGTTGGTGCGAAGCATCACGGCGAGCAGGGCGGCGGAGAGCCCTTTGCCCATCACGTCGGCTATGATGCACAGGGTCGATTGGTCGGGCAGGACCAGGACATCGAAGTAGTCCCCCCCGGCTTGGAGCGCCGGGCGGCAGGTGCCATAGATATCGAGCCCCCTCGCCGACGAAAACTCGTTCGGCATCAGGGAAAGCTGGATCTGCGCGGCAATCTCAAGATCGCGGAGTGCGCGCTCCTCGGCACCGCGGCGCTTCTGGAGTTCTCCCAGCGTGACGATGATCCCGAGATAGTCCGCCACCATCCGCGCCACCTTCAGTTTTCCCGCGTCAAAAAACTGGGACGGATTCGTGCGGCCCATGACCAGCACCCCCCGCCGCCGGTCTTTGAACAGCACCGGCGCGACAAAGCCGCTGTCCAGCATCCCGCAGAGAGAATCGTCGTCGGGCAGCGTGAATCCCATCGGAAGGGTGATTTCCTTGCCGGTGCGGAAGACCTCGCGCTCGACTCCGGGGCCCATGGCATCGAGGACCGCAGGGGGCGTCTTGAGCATTTCGCCCCACTGCCTGAGCAGCACCATCTTTCCATGATCCTCAAAACGCACATACGCCGTCTCCGCGCCCGTCACGCTGCAGAGCCTTTCGAGAGCTCCGTCCATGAAGGCATACATGTCGGGTGCGGTCGCCAGCCACTCGCCCAGCCCGACAAGAGTGTTGATCATCTCGTAGCTGGAAACCAGCTCGTCCGTCATCTCCGAAACCATTCTGTCGGTCTCTCCAGGTTCGTATTGCCACCCGCTGGGAAACCGTTTGCGGAAGATGAGGACATGGCACCCGTCCTCGCGCTCATGCCTCAGTTCGTCCGTCATCTGCGTCATGAGAAAATGCCCCCGCCCGCCTTCCGCAAACGGATCGTCCGGCAGATTCGGATCTTCCTTCCACCCCTCAAAATCCGAGGGACCCACGACCCGCAACTCGGCGCCA
>JBAWVC010000089.1:0-9931 GCA_037147455.1 Verrucomicrobiota bacterium | reverse complement strand
AGCGGGCCGTGAGGTCCTTGTCTGCCTTTTTGATCTTTTTGAAAAGGAGCCGGTAATATTCACGGAGGGCCGCACGCTCATCCTCGAAAGATTTCGCGGCCTTGGACTGCTCCATCAGCGAGCGCACGGAGGGATCCTTCTCCACCTGAATCCTCACCTCCTGATAGCGCGTTTTGAGTTTGCGCTCGATCTCCTGCGCGCTCGGCCCTGAAGCGCCCGGTGCCGCGCCCGTGCCGGCGTCGCCGGGAATGACGGCGTTCGGGTCGGCGAACGCGGAATCGGGCAGTGGTTCTCCGGGCGCTGGCTTCGCATTTTTCGGGACTTCTGTGTCGGAAACCATCGGCTTATCCGCGGTGCCGGATTCCGGGGGAAGGGGGATCACGTCTTCGCCGGCGGCCGGCGATGGCGAGGGATTCGCACCGGGAGAAGGGGAGGTCGCTGGGGCTGGATCCGCGAGCGGCGGCGGGGTCGCGTCCGTGGCAGGGGTGACCGGAATCGTTGGGGCTGGCGATGCCGCTTCAGCGGGCGCTCCCGTTTGAGCCATCAGCGGGGCTGTGATCAGGATAAGAGGGATAAGAAAATAATACATCGGTTGGTCGGCGGAAGCGGCGAACTTGAAATCAGAGCAATTTTCAACTCTCTTGGCAAGACCATGAATCAACTCTCTGAGGATAATGAGAGCCCGGCGGCTGCCGCGCGGGCACTCAAGGGCGATTCGGGGACCGTTTTTTTGGATTCCGGGATGACCGCGAAAGGAATTTCCATCCTGGCTGCCAAGCCGGATCTCGTCCTTTCCGGAAGCGACTGGGAGCGGCTGGACCGGGAATTGGATTTGAGGCGGAGAGAAGGCCCGGGTTACCCGGACGGGGCGGCCATCGGGTTCGTGTCTTTCGACGGAACCTTCCGCTTTGCGTTTTACGACCGCCTGCATCTTTTTTCGCACGAGAGCGAACGGTGGACGAATCCCCCGGGCGAGTTCGCGCCGCGCCGCGCCGGAGACGCAGGGCCTGCGATCCGCTTCGTCCCGCGGATGCGGGAGGAGCAGTTTCTGGGAATGGTGGAGCGGGCCCGCGAATACATCGCCGCGGGCGACATCTATCAGGTTTGCCTGGCCCATCCGTTCGTGGCCGAAATCGAAAGTCCGCCGCCGTGGGAATTTTTTGAGCGGCTCCGGATCGTTTCTCCCGCCCCGTATTCCGCCTTCCTGAATTTTGGGAGCGTGCAGATCGCCTCGTCCTCTCCCGAATGCTTTCTCCGCATGAGCGGCAGGGATGTCTCCACCCGCCCGATCAAGGGTACGCGGCCGAGGAAACCGGATCCGCGGAGCGACCGGACCAGCGCCAGCGACCTCGTCACTTCCTCAAAAGAAATTGCGGAGCTCGTCATGATCACCGACCTCGAACGCAACGACCTGGGCAAAGTCTGCGAGTATGGCAGCGTCCATGTAAAGGACCTCCTGCGCCTCGAAACTTTTGAACAGGTCTTTCATCTTGTCTCCACGGTGCGGGGGAAGCTCCGCGGCGGCGTGAGCCATGTCAGCGCCCTCCGCCATTGCTTTCCGGGAGGCTCGATTTCCGGAGCGCCCAAAAAGAGGGCCCTTGAAATCATCCGCGAACTCGAGCCCTCCCCGCGAGGGATTTACACCGGAGCCATCGGGTATTTTGGATACAACGGGGAAAGCCAGTTTTCCATCGCCATCCGCACCGCCGTCTTCGAGCCGGGGATGGCTTCGTTTCACGTGGGTGCCGGCATCGTAGCCGATTCGATCCCGCAAAACGAATGGCAGGAAACCCTGGACAAAGCTGCCGGGCTTCTCCTGGCGGCCCGCGGCCGGTGAACCGCCCGAATCCCTGCGGTCAAAATCCGGGCTCGCCCTGAGCGCGGAGGGATGGTAAGAGGCTGCGACCATGTTGGAACTTGTGCAAAAAGGCGGGCCGCTCGTGTGGTTGATCCTCCTCTGTAGTATCACCGCGCTGGGGGTCTTTTCCGAACGTCTCCTCTCGCTCCACCGCTCCTCGATCCACACCGGGGATTTTCTCCGGGGGCTCGCAAACCTCCTCCGCAGGAAAAATTTTTCCGAGGCGTTGCAGGAATGCGCGGGATCGCCCGGCCCGGTGCCGCGCGTGCTCCACGCCGTGATCCTGAAGCACGGTTCGCCGCGCGCCGAGCTTCGCGAGATCGCCCAGGAGGCCGGCCAGCTCGAAGTCCCCCGCCTCGAGCGCAACCTGGCCCTGCTCGGAACGATCGCCTACGCCACACCGCTCATCGGCCTGCTTGGAACCATCCTCGGACTCCTCAGCGCCTTCCAGCAAATCTCCTCCCATGGTGGATACGCGACGGCTGCGGAAATTGCGGGAGGGGTCTATGAAAGCCTCCTCACCTCGGCGGCGGCTCTCACCGTGGCCATCCCCGCTTTTGTCGCGCACAGCTACCTCTCCGCAAGGGTCAGCGCCGTCCTTCACGACATCGAGCGGGCCGCGATCGAAACCATCGAAATCCTCTGCGAACCCGGCGATCCGCCATCCGCGCCGTGAAGCTGGTCCGCACAGCGGAGCCTCACCCGGCGCTCATCTTCGTGGCCCCCGCGCTCGACGTGGTGCTGATCTTGGTTTTTTTTCTGCTCCTGAGCACCACGTTTCTCTTGCAGCCGGGCGTGGCGGTGACCGTGCCCGATTCCCCGTTTACGCTCGCGCCCCAGCGCGATCCCCAGGTGGTGAGCGTGACGGCGGCCCCCACGTCCGCAGTGTATTTTGAGAACCGGCAGGTTTCGTTTGAATTGCTGCGGAGCAAGCTCGAGTCGCAGCCGGGGAGGAAGCGCACCCTCATCATCAAGGCCGACCGCCTGGCGCCGTTCGATCTGGTCGCGCGGGTGATGGCGGTTTCGCTGGAGCTCGGGTATCCGACGGTTCTCGCCACATCGGAACACGCGCGATGAAAGACCATCTGATTTTCGAGTGGCCGGGGAGGCACCACCTCCACCTTATGCTGCCCGCGACCATCGTGCTCGCAGCCATTCTTCACGCCGGACTGTTTTTTGTGTTTTCCATCATCTACCCGCGTCCGGATGGCGCGCGGCTCGATCCGGCGCAGGTCTGCTACATTCCTCCCGGCAGCGCGGACGCGGCGCGCCTCGAAGGGTTGTTGCGTTCCTCGGATCCGGCGGTGTTCGCTCCTGGAAGGGGCCTCGATCTTCCCGCGATTCCCCCGCCGGTGGCTTATGTTTCCCGGTATACTTCGGACAAGCCGGAACTTGATCCTCTGCCGCGCCTCACAAAAAACACGCGCCCGCAGTTTGCCGGGCCGGTTCCTGTGCGGGTGGAAGTCAGTAAACCCGCGGCGGCACCGCCCTCGCTTTCCCTGACAAGGCTGGTTTCGGACGACGCGCTTTCCGCGAGGGCTCCCGCCCTGCCCGAAGGCACGGTTTTTTCCATTCCGGGGGGATTTGATCCGGAGCCGGCGGTTTTTCTGGTTGCCCTGCGCGAAGACGGGCAGGCCTCCCATGTTTTCCAGCAACACAGTTCGGGAAATTCGCTGTTGGATTTTAAAGCTGCCGATCTTCTCCGGGGATTGAATTTTTCCCCGGATCCGTCGGGCCCGGCCTGGGGATTCGTGACTTTCCAATGGGGGACCGACGTGCGTCCCATGGCGCCGCAATGATCCCCATCGAACTGGCCTGGCTCGTTTTTGTCTGCCTGCTGGTCTTCCTCTCCGGAATCTTTTTTGTGTGGATCGGCTATGAAATCGCGCGCCGCCAGACGGCAAACCGTTCGCTCCGGAACCGATTGCGCTGCCGGGTTTGCAGCATGGAATTTGCAGACGGCTCCCCAGCGGACCTCGTGGCCTGCCCGCGATGCGGAAGCTTGAACGAGCGCATAAAACCGGCATTCTTCTAGCAATGATCAGCCGCCGGAAAAAAATTTCATTGCCAAGCCAGCGGACATCCCGCCTAGTAGACCGCTTCGCAATCGAAACAACGCCACCACCACAACCATGAGTGAACGAAGAGTAGTCCTGACCGGGATCGGAGTCATTACGCCAATAGGCAACGACCTCCCGACATTTTGGCAATCCCTGATAGAGGGGCGCAGCGGCATCAGCCGGTATACCGCCTTTGACTCCACCGCTTTCGATTGCAAAATCGCCGGCGAGGTCCGCGACTTCGAGCCCGCAAAATATTTCAAGAACCCTAAATCCGCAAAGCGCACCGACCGGTTCACCCAGTTCGCCATGGCGGGATCGAAAATGGCGCTGGAAGACTCGGGAATCGATTTGGATGCGGTCGATCACAACCGCTTCGGCGTGATGATCGGCAGCGGCATCGGCGGGCTCCGCAGCATGGAGGAAGAATGCAAGCGACTGCTGGAGCGCGGGCCTTCGCGGGTCTCCCCGTTCACGATCGCGATGATGATTTCCAACATGGCCAGCGGGATCGTCTCGATGGAATACGATCTCCGCGGCCCGAACATGTGCATCGTGACGGCCTGCGCCACGGCCAACAACTCGCTCGGCGAGGCCTGGCGCATCATCAAGTTCGGCGATGCGGACATTTTTCTTGCGGGCGGATGCGAGGCCACGCTCACCCCTCTCGGCATCGGCGGCTTTACGGCCATGAAGGCGGTGAGCCTCCGAAACGACGAGCCGGAGAAAGCCTGCCGCCCGTTCGATCGCGACCGCGACGGCTTCATCATGAGCGAGGGAGCCGGCATCATGGTCCTCGAGGAATACGAGCACGCCAAGCGCCGCGGGGCCCGGATTTACTGCGAGATTTCCGGCTACGGATGCACGGCCGACGCCTATCACATGACCGCTCCCATGCCGGAAGGCGATGGGGCCGCCCGGGCCATCAAGGTCGCCATGGGGCATGGAGGCGTCAACCCGGAGGATATCGACTACATCAACGCCCACGCCACCTCGACCGGGCTCGGGGACATCTGCGAAACCAAGGCGATCAAAACGGCTTTGGGCGGCCACGCGAAAAAAGTGATGGTCAGCGCGACGAAGTCGATGACCGGCCACCTGCTCGGAGCCGCCGGCGGGGTCGAGCTCGCGGCCTGCGCCCTCGCCATCAAGCACGGCGTCGTCCCGCCCACGATCAATCTCGACAACCCGGATCCCGAGTGCGACCTCGACTGCGTGCCGAATGTCGCGCGAGAGGCGAAGCTCAAGACAGTGATCAGCAACTCGTTTGGTTTCGGCGGGCACAACGCCACGCTCCTGATCAAGGCCGTCGGGTAGAAAAGTCGGCGCTGACGGCGCAGCGCCCTCCAGGTTTTGCGTCGGGTCGGGACGCCCGTTCTCCTTGAATCAGGCCGGCAGCGTCGTCAACAGGATCTCGGCCGGCCCGCCTTCCGGCGTCAGGTCCAGGCCGGTCCCGTCTGCCGGGACGATGAAGAACTGGCCTTTGCCAAAAGGGATTCCTCCGCACCGGACAGCGCCGCCCGTGACCGCGACCAGCGCGAAGCGCCCGGGCGGCCGGACGTCGCGGGAAGAGCTGAGAACAATCTTCTCCACATCAAAGAACGGACATCTGGCAACGGAGGTTTCCCGGGCTCCGCAGACCGGCGGTTCGAAATCCTCGAAGTCGATCGAGGCGAGAGATTCCGCGATGTGGAGGGCGCGAGGCTCGCCGTCGAGCCCCATCCGGTTCCAGTCGAAGACGCGGTAGGTCGTATCGCTGTTCTGCTGGACTTCGACGATGACATTTCCCTCTCCGATCGCGTGCAGGCGCCCGCTGGGAATAAAGATGCTTTCGCCGGTGGCGACCGGGATTTCGTGCAGCGTGCGCTCGACCTCGCCGGTGCGGAGAACGCCTTCAAATTCCTCCCGCGTCACGCCTTTCTTCAACCCGGCGTAGATCCGCGCGCCCGGAAGCGCGTCGAGAAAATACCAAACCTCGGTCTTGGGTTCCCCGCCCAGCGTCTCCGCGAGATGCAGCGGGGGATGAACCTGCACGGAGAGCCTCTCGCGGGCGTCCAGAAGTTTGATCAGCAAGGGAAATCGCGCGGAGGGATGCGCGGCATACGCCCCGCCGAACAATTCCGTCCGGTGGTCGCTCCAAAGCTCGTGGAGAGTCTCCCCGCGCAACGGCCCGGAATGCACGGTGCTCTGCGCGTCGTCCCGGTCCACGATCTCCCACAGTTCCCCGATGAGCGCCCCATGGGGAATGGATTTTCCCAGAAGCGACTCAAACCGCCGCCCTCCCCACACGCGCTCCATCGGAATCGGCTCGAAAAATATTGGCTCGTTCATTCGGGAACAGCATTTTCCGTTGCCGCGCCAACCGCAACACCAAAAAGCTAATCGATTTCGACCAGCGTTCCCAACGGGACTTCCGCGAAGAGCACCTTCGCGTCGGCAGCGGGAAGCCGGATGCACCCGTGCGAGGCCGGGTAACCGGGAAGCACCCCGGCGTGCATGCCGAAGTCCTTGCACGAAAGCCGGAGGAAATACGGCATCTTGGCCGGGTAAATCGTGGACTTCCAGTCCCTGTATTTATCCGTCACCACAAACCGGCCTTTCGGCGTGGGCAACTTCTTGCGTCCGGTCGAGACCGGCATCGTCCGCTCCAGCTTTCCATCCCTCCAGAACCATGCGGTCTGGTCGGCCAGGCTGATATGGATTTTTGTCCGCCCCGAATCCGAAACGGGATCAACCCCGAGCAGGAGCTGCATCACCTCGACATGCCCGTAATGCCCTGCGAGCCAAAGGGCGGTCGTCTTGTGTTTCTTTGTTGCCGCGCTCCGTTTTGCCCCCCTCTCCAAAAGCAGTTTGACAATATCCGCGCGGCCCATCGCCGACGCCAGCATGAGCGAGGTCAAGCCCTTTTCCACTCTGAAAAAATACTCCAGATCTTCACCCCGGTATATTTTCAGGAGGTCGGCGGGGGCGGGGTCCGGCAGGATGGCATTCACGTCAGCGCCGCCATCCAGCAGCTGCCCGACAAGATTTGCGTTCGCCTCCGCCACCGCGCGGAACAGGTCCGGGGTAAGATCCGGTGGCGGGGGAGGCGCTGGCTCGGACGCGATCTCCCCGCTTGGCGCAGGCGCAACGTCCGCTGCGACAGCCGGATCTTCGGGCTGCGACACGACCTGCTCGCATTCCGCAAAACCGCGGAGCGCCGCTAAAACCATCACCCCAGCCCAAAAGAATCTCATTGCCAGAAAACGATACAATCTCTTGAGCCAAAAATCAAATGGGGGCGGGTCTCCCTGATCCACGCGTCAGCGCAAGAAATGGAGGGCGGTCGCCCCCGGCCGCCTTGCTGAGCAGCCCGAGGGCGAGCCTCCATTATCTATCGTCTGTCGAGCCTCCTTCCCTGCGACCAGCGTTCTTACGCACGGATTTGGGGGGCGCGCCCGCATTTTTCTGATGCCCGGCTCAGCGTTCGACGAAGCCGGGGGGGAGTTCCGGGGCCGTCGAGACGTCGTCGAGGATGCCGGCGGCTTTCGAACTTTCGATGATGCCGCGATAGAATAGCGCGGACGGCCGCAGCAGGCGCTTCTTGGATTCGCGGTCGAACTTCGCCAGGCCGAACGGCGCCTTATAGCCCTGGTGCCATTCGTAGTTGTCGACGAGCGTCCAGACAAAATACCCGCGGACATCCGCGCCGTCCTGGACCGCCTCCTTGACCTCCAGGATGTGGTTGAAGAGGTAGCGCACGCGCTTGACGTCCTTCGAGGTGGCGATCCCGTTCTCCGTGACGACGACCGGCTTATTGTAGCGTTTCTGCACGTTCTTGATCTGCTTGTAGAGCGAGCGGGGCTGGATGATCCAGCCGAGGAGGCTGTAGTTGCGGCCGCGGCGGAGCTTGATGGCGAGGAGCGCGGTGAAGTCCGGATACTCGGTGTAGTAGTAGTTGAAGCCGATGAGGTCGCAGACATCGAATGTCTTGTCGAGCTGCGCGTAGTTCATCCTCTGCATGAGGTTGTAGTAGGCCCCGGTCGGATCGCACAGCCCGCGCTCCCAATACGGCATGGCGGAGATGCTCAAGATCAGTGCGTCCTTCCTGCGGCTGCGGACGATCTCGGCGGCCTTGCGGAACCCCCAGACGCTTTCCTCGAGCGCGGCCGCGTGCGTGCCGAAGCTGAAAAGGTATCCGGGTGGCCAGGTGGCGCTGATGTAGCCGAGCGCGAGATCCCCGTTCGGCTCGTTTTGCGGGGCGAAAATTTTGACGTGGGGAGCCATGGCCTTGGCGACTTTCTCCACATACAGCGGCCAGCGCTCGCGGTAGAGCGGGTGCAGCCACCGGGAGTTCCTCCCCTTCGCGACCATCCACGAGGGGAAGGTGAAATGCCAGAGCGTCACGATCGGCTCGATCCCCGCAGCTTTCAGCTTGCGCGCCATCTCGACATACCGGTTCAGGGCGGCCTCGTTGTAGCGCCCCGGCTCGGGCTCGATCCGCGCCCACTCGACGCCGAACCGGTAGTGGTTCACACCGACTTTTTTGATGGCTTCCAGGTCGCGGTCAAAATTGGACCAGCTGAAAACCGCGTCGTCGCCTTTGGGGGGAACGCGTTTCGCTTCCGCGAACAAATCCCAGTCGGTCTTAAAGTAGTTCGGGGATCCGGGCTTTTCCGCGCGGTCCTCGTTTTGGAACGAGCTCGATGCCAAGCCCCACCAGAAGGGGCCGGTCTCGACCTTGGCGGCAGGCTTCGATCGGTCAACCTTGGGGGGAGGCAGAGGGGTGATGCAACCGCCCAGAGCCAGGCCCGCCGCCAGTGCCAGAAAAATTCGCGCGCGCTTCAACATGTTTCTTCTCTGGCATGAAGGCTCGCGGGATGCGAGAAAAAATCCTCCGGGAATTCGCCGGGGGAGGGGGCGGATGCGGGCGAAAATATTGTGTCCGTCAGATCCCAATCACCCCGTTCGTGTTCGGCACCCAGATCTCCGAAAAGGAATCATCGGTTGGCGCGCGCGGTCAAAACGATCTTTCCAACGTTTTCCCCGCAGCGCCTATGTGGAAATTTCTTGACTCGCATCAAAGATTCTGGCGGCATCAGGTTACAAGATTAACTGGAATGCGTCCGAAATGATCAACGTGACAAAATTGCTCTGCGGCACGCCCCGGCCGGCTAACGCGTTCTGCGGTGAAGGGATCGGGGTTCCGGCGAGCGCCTCGGAACGCAAGCCTGCGATCATCTGGGACATCACCCGCCGGTGCAATCTCAAGTGCGCCCATTGCTACTCGGATTCAGCGCACAAATACTATCCGGGCGAGTTGACGCTCGCTCAAATGGTCGATGTCGTGGACGACCTGTCCGACTGCCAGGTGCCGGCCGTCCAGTTTTCCGGAGGCGAGCCGATGCTTCATCCCCATTTTTTTGATGTGGCGGGATACGCGGTTGCGCGGGGGTTGCGGGTGACCGTTTCCACCAACGGCACGCGGATCGACTCGCATGCCGCCCAGCGGCTGAAGGATCTCGCAATCGCGTATGTCGGGATTTCGCTCGACGGGATCGGCGATGAACACGACCGGTTCCGCGGGCGGGCGGGAGCATTCAAAAAAGCGGTCGATGCCTTCCGCCATTGCCGCGGAGCGGGGCAGAAAGCCGTCCTGCGTCTCAAGCTCACCCGGCAGACGGCCGCCCAGATGCCGGAAATCCTCCAGTTTATCGAGGAGGAGGAAATCCCCCGGGTTTGTTTTTTCCATCTGATTTACAGCGGGCGGGGGGTGGATCACGGGCTGCTGCCGGCGGCTGAAACCCGCGCTGCCCTTCGCACGATCGCCGATGCGGTCCTGCGCTGGAACCGTGAGGGTGCCGACAGGGAGGTGCTCACGGTGGACCAGCCGTCGGACGGGGTCTTTTTCTGGCTCACCATGCGGCGGCGGAACCCGGAACGCGCGGAGGAGATCTGGCGGCTGCTCCAATGGAACAACGGCGGTTGGCGCACGCCGGGCTCGAGCATCGACAGCCAGGGCAACGTCCATCCC
>JBAWVC010000088.1:0-10089 GCA_037147455.1 Verrucomicrobiota bacterium | reverse complement strand
CGATGGAGGTGGCTAGTTGGGCCGATGCGGAGTAAACCGGGAACATGGCCAAAGCAGAAATCGGATTTGAACGCACGCTGGAAGACGGCACGAAACGGGACGTCTATGTGGCCCACAACGGCGGGCAGTATCGGTTCTTTGCCCGGGAGAAGCGGTTCGACCAGTGGGGGCCGGTGAAGGAGCCTCCGATCGAGGACTGGCTCGAGTTTCTGGATTGCGTCCGGCGGAGGATCGCGCGGCGGAAGCTGATGCCCGACGAGGAAGCCCGAGTGATCCAGGCGATCCGCGAGCGTTTTCCCGGGCAGGAGCTCTGAAACTAAAGTCCACGAGAAAGCGGGCTTGAAGAAACGGGGTTTTCGGGCGATGCTGCAAATCCGTGAAACGACCTTCTCCAGTTTTCTGCTTTTCGGGTGGCTACACGCTTTTCGAGATCATGCTCGTTTTGGGCATCATCGCCGTGCTGGTGGGCTCCGCCATTTACATGCTGGTCGGAAATATTGACGTGGCAAAAGACCAGCGTGTCGAGAGCGACATCCAGGCGATCTCGATGCAGCTGCGCACCTACGAGATGCTGAACTACCGAAAGCCGACGACCGAGCAGGGATTGAAGGCGCTGGTGCAGCAGCCCTCTTCGGATCCCAAGCCCCGGAAGTGGAAGCAGCTCATGAAGGCGGTGCCGCTCGACCCGTGGGGCGCGGAGTATATTTATCGCAATCCCGGTAAACTCAACCCCGGCGGTTATGATCTCTATTCGCTCGGTCCCGACGGCAAGGAAAGCGATGACGACCTCGGGAAAGAGAAGAATGGGACCTCGGCGAACTAGGGCGGCTTACACGCTGCTCGAAGTCCTCCTCGCCTTGGGCGTGGTGGCCGTTCTCCTCGGCATCGCGGTTCCCTACCTTGCGGAGTCCTTCGGAAAATCCCCCGGCGAGGAAACTGCCGATGAGATGGCCAAAGCGGTTCAAGGGGTGCGGAACAGCGCGCTGGAAAAAGGTGAGGCCAAGCAGTTCGCTATTTTCGAAAACGGGATCCGGCCCGAGATCGACTCGGTGAATGCGGTCTGGCTTCCGAAAGGCTGGAAGCTCGAGATCCGGCGGATGACGGAATCGAAATTCCGCAAGCCCGAAAAGCGGGAGATGTGGACATTCAACGGCGCGGGGATCTGCGAGCCCGTGACGTTCAAGCTCCGCGGCCCGAAGGAGATGATCGAACTCCTTTTCGACCCGCTCACCGGACTCGTCATCGATGAATAAGAAAAGTCGTAAGTCGGAAGTCGGAAGTCGGAAGTGGGCCGCTTCGCGTCCGAGTGCCCGCCTGCGGCTGGGGGATTTTGTTTTTTCATCTGTGTCGCTTAGGGGGAATGGATCGCCGCCGCGCAGCACTTCATCCTTCATCCTTCATCCTTCATCCTTTTCTTCAGCCTTCACGCTTTTCGAGGTGCTGATCGCTCTCGGCGTGTTTGCGATCGCGGTGACCGGGCTGGCGATCGCCTTGGACAGCGCGGTGATGGCGGCGTTTGAGGCCCGCGAGCGGGCGCTGGCGCGGACGGTTCTGGAGTCGCGCCTCTCCGCCGCCATGAGCGACCCGCCGGCGAACGGCCGCCGCACGATCGAAGCCCGTGACAACAACGGGGTCCGTGTCGAAGAAACGATGGATCCGTTCGAGGCCAAGACGACGAACGGGACACTGGTGACCGGGCTATGGAAGCTCAAAGTAACCGCCGATTGGGGCCGCCGCGACCGGAGCAAGGAAACCGCGGAAATCCTGCTCTTTAAGCCATGATTGGAAAAATGTGGAATTTGAAATGTGGAATGCGAAATGTGCCGCCGCGCAGCACTTCCTCCTTCCTCCTTCATCCTTCATCCTTTTCTTCGGCCTTCACCCTTTTCGAGGTGATCCTTTCGCTGCTGATTCTTGCGCTGCTGACCGGCGCGGTTTACTCGATCACGTCTGCGGCGACCGAGACCAGCAAGGCCACGATGGAGGAGCAGGTTTCCGTGAGGCGGTTGGAGGCCTTTCTGAAGGTCACGCGGGATGCGTTCCTCAGCCTGCCGCGCGAGGGAAAGGTGCAGCTCCGGTTTTCCAAATCGTCCACCGGGTCACCGGTTCCGGAAGTCGTTTTTGAGGAGGCGGCCGGGCTGTTCGGCATTCCGAGCCTGGGCGGCGGATCGCTGATCCTCGCCGCGCGGCCGCGGGCGGACGGATCCCGGACGATGTCCCTCCTGCGGGTGCCCAAGGACCTGCAGGGAACCGAGCTGGAAAACTTCAAGGCCGGGAATTCCTGGGTCACCCTCCTTCCCCGCGTCGAGAAGGTGAAGTGGTCGTTCTTTGCCAACGGCGAATGGAAGGACGAGTGGCTGCCCGGAAACGGCCGCCCGCTGACCGCGCGGCTCGAGATGGAATACCTCGACATGGCCGGCTCGAAAATCGACTGCCAGTTCTGGATCCCCCCGCTGTCCGCCGCAGCCCAGGGGCAGCCGCCCGATCCGAAACCGAAGCCGTCGCCCGGGCCATGAAAAAATGCGCTCCGTCGAAACTGTTGGTGTTGCCGCATCGCTCCCGCCGGGCGCTGGCGCTCCCGCTGGTTCTCTGGAGCATCGCATTTCTCGCGGGGCTCGTTGTCCTCGTCGCGGGCATCGTGGGCGATTGGATCGGCGCGGAAACCCGCGCAGAAAAAACGTTCCGCGCCCGGCAGCTGGCGCTCAGCGGGATCGCCATCGGGTTGAGTTCGCAGGTCAAACCCGGGGATCCACTGCTCAAAAATGGCAGCGCGGAGGCCGAGGGATTCGAGGTGAAGCTCTCGGACGAGTCCGGGAAGATCAACCCGAACTTCTGGATCACCCAGAACAGCCGCGATGTTTTCATCCGGCTTTTCGAATCGTGGAATGTGGACGACAAGCTCCGCGACACGGCGATCGAAGGGCTGGTGGATTGGGTGGACGCCGACGACTTCCGTTCGCTGCACGGGGCGGAGCGCGGCGAGTATGAGGCCGCAGGGCGGATGGGATTTCCCGGGAACCGCCCGCTGCTGAACATCCGGGAGATGGAGGCGGTTCTCGGCTTGGATCAGGTCCTGGCCGATCAGGAGGACTGGCGGAGCTTTTTCACCGTCTGGTATAACGGGAAAATCAGCATCCAATACGCGTCACAGCCCGTATTGGAAGCGCTGGCGGGATTGACCCCCGAGCAATGTCGCGCGCTTTTCGAGTTGCGTGCGGGGCCGGATGCCATTGAGGGTAGCGAGGATGACGTCAAATTTGAATCCGTCGAGGCAGCGGCCGGGCTTATTGCCGCACGGGGGGCCCAGCTCGAAGCGCTTGAGGCGTTCTTCGACGTGGCCGGCTCGGTGCGGCGGATCGAGAGCACCGGGTTCTGCAACGGGATCAAGCACAAGATCGTCGTCATCTCCCCGGAAAACAGCGGAGGCCAGATCATGAACTGGGAGGAGGAATGAGCGCGCAGGGTCCGGAATCCGTTCTCCGGCCCGGGGCCGCAGGCTGGGAGCTCTGGCAGTTTCCGCCCAAGGATGGCCCCAAGGTCGTGCTGGACCCGGATATCAAATCGGTCGCCTCCGCTCCCCGGCTGCTGCTGGCCCTCCCCACGCGGACGCTGACAGCGATCCCGCTCTGGGTCGCCGAGCAGGGGGATCCCCGCGAGTTGGCCGAACTCGAGCTGTCCGGGCGGCATCTCGTCAAGCGGGACAGCGAGGTCCGGGTGATCCCGATTGATTCGACCGATGGAAGGTCGCTGGTGCTGGCCATCGCTGTCGGCGACGACTCGCCGGCGGCGGAGTATTTTCCGAGAGCCCGGTTCTTCGACATCCCGGCGCGGCTGTTCGATCCGGGAACCGCCGACGTGCTAGTCTGGCGCGAGTTCGGCGATCTGGTTTATGCCTTCTTTAAAAATCGGCGCTGCGTGTATTTCTCCGCGAGCGGCGAGGCCTCGCCCGGACCGGCATTTTGCGGGCTGGTCGTCCGGACGGCCCTCCGCCTGAGGGTCGAGCAGGTGATCGCCGGCCTGCCCTCCTCGATCCGCGTGATCGGCGAGTTTTCCGTTGCCGACTGCGAGGCCATCGGCAACGGGCTGCGCCTCACGGTGGAACGCATCAACCCCGAGCCTCCTCCCCTGGTGCCCGGAGTTCCAGTGGAAGTCGCTCCCCCGTCCGCCCTCCGGGCCAGCGCGAGGCGCAGGGGAGCAAGGAAGCTCGCTGTCGTTGCGTTTGCTGGTCTCGCCGCCTACCTCCTGCTGGCCGCGCTGCTCGGCGGCGACCTTCTCTACAAAAAAATCCAGATCGATCGTCTCAATAAAAACGCCAGCGCGGTCGCGCCGGAGGCGGAGCAGGCGAAAATCCTGGTGACCGAGTGGAAGGAATTCCAGCCGGCTGTCGATCCCCAGAGCTTCGCGCTCGACCAGCTCGCCGCCGTGGCGGCCGAGCTTCCGGGCGATCAGGTGCGCCTGACCGTGTTTACCTTGGAAAACGGACGTCTCCTGCTTGCCGGCGAAGCCACCGATATCGCCCAGGCCTACGCGTTTTTAGAGAAAGTCAAAAAATCCACCGTTCTCCAGACCTACGACTGGACATCGCGCCAGCCTCAGTTGGCCGGAAAAAACAAAGTGCGGTTTGAAATGGAAGGAACCCGACCCGATGCGCAAGCTCACAACGAGTGAATCGAGGCTGCTGATCTTTTTCTGCTCGGCCATCTTTTTGGCCCTCAACCTGTTTGCCGTCCGCGCATGGACCGGGGTGAGAGCCTCGCTGGTCCGCGATGCCGAGGCAGCGCGCGCCAGAATTGCCGAGAGCCGGATGTGGGTTGATGGCGCCTCGGGGCTCGCTTCGGCGCACGAGTGGATCCAGGCGCATCCCTCGCAAACAAACACGGCCGAGGAGGCCAGCACCGGGCTTTTGCAGATGACCCGCTCGGCGGCGGAAGAGGCGGGGCTGAAAATCATCGAGGAAAACCTGCTGCCCGCCGCTGCAACCGCCACCGGAAATGCCGCCTCACTCCAGGCCAAGCTGTCCGGACCCTTTTCCGGCGTGACCAAATTTTTGTTCGCTATTCAGAGCCCGACGGCTTGGCGATCGGTCCCCAAACTGACCATCCGAAGCGACACCGAGCCCCCAAATGTGCTGGTGGACATGGAAGTGCGGCAGTATTATCTTCTCCCAACGCCATCAGGCGGCCCATGACCTTCCTTCAAAAAGCCCTCATCTTTCCCCTCATTTCCGGAGCCGTGATGGCCCGGAACGAGGACTCTTGGTTACAACCCCGGGACATCTCCCGGTTTCAATTCCTCATGGACCGCTCGCCATTTTCTCTTCCGACGGCAGAAGAGACGTCCCCGCTTGCGGACAGATACACTCTCACCGGGGCCGCCTCGCTCAACGGCGATCCCATGGTTTTCGTCCTCGATAAAACCACGCAGGAGCACCACATGATCTCGAAGAGCTCCAGCAAGCCAGACATGGGGCTTGTCGAGTATCTGCCGGATCCCGACCCGCGCCGGATGCGCGCCACCATCAAGGTCAACGGCCAGACAGCGACCATTTCCTACTCCGAACCCGCCACCGTTCAAGGCCAGCAACCGCAAAACGCCGCCATGGCAACGACGAACCCCAATCCCTCCGCCGTCGTGAACCCGCCGCCCGGTCAAGCCGTGGTCCCGGGCGCGCCTCCAAACATGCAGAAGCAAGGCACCCAGCCTCCGCAGAGGCATGTGATCCGGCGGAGGATTATCTCGGGACAACCCGCGACCGGCCCATGAAGTTCCGCTTTTTCCAATTGCTCCCGATGATCGCCGCCACGGCCGCGATGCACGCCCAGGCTCCCCCGCAGCCTGCGACGGTCGTGCCCCTCCCGACACCCGGCGTGCCTGCCCCCGCCTCGCGCCAGATGCCCGTGCAGCCATCGCAGGCAGCTCCCCAGCAAGCCGCCGCGCCCCGGCAAGCTGCTCCAGTTCCCCAGCAAAATTCACCGCTTTCTCCGCAAACCGTCCCGGTTCCCCAGCAGGCAGCTCCTGCTTCCGGGCCAGCCGCCGGGGACAGCGTGAACATGCAGTTCCCGCGCACTTCGATTTTTGATATTCTGAACTACTACGAGTCCCTGACCGGAAAACGTCTCATCCGGGATTCCAACCTCGCCGGCCCCGAGCTCTCGATCATGGTCAGCCAGCCGGTTCCCAAGCAGGACGCGATCAAGCTGATCGAGAGTTCGCTTCTGCTCAACGGCTACAGCATCGTGCCCGTTGACGACCAGACGCTGAAAATTCTCGGCCCCTCGCGCGCGCCGCGCACCGAGGGGCTGCCACTCTACATCGACAACCTGGCGCTCCCCAAGGACGGGGACCGGGTCGTCAGTTTCTACAAGCCCCTGGCTTTCATTTCACCGGAGGAGGCGATTGCCGTGCTCGATCAGGTCGTCCAGCGAAATGCTTTCGGCAGCTTCGCCCCCGTCCCGAACACGAACGCGATCATCATCACCGACAAGACGCCGGTTATCCGCAAAGCCCTCAGCGTCCTCGCCCTCATCGACGTCGAGCCGGCGCAGGTGGTCACCGAATTCGTCCCGCTCCAGCGCGCGAACGCGGAGCGGATCGTCGAGGTCCTCGACAAGATGTTCGGGAAAGACGACGCCACCACGAAAACCGGCGGCACGGCCGCGAATGTCCAGGCCCAGCCCCCGCCTGACGGCCAGGCCGGGGCCGCGGGAGCCTCGGGCGCGCGCTACGAAAACCGCCTGATCACCGGCAAGGCCAAGTTCCTTGCGGACAAACGGACAAACAGGATCCTGGTCGTCACCCGCAAGGAAAACTACCGCTACGTCCGCGACGTGATAACCCAGCTCGATGCCGCCGGATCCTTCGAGAAGCCGTTTGTCAGGGTTTGCAACTACGTTCCCGTCACCGATGTGTTCCCCGTCCTCTCCGACATGCTCGCCGAGCCGGACAGCGAGAAAAAAGGCGGGACGGCCGGCGCGCAGCCGACTCCCTCGAACCCGTTCAACAACACCAACAGATCGCAAAATAATTCCACGCTCGGATCGGGCTCCGGCTCGGGATCGGGAGGGTCGAAGAAGATGGAGGATCTCCTCTCGGCCGAAACCGCGCAGTCGGCCCCGCAGTCGGTGACGATCGGCGAGATCAAATTGATCGCGGACAACAGCTCGAACAGCATCATTGTTTTTGGCCCGCCAGAAAGCAAAGAGCGGGCCAAACAGATTCTCGATCTGCTCGACCAGCGGCCCAAGCAGGTCTATCTCGCCGTCGTCATCGGGCAGTTGAACATCACGAACACCACCGACTACGGCGTCCAGTATCTGATCAAATACCAGGGCTCGAGCGGCAACGGCCTGGCGGCGGCGGTGCTGAACCCCCTGCTGTTTCCGGGCATGTCCGGAACACTTCCCATCCCCGCGTCGATCAAGAGCCCGGCCGCCCTGACCAACGGGCTCGGGGCACTTTCCGGGCTGACCATTTTCGGGACCATCGCCGATTCGGTGGATGTTTATGCGAGGTTCCTCGAATCCACCGGCAACTTCCGCACGCTCTCCCGCCCGGTCATCTACACCACCAACAACCGGAAGGCCACGATCTTCTCCGGGCAGAGGGTCCCGTATCCGCAAAGCTCTCTCACGACCGCCACGGGCGGCGGAATCAGCAACAACGGCACGTCGGTCGCATCGAGCGTCGGATACCAGGATGTCGTCCTTCAACTCGACGTCATCCCGCTCATCAACTCCGATCAGGAGGTCAACCTCGTCATCGCTCAGAAAAATGATACCCTCGGCGCGGAAAAAAACATTTCGGGAAATCTGGTGAACATCATCAACACCCAGGAAATCAAAACCAGCGTGCGCGTTCCGAACGGCTCCACGATCGTGCTCGGCGGCCTCATCACCGAGACTAAAAAACGTGACCAGTCCGGGATTCCCTACATTTCGAGAATCCCGGTGATCGGCTCCCTCCTCGGCGGACGGACCGGCGTCTCCATGGACAAGAACGAGCTGGTTGTCATGATCCAGCCGGTCGTGGTGGATTCCAATCAGGACATGATGAAGGCCAGCGCCTACGAAGGCGACCGGACCACTCTTGGCAAGGATGCCCAGATCATGACGGCCCCTCTCGCCGAGCAGGCGAGGGAACCCGCCCCTTGGAAGCCCAAGCAAAAGCCCACTCCCAAGCCCAAGCCGACGCCCAAGCCAAAGAATAATTGAGTCCATGGTCAACCTGATCGAAGATCTCACCGGGCTCGCGAAAGAATCCGGGTGCGTCGAGGTGGAGAAGTGCCGGGAAACTCTCCAGCGAGCCGCGTTTGCCCAGAGGTCGCTGGTGGCCGCCCTGCTCGATTCCCAGCTTGTCCGGGAACCGGATTTTCTCAAATCCCTCGCGGCCTCGCTCGATCTTCCCTGGCGTGAGGAGAGCGACGTGCAGATCATCGAGAACGTGCGCGAAAAATTTCCCGCCCGGCTTGCTCTCGGGCAGACCGTCCTTCCCGAGGCCGTGGTCGAAGGCGGGGAGATGCGGCTTCTCACTTTCGACCCGTTCGACCACGGCGGCTGGCAGGCTGTTGTCCAGCATTGGCCCGGGCCCGTGAGGCTCGTGCTCACCACACGCAGGCGCCTTGTCGAAACCTTAAAGACCACCTACGGGGTCGGGGCGGACACGTTCGAGGAACTCATCGAGGGCCGCGAAAATGAAACCGGAGGGGTCCAGGAAGAAATCAATGTCGTGGACGAGGAGGACAGCGAGGCCTCGGTCATGAAGTTCGTGAACTCGATCCTTCGCGAAGGTCTCCAGCAGGGCGCGACGGACATCCACTTCGAACCGCTCGGCCAGGACCTCCGCATTCGCTACCGCATCGACGGCGTCCTGCACGAAACGCCGGTTCCTCCGCGGATCAAGGTCCTTCAGGATTCCGTGATCTCGCGCCTCAAGATCATGGCGGGGCTCGACATCGCAGAGAGGCGGCTGCCCCAGGATGGGCGGATTTCCCTGGAACACGCCGGGCAGGCGATTGACGTCCGCGTAGCCACGATCCCCTGCGTCTATGGCGAGAACGTCAGCCTCCGGCTCCTCGGGCAGGAAAATTTCGATTTTGCGCGGCTCGGACTCGACGCCGCCTCCGAAAAGCGGATCCGCAACCTGATCTCGATCCCGAACGGCATCGTTCTCGTCACCGGCCCGACCGGCTGCGGCAAGAGCACGTCGCTCTACACGTTTCTCAGCAGCCTCAATGTCAAGGAGCGCCGGATCGTCACGATCGAGGACCCGGTCGAGCACAAGCTGGATGGCGTGATCCAGATCGCGGTGAAGCCGGAGATCAACCTCACGTTCGCCAACGCCCTGCGAAGCATCCTGCGCGGCGATCCGAATGTCATCATGGTCGGCGAGATGCGCGACCATGAGACCGCCGAGATCGCCATCCGCGCCGCTCTCACCGGCCACCTGGTCTTCAGCACACTGCACACTAACGATGCTGTCGGAGGGATCACCCGCCTGCTGGACATGAACATCGAACCGTTTCTCGTCGGCTCATCGGTCCGGGCATTCATCGCCCAGCGCCTCGTCCGGCGGCTCTGCAAGCATTGCTCCCAGCCCGCCCACCGCAAGCCGGAGGAAATGGCGGAGATCGGGTTCCCGGTCGAATGGACGGAAAACGTTCGCCGCCCAGTCGGCTGCGAGCGCTGCCGCCAAAGCGGCTACTCCGGGCGCACCGCGCTCTTCGAAATCGTCCTCATGTCCTCCCGCCTCCAGGAGGCGATCCAGCGCCGCGGAAGCGGCCCCGAACTCCGCGAGCTCGCCATGCGCGAGGGCATGATCCCGCTCCGCAAGGACGGATGGCTCAAGGTCCGCGATGGAGTCACCTCGATCGAGGAAGTCCTCCGCGTCACGTCGAGCGAGTTGGAGGCGCTCGACGAATAAATTAGAAATGAGGAATGTGAAATTAGAAATAACGAACCGGGCTGCTCACGGGCGCATCTCCGATGGCAGAGCGCAGGGGGATCGGGCGTCCCGCCCGTTTAGAGACTGGAAATCGCATCGGAGTGATGTGCCTCACACGGGCGGGACGCCCATGCCCCCTTGGAAGATTCG
>JBAWVC010000087.1:0-10179 GCA_037147455.1 Verrucomicrobiota bacterium | reverse complement strand
TGTTGCCGCCGCCGGTCGAGGGATCGACCTGCTGGATGACCGGCCCTCCGCTGACCAGCGTCTGGTTTTGCGAAAATGAGCCGCCCGCCGGGTAGGGGGCCACGTTGGTGAATGAGGCCGACGTGGTTCCGTTGTAGCTCACCATCACGTTTTGGGTCGGCGTGATGCCGGCCGGGGTCTGAAGCATGAGAACTCCCTGGCTGGGGAAGCCCGCCGTCGAGGCCGCCGGAATCACCGTGCCGAGCACGTTGGCGAGGCTCACGGTGTAATTGTTAGCAACCCCGGGGCCGCTCGTGTTGGCAAACACCACCCCCGTGAATTCATTGGGAGTGAGGGTCGAGTTCGTCCCGTTGTAGCTCACTTGGACTTGGGCCGTGCCCTGAGAGAGAATGAGGGTGCCTGACGAGGGAAAGCCGATGACCGAACTGACGGGCAGGAAGGTCGCGGTCGGCCCGATCCCGGTCGCATTGCACGTGATCGTCGTGCTGATCGTTGTCGTGGAGGCTGCGGACGCTGTCCCGTTTGTCCCGGCGGTCAGGTAATTCCATGGGCCGGTCCCCGACGTCGCGCTCCCGACATTTTGGCCGAAAACCCCGATGTAAACGCCCTGGTTCGCGACGTGGCCGGGCACTTTGAACGTCATCGGAAACGCCTGGGCCGGGGATTTCTCCGCCGGAAAAACAAGGAGGCACAAAGCCGTGGCTGCCGCGAGAAGGGTGAGTCGGTTTTTCATGAGTTTTTTGGTCGTGGGTTCATGCGCGGCGCGAGGTTTTCCGCAGGGAGGGGAATTTCCTAAGTAATCGTTTGTAGGAGCATCCGCTTTTTATGATTTATGTCAAGGAAAACCCGCCGAGCAAAAAATGCCGCTGCGTCTCCGCGATCCGGATCGTCCTGCGGGCAACATTTTTATCGCTTGGCCCCCGCCTTGCGCTGTTGAATAGGCGGCACCATGAAACCCACGCTTTTCGTTCTGCTGGCACTGTGCGGTCTGACATTTGCGGCCCCGTCCCCCGATCCCCGGATCCCCGAACCGCTCCGCGCTTGGGAGGGCTGGGTTCTCTGGGGGCAGGACCACCGCGCCTGCCCGACGCCATACAATGCGCCCGACAAGCCCTTCTGCCTCTGGCCGTCGCGGCTGGCGCTCGATGTCCGGGCGGACGGTTCGCGGTTCGACTTTTCGGTTTCGGTGTTCGGCGAGTCGTGGGTCCCGCTTCCCGGTGGTGCCGACCAATGGCCGCAGAATGTGAAATCCGACGGCGCGCCGGTTCCGGTCGTCGAGCACGACGGGCGCCCGGAGGTGAAGCTCCAGGCGGGCGCGCACCGGATCGAGGGGGAATTCGCATGGAAAAAAATCCCGCAGAAGCTCGCGCTGCCGGCATCGGTCGGGATGATCGCTCTCACGCTCGAGGGCAAGCCGGTCGAGAACCCGCTCTGGGATGCCTCCGGGCAGCTTTGGCTCGAGCGCAATGCCGCCAGCGGCGAGGCTGACAAGGACTTCCTATCCGTGAAGCTCTTCGCCGCGCTCGAGGACGGGATCCCGCTCTGGCTGCGCGGCGAGGTCGAGCTGATTGTTTCCGGCAAGAGCCGCGAGGAGGCGCTGGGCGCGGTGCTGCCCGCAGGCTGGAAGCTGGCATCGCTCGAGTGCCCGATCCCGGTTGCCGTCGATGAGGACGGGCGGATGAAGGCGCAGGTCCGGCCGGGAAAATGGACGGTCAAGTATTCGGCGTTCCGGCTCGACAACCCGAAGGAATTCGGTTTCGCGCAGGGCCTGAAACCCGCCGCGCCGGACGGGCTGGTCGCGTTCCGTTCGCGTCCGGATTTCCGCATGGTCGAGATCGCCGGGAGCCCGTCGGTGGATGTCTCGCAGATCGCATTTCCGCAGCAATGGCGCGAGCTTCCGGTTTACCGATGGGACACGGCGACGCCGTTCCGGATCGAGGAGCGCATGCGGGGCATGGGCCTCCAGAAGCCCGCCGGGCTCGCCATCGCCCGCGAGTGGTGGCTCGATGAAAACGGGAAAGCCTTCACATTCCGCGACCGGCTCACCGGGCAGATGCAGGAAATCTGGAGGCTCGACGCCGCGGCCGGCCAGGACCTCGGCTCGGTCCGCAGCGACGGCAGCGGGCAGCTCGTCACTCGCAGCCCGGCGAATGGCGCGCCGGGCGTCGAGATCCGCACCCGCGCGGTCAACCTCGAAGCCACCGGCCGCATGGAGCGCGCCGGAAAAATCTCCGCGAGCGGATGGCAGACCGATGCCGATTCCCTCCGCGTGACCCTGAACCTCCCGCCCGGCTGGCGGCTCTTCGCGCTCTTCGGCGCGGACTGGGTCAAGGGCGACTGGCTCACCGCCTGGACGCTCCTCGATCTTTTTCTGCTCCTGATTTTCTCGCTCGCGGTCGGCAAGCTCTGGGGCTGGCGGCTGGCCGTCCTCGCCTTTGTCGCATTCGGCCTCGCCTACCACGAGCCCGGCGCCCCGCGCTACATCTGGCTCTGCCTGCTGATCCCGCTCGCGCTGCTTCGCGTCGTCCGCGACGGCTGGGGCCGGCGGATCCTGTTCGCCGGAAAATGGCTCGTCATCGCCGCGTTTGTTTTTATCGTCGTTCCCTTCGCCTCGCGCCAGATCCAGCAGGCGATCTACCCGCAGATGGAGCATCCGTCGCGCGTCGGGACTCCGGCGGCTTTGCGGGGCGAGGTTGCTAATCAGGTCCTCGCCGAAGCCGTGCCTGCCGCTCCGGCAGCCAGCGATTCCTACGGTTTTTCCGTAAGAAAGGCGGCAGGTGGTCGAATCGATAAAGCCAAAGACACGTCGAACCTGCTCTACGACACGAAGGCCCGCATCCAAACCGGGCCCGGGGTTCCGGACTGGACGTGGCGGAGCGTGTCTTTCGGTTGGAACGGCCCGGTGACGGCGGCGCAGGAAGTGCGTCCGGTCATGGTGTCGATTGCCGCCGAGCGGCTGCTCGCGGTCCTGCGCGTGGCCCTGGTGCTGGGCCTTGCCGGCCTGCTGCTGCGCGGGGGACGCGCCGCACTTCCGGCGGCGGGACTGCCGGCCGCGCTGGTCGCGCTGTTGATTTTTCTCCCTGCGGCAAACGCGCAGATGCCGGACGAAAAACTCCTCAACACCCTGCGCGCGCGGCTCACGGAAAAATCGGACGCCTACCCGAATGCCGCCGCGATCCCGGAGGCCACGCTGCGCCTCACAGGAAACCGGATGGAGATGGACGTCGAGGTCAACGCCGCGATCGCCGTCGCCGTGCCGCTTCCCGGACGCCTGCCCGCGTGGTCGCCGGTCTCGATCTCGCTCGATGGAAAGCCCGCGACCGCGCTGCGCCGCGAGGACGGCTACCTTTGGATTCCCTTGCCGCAAGGGGTCCATCAGGTGAAGGTGACCGGGGTGCTGCCGGATGTTCCGGATTGGGAATGGACGTTTCTATTGAAGCCGCGCTCGGTGGTCATCGAAGCGCCCGAGTGGACGGTCAACGGCGTCTCAGCAGGCGGGGTTCCGGACCAGCAGGTTTTCTTTTCCAAAATCCTGAAATCCGCGCCCGGCGAGGCGGCCTACGACCGGCAGGATTTCACGGCGCTGGCCTCGGTCGAGCGCCGGATCGAGCTGGGCCTGGTCTGGCAGGTGCGCACGACGGTGACCCGGCTCTCGCCCGGCGGCAAGGCGATCGCGCTCCGCGTCCCGCTCCTCGAAGGCGAGAACGTGCTGACCTCGAACGCGCAGATCAAAGACGGCCTCATCGAAGTCCGTCTCGGCGCGCAGCAGGCTGCCTTCCAGTGGGAGAGCGAGCTGACGCCCTCGGCCACGCTGGCGCTCGCCGCGGGCGCGACCGACTCGTGGGCGGAAGTCTGGCAGCTTGTCGCCTCGCCGGTCTGGAACGTTTCGATCTCCGGGCTGGCCCCGGTTTTTGAGCCGGGAAATCCGGACCTCGTGCCCGTCTGGCATCCCTGGCCGGGCGAGAGCGTGAAGCTCGCGATCAGCCGTCCGGAGGCGATTCCGGGAGCCACGGTCACCGTGGAAAAAGCCACGCTCAACGTGACGCCCGGCATGCGGCAGATGTCCTCCGCGTTGAACCTCAGCCTGCGATGCAGCCTGGGGGAAGACTTTTCGATCACGCTGCCCACCGATGCCGGGGTTTCATCGCTCACGCTCAACGGGGCCGCGATTCCCGTGCGGATGGATTCGCGCAACCTGATCGTCCCGCTTCGACCCGGCGAACAGGCGGTTCAAGTCGAATGGAAAACCAGCGTGCCGCTCGGAACCCGCCTGCGCGTCGAGGAGATCAAACTCCCGGTCGGCAGCGCGAACATCAGCACTGCGATCAACATTCCCGACAGCCGCTGGGTGCTGTGGGCCGATGGTCCCCTGCGCGGTCCGGCGGTGCGTTTCTGGGGCGTGCTCGCCTGCTCGCTCATCGCGGCATGGATGCTCGGACGGCTCTCTTTATCACCGTTGCGGACTGGCGAATGGATGCTGCTCGGGATCGGTCTCACCCAAGTGCCGCTGCCTGCGGCGCTGATCGTGGTCGGGTGGTTGTTCTATCTGTCCTGGCGGGGCAGCGAATCGTTCATCAGGCTTCCGGCATGGGGATTCAATCTCCTGCAACTGGCGCTCATCGCGCTGACCGCGGCCGCGCTCGGCGTCTTTATTGTCGTCGTGGCCCAGGGGCTTCTCGGCAATCCCGAGATGTTCATCGCGGGCAACGGATCCACGCGCGGTGCGCTGAGGTGGTATCAGGCCCGGTGCGCCGACGTTCTGCCGCAGCCCGGTTGCGTCTCGATCTCGATCTGGTGGTTCCGCCTCCTCATGCTCGCCTGGGCGCTCTGGCTCGCGGCCTCATTGCTCCGCTGGCTGCGCCTGGCCTGGGTGCGCTTCAGCACCGGCGGATGCTTCCGGGGATGGTCAAAGAAAAAGCCCGCCGTCCCGCCGCCGATCAACCCGCCTTCGTAGCACGCAACCTCTTCAGCGCGCGGGCTTCGTGGCCCCGAGCCCGAGCATGGGCAGCAGTTCGCGGCTCTCCGGTTCACCGTAGTTGAAAATAACGAACCCTCCCGTGCGGTGGCGGCGGGTGACGTTGATCTGGGCGATCGCGCGGTCGGCCCCGAAATGCGAGGACGAGGCGCTGACCCCGATGCCGGGATAGCACGGGGTCTTGCCGGCCCAGCCGACCTGCCGGTCAACCATGGCCTCGAAGTTGGCGTTCGAGGGCGTGTAATCCATCGGGCAGACAAAATCCAGATACCCCTTCTCGCACCAGAGCTTCCAGTCCTGCCCGACGCTGTCGCGGTCGGCGGCCCAGTTGCTGAAGACCGCCGCGGAGAGGCGGATCTTCGGTTTGATCTCTCTCGCCCGCTCGCTCACGGCCTTGACGACCGCCGTGATGTTGTTGCGCCGCCAGTCGAGCCACCGCTCGTGGGCGGGGCCGGGTCTGAGCACATCCGCGGGCCAGTCCTTGATCGCCAGCCCGGACGCCTGTGCGAAGCGCTTCCTGCATCCGCCGCAAAAGCAGTGGTCGGCGTCGGGGTAGCGGATGTAGTCGAAATGGATCCCGTCCACATCGTAGTTGCGCGCCACCTCGACGAGGGAGTCGATCTCGAGTTTCTGGTTGTCCGGGTTTGACGGGCAGAGCCAGAGTTCCTCTTCCCCGCGTGCCCCGGCCTGAAGGCGGCCTTCGCGCCGCATTTTCGCGACGAACTCGGCGGGTGCCTGGCTCCCGAGGTTCCAGTTCACCTTCCAGACATGCATCTGGATCCCGTGCTTCTTGCAGGCGGCGAGGCACTCCGCGATCTGGTCGCCGCGCCCCGCGAGTTTTTCCGCCGCGGGCAGCACCTTGCTGTCGTAAAATGCGGCGCCTCCCCAGAGCATGTTGGGGAGGATGGCCGTGAACCCGTTGTCGGCAAGGCGCCGGACCGCCTCCTCCCACTTCATCCCTTCGACGCCGAACGCGTCGTGGCACCAGAACGCGCGGAACTCGCCGGGCGACGGACGCTGGGCCATGCAGAACGCCTGCATCGTCTGTCGGGCGGCACCGGAGGCCGATTCGATCGCTCCCGAAAAGTTTTTCTTCGACACCTGCTCGAGCGCCTGCTCACGGAGCGCGCGGGCCGGGGCGAGCGCCCCCGCGACGCCCGGAATCCCTTCGCCTGCGCGCGCGATCCCATCCATCGCCGCGTCGAAACTTTTGAAGCCCGCGATTTTTCCGATCTGAGCGATCGCGCCTTCTGCGGCCTGCCGCGAAATATCCGGCGCCAGCGAGCCGGCCATCGCGAGGAGCATGCGGCGCTTGTTGTCCTGGTCGTCCGGCAGGAGCACGTGAGTCATGACGATGCCGTTTTGCGAGGCGATGACGGCGGCGTAGCCGGCGGGTTTTCCGTCCCCGTCCAACCACTCCGCCAGCTCGCGGCCCGCGCCTGCGACCGGCCGCCACGCCGAAATATTCCACGACTGCTGCCCCACCGACTCCGGTGCGCCCGGCAGCGCCTTTTCGGCAAACCGGATTTTAGAGAAGAACCCCGATCGTGCGGCTTTCACCCACTCGCCCCTTTCAACGCCGAGCATCTCGCGGAGCTGCCCGGGAACCGTGTAAAAAACCATCAGTTTTCCCCCGTTGCGGACGTGCTGCACAAGGATCTTCGCGGCCGGATCGGGCAACTGCGGGTTGTGGGGCAAAACGACGAGGGCTGCTCCCTCGAGGCTCCCTGCGCTCAGGTCGAGGTCGCTGATCACGGCCGCACCGATCCCAAGCGAGCGGAAACTTTCTGCCATGCCCTCGGAAAACTGCTCGACGCTCCGCGCTTCGCCGGGCGAGCTTTTCGCGATTGACTCCGCCCGGATGATCGCCACCGGCGCATCATTTCCCAAGACTCCGGTCCTCCGGATGTCCCGGAGAAAAAACTCCGTGTCCGCATCGCTTCCGCGCCACGCGGAAATGCGGATGGCGCTGATCTTGCGCCAGCCTGCCGGCGAGCCCTCGGCCGTGGTCGCCGCTTTGTCGATCGTGACGGTGTTCCATCCCCCGGGTGATTCCGGGAAGAACCCGGCGCGATACCAGCCGTCTCCGCTTTTGAAATAGATGCTGAACTGCGAGACCGGCGATACGTCGTGGCAGAGGAAATCGAATTTGATGCCCGCGCTGGATGCCATGTCGAGATTCGCGCGGATGTCCCACGATGCGCGCTCGGTCGAGGCGCCCTTGAAATCGCATGCCATGCTCAGGCACCGCTGGCCGTCAACCTCTGCAACAGAGACAGGGCGCGACCCGCGCATCGGCTCCCATGCGGCTCGCGCGGCGGCGTCATCCGGATACGCGCATTCGTCGATGGTAGCGGGGGCCGGCGGCGGACCGCCGGCAGATGCGGGAGCGAGAGCCGCCGCCGAGATCGCGCACGCGGCAAAGAAAAAACCGGGAGTCAGCCTGCAAATCCACTCAGATTTTCTGAAAAGGTGCGCCATGCTTGAGATCGGCGGCATCAGACCAAATCGGGAGATTATTTACAAAGGATTTGATGCTCGGCGGGACGGTGCGGTATTGCACTCGGACCCGCCGCTTCCGAAGAGAAAAGCCGGTCTTGAGGGCGAGGCTATTTCTTCGGAGTTTTTCCCATCGCGACGAGCTGCCTGTTCCAAACGTCGTGGAGTTTTTTGTTTCTTTCCTCGCGGCTCAGGCTGGAGTCCGCGCGGATCCGGAGTTCCTCGTCTTCGAGTGCGGCCAGCGTTTTTTTGGGCGGGAGATCACCGGCCGCGATTGTGGTCGCGGGCGCGGCGGGTGCCTGGGAAACTCGCGCTGGAGATTTTTCTTGAGCGGGGGCGGACTGCGGGCGATCGGCGACTTCCGCCTTGGGCGCGCCTCCCTCGCGCGAGGCGAGGATCATGTTGCACTCGCTCGTGCGGTAATAGTATCCCACTCCGAAAGTGAGTGGGGCCTGCCTGCCCGACGAAAATATTTGTTCGAGTCTCTTTTGGTAGAATCCCCGGAACATGCCGATGGGGCCTTTGTAGATCCCGTAGGGGCTGATATGCCAGTTGAGCTCGGAGAGAACCGATGCGGGGATGCCGGTATCGTCCTGGAGGATGAACTTGCAGCGGTCGAGGAGCAGGTTGCGGATGCCGGAAAATTCTCCTCCGTGCATGAGGTAGCTGGCCGCTTTGACAAGGCCCGCGCCGGCCGGGAGTTTTTTGCAGAAACCCGCGAACCCTTGATTTTTCGCGAGCCCGCCGTTTGAGATGTCTGCGCAGAAGTAATAGAGGGTCTGGGCCGGCGTGTTAGGCCCCGAATCGAAAACAATTTTGATGCCCGGGATCGCGGCGGCGTTTGCCGCGCTGCGGGGGACTTCGTTCCCGGCGTGGTCAAGCGAGACCTGCGTCGCGTCGCGCACGGTTTTTCCCATCCTGGCAAGCAGGGACAACAGGACCGGCGTCGTCCCTGGAATCGACGCGTTCCGCAGGTCGGAACCCATGTCTTTTGTGATAAAGAACCCCAGTGAAAGAACGTTTCTCATCGATGACAGAAGGTGGTGGAGCGCGTCCCCGACTTTGCCCGGCGCGATCGCGAGAAGGTCCGGGACCTGGCCGGCGGGTTCGAGCCCGCAAAGGACGTAGGTTTTACAGTCGGGGAAAAACGTGTTCGCATAGACGATATCCGGCCCGCTGAACGCGTAATACAAAACCGGTGCATTCTTCCAGGCTTCTCCCAACTCCCTGTTCGCCCACTTCCGCGCCTGCGAAAGCTGCCGTTCCTCAAAACGGTTCCAAACCCCGGAAAATTTTCCGGCGTGGTTTGACCAGGATTCTCCCGATGCGACCGCCTGGAGCGGAGACCCCTGGGACGGAGGCAGGCCCGCCAAAACCCGGGCTGTATCGTTGATCGTTGCCGTGCTGGCGGAGGCGGCAGGCATCAAGGCGACGAACCCGGCCGCGGCCAGCGCCAGAAATTTTTGCGGAAGAGGTGAATGTTTGCTCATGATCATATCGTGACTGCGTGCGTATTTATCTGAAGGAATTCCGGGGTTCAAGCGAATGGGGCGGATTCAACCCGCTCCGGAGATTTCTGAAGTTCGCTGCGCCCTACTGCAGCTCTTTTTCGATCCGCTCGCTGAGCCACTGCTTGATCATGCTCTGGTAGTTCAGGTAGCGGGAGCGGGCGAGGCGCTTGATGCGCGCGAGCATGCGGGGATCGAAGCGGAGGGTGATCGTGGTCGAGTCGCGGTTGTCGTTTTTGAGCATCGAGCCGTTCATGAGCCGAGGATCCAAGGCGGTCTGTTTCCAGAATTCCATCTCCTCGTGTTCGCTGGAGAACACCGGGAGATCTTTCCATTTTGTCAGAACGTGCATGATCAGTTGGCCTCGGAATTTTTCCTGTCGTAAAACGTCTCCTCCTCGGGAGTCATCAGACGCGAGAAGATCACGCGGTAGCGCTTTCCGTCCGTCCAGAAGACCGAGAAGATCGCGCGGTTCGAGATTGCGCGGCCGAGGATGAAATACCGCGCCTCATGGCCTTCGATCGCGTCGAGTTCCGGCATGATCCGGATGCTGAAGGGGTCCTCGAAGGTCTCCTCGATTTCCTTCGGGGAAATCTCCTCCGGGGCAAACGAATTACCTGTCCAGTCGAATTCCATCAGTTGCCTTTCGCGTGTTGGATCAGCTCGATCTCGTAGCCCTCCGGGGCATCGATAAAGGCGATCGCCGACCCGCTGGCCGCCCGGTGGGGGCCGTCGCTGAGCGGGTATCCGAACTTGGTCGCGTGCGCGGCGAAGGCGTCCAGGTCATCGACCTCGAATGCCAGGTGCGTAAGATCCGGGCCGACCTGGACGGGGCCGCTCTCGTCGAACTTGCAGATCTCAATCAATTCCTCGCTGCCGGGCGCTTTGAAGAAGACCAGCTGCGATCCCCGGCCGCTGGTGTTCCTCCGCACTTCTTCGAGGCCCAAAACGTCCCTGTAGAAAGAAACGGTTTTTTCCAGGTCAGAGACCCGGTATCGGGTGTGGAGGAGCTTTTTGACCATCGGAATGAGGCTAACTGGCGCGGGGCTTCAGTGAAAGAGGAAAATATTTTCCGGGGGCGCGGCTCTGGGCGCATCTCTGAAGGTGCAACTTCGCGAATCTTCCAAGGGGGCATGGGCGATGCTTCACTTCGTTTCGGGGTGTTGACTCGCTCGCTCCCGCTCGTCTCGCCCTCCG
>JBAWVC010000086.1:0-10366 GCA_037147455.1 Verrucomicrobiota bacterium | reverse complement strand
CGCCTAAGCGTGCGACAGCAAAGCCGCATCTCTCCGGGAGCGCGGGCTTCCAGCCTGCGCTCTCCGGCATCCCTGCCGGGGAGAAAGAAACAGGACGAAACCGTTCGGCAAGATGCCAAACGGAGCAGGCAGGATGCCCGCGCTCCCGGTGACGCAGAAACCCTCACGAGCCTATGGCGGATCACGAAAACCTGTGAATCTTATCCCGCCTAAGGCAAGCGCCGCTCATAGAGCGCCGCTGCCTTGCGCCTATGAGCGAAGCGAAAAGCTCAGTTCAAATACCCTTCCGCGAGCTTGGTGAATTCCTGAACTTGATTCTTCGCCCAGGCCTCGTCTCTTCCGAGTTCGCGGGCGAGGAGCGCGGCGGCGGCTGGGGCGGCCTCGATCGCGGCCCGCGCATCGAGGATGAGAGCGCGCGTCCGCCGGGAAAGGATATCCTCGAGCGTCCTCGCCTGCTCGTGACTTGCTCCCCAGACTACTGCGGCGAGCGGATAGGGCAGCCGGGGGTGGAGGGGTTTTGCGAGCGCGGGTTCGGATTTCATGAGCTCCTCGACGAGCTGCGCATCGCTCCCGTAGACGTCCAGCCCCTCGGGAAGTGCCGGCGCATTTGGCCCGCGCCAGCCGTGGATCTGCAGGGTGGCTGTCATGCACGGGTTGTCGTCCAGGCCGCCGAGCGTGATCGCGTGGTTGACCGTGTCCTCGGCCATTTTTCGATACGTCGTCCACTTGCCCCCGACAATCGTCACCAGCCCCGAATCCGAGACGAGCACCTCGTGGTTGCGCGAAATCGCTTTGGTCGCCGCCCCGCCCTTCCCGGGCGGCCGCACCAGCGGACGCTGCCCGGCGAAGACGCTCAGGATGTCGCTTTCCTTCGGGGCGCGGGAAAGATACCTCGCGGCATTGCGCAGGATGAACCCGATCTCGTCTTTCATCGCGCGGGGTTCGATGTCGGGGTTTTCCATCGCGGTGTCGGTGGTTCCCACCAGAACTTTCCCGTGCCAGGGGATGACAAAAAGCACGCGCCCGTCGTCGGTGTGCGGAACCATGATCGCGGAGTCTCCGGCGAGGAACGATCGATCGAAAACCAGATGCACGCCCTGGCTCGGCTGCACCGCCCTCGCGGCCGACGGGTCATCCATCAGGCGGATCGCGTCGCTGAAAATTCCTGTGGCATTGATGACGACGGCCGCTTCGGCGGTGTGGGCGGTCCCGGTTTCCAAGTCCACGAACCCGACGCCGTTCATCAGGCCGTTCGCCTTGGTGAGCGAGGTGACCCGGCAGTAATTTAAGACGCAGGCTTCCTGATCAACGGCGGTTTGCGCGAGCGCCAGGGCGAGGCGGGCGTCATCGAATTGCCCGTCAAAGTATTCGACCCCGCCCAGGAGGTTCTCCTGCTCGATATTGGGGATCCGGGCGATCGTCTCCTCGCGGGAGAGAAGGCGGGAGGGAGCGAGATTGAGCTTCCCGGCCAAGGCATCATAGACCTTGAGCCCGATGCCGAAAAACGGCCCCTCCCACCATTGGTAGCTGGGGACGATGAACGAGAGATGGTGCACGAGGTGCGGGGCGTTGTTGTGCATGAGCCCGCGCTCGCGCAGGGCTTCGAGCACGAGCGGGATGTCCCCCTGCTCGAGATACCGGACCCCGCCGTGGACCAGCTTCGTGCTGCGGCTCGAGGTTCCTTTGGAAAAATCATCGGCTTCGAGGAGAAGCGTCCGGAACCCGCGGGTTGCCGAGTCCACCGCTACGCCGAGGCCGGTCGCGCCGCCCCCGATCACGATGATGTCCCAGCGTTTCGTTTCTTCGAGTTGTTGGAGCAGGTTTTGTCGGTTCATAAAGGGGTGCACCAGTTCTGCGCGCGCTTGACGGCTTTCTTCCAGACTTTCATCCGGCCGCGCCGGTCGCTGGCGGTGATGGTCGGGGCAAATTTTCTGTCCACCTCGCGGATCCGGGTCAGCGCGTCGATGTCGTTCCAGACGCCGGCTCCCAGCCCGGCCAGCATGGCGGCGCCGAGCGCGGTGGTCTCGACATTGCGCGGCCGCTCGACGGTGAGGCCGAGGAGGTCGGCCTGAGTCTGCATGAGAAGGTCGCTCGCGCACGCGCCGCCGTCCACTCGGAGGACGGATAGCTTTCGGCCGGAATCGCTTTCCATCGCGGCCAGAAGATCGGCGACCTCGAACGCGATGCCTTCGAGCGTCGCCCTCGCAATATGTGCCGCCGTGGTCCCGCGCGACATCCCGAGCAAAGTCCCGCGCGCCGAAGGATCCCAGTAGGGCGCGCCGAGGCCCGTGAAGGCCGGCACCAGCACCACTCCCCCGCTGTCCGCCACGCGCGAGGCGAGATCGTTGACCTCCGGCGCGCTCCGGATGATCCCGAGCCCGTCCCGCAGCCATTGGATCGCCGCGCCGCCCATGAAGACGCTGCCCTCGAGCGCATACTGCAGCGGCGCATCGCCGATCTTCCAAGCCACAGTGGTCAGCAGCCGCTGCGAGCTCGAGATCGCGTCCGGTCCGGTGAACGCGAGCATGAAGCATCCGGTGCCGTAGGTGCATTTCACCATGCCGCGCTGGGTGCAGAGCTGGCCGAAAAGTGCGGACTGCTGGTCGCCCACCGCGCTCCCGATCGGAATCTCCGCGCCGAAGTGCGCGGGATCGGCAACCCCCAGCGCTCCGCTCGTCGGGACGATCCGCGGCAGAACTGCGGCGGGGATGTCAAACAGCGCCATCAGCTCGGGATCCCAAGCGGCCGTCCGCACGTTCATGAGCATGGTCCTCGAGGCGTTGCTCACGTCGGTGACGTGCTCGCGCCCGCCGGTCAGTTTGAAAATCAACCAGCTGTCGATCGTGCCCGCAGCCAGCTCGCCGGAAGCGGAGCGCGCATGGCCGTCCGGAATCTGCCGCAAAATCCAGTGCAGCTTGCTCGCGGAAAAATACGCGTCGAGCAGGAGCCCCGTGCGCTGCTGGATGATAACCTCCTTGCCTCCCTCGCGCAGGGCGCTGAGATACTCGGCCGTCCGCCGGTCCTGCCACACGATCGCGCGGTGGACGGGCTGGCCGGATTTCCGGTCCCAGACGACAATCGTCTCGCGCTGGTTCGTGATCCCGATCGCGGCGATGTCGCCCGGGGCAACCTCCGATTTGGCGATCGCGTCCCGGGCCGTGCCAAGAACGGACTCCCAGATCTCCGAGGCGTCGTGCTCGACCCAGCCGGGCTGCGGGAAATGCTGCGTGAATTCCTTTTGCGCGGAGGCGAGAGCTCGAAGCTGGCCGTCATAGACGACCGCCCGCGAACTCGTCGTCCCTTGGTCGAGCGCCAGAATGTGTTTCATGGTCGTCGGGAGTTAGTTTTTCCGTGGCAGCCAGCGGTGTCGAGCGCGGCGAACACGTCCGCATTTTTCCACCGGACGGATCCCGCATCAAGATATTTCCGGCAATGCCCCGGACAAGGAGACGGCTGCGACCTATCTCCCGATCTTCCGGAGGATCCGTCCCGACATCAGGTTCCGCTCGATCTGCTCGAGCGAGATCCCCTTGGTTTCCGGGACGAAGATCAGGAAGAAGACGATGAAGAGGGCGTTGAGCCCGCCGTAGAGGAGGAACGTGTTCCCGCCGCCGAACGTGGCCAGCATCGTCAGGAACGTCTGGCCGACAATGGCGTTGCTGATCCAGTTCGTCGCCGTGCTGCAGGTCACGCCCAGATCCCTTCCGGCCAGCGGGTAAATCTCCGAGCAGATCACCCAGATGATCGGCCCAGCGCTCATGGCGAACCCGATAATGAACACGAGCAGAGCCCCGATCGCCGGGTATCCGAGGCCGGAGTTTTTCTCGATGTCCATATTGAACAGCGTCCCCACGGTCAGAAGGGCCAGGCCCATGACCACGAAGCCAGCATACATGATCGGCTTGCGCCCGAGCTTGTCCACGAACGCGATGGCGATGAACGTGGCCAGCACGTTCGTTATCCCCACGACGACCGTCCCCCACATCTGCTCGTTCACATCCTCGAATCCGGCGAGCGCAAAAATCTTCGGGGCGTAATACATGACGACGTTGATCCCGGTGAGCTGCTGGATGATCTGGAGCCCGATCCCGAGGCCGATGGCGCGGCGGAAGTTGGAGTTCTGCAGGAACATCTGGAAGCCGTTCTGCTTGACCTTCATGCTGTCCTCGATCTCGAGCACTTCCGCGGCGATCTCGGCATCGTCGAGGTGCATGCGTTTGAAAACTTCCACCGCGCGCTCTTTGAACCCTTTGAGGAAAAGCCAGCGCGGGCTTTCCGGCAGGAAGAAAACGCCAGCGAACATGACCGCCGCGGGAATCGCGATGATCCCGAGCATCACGCGCCAGTGCCCGCCGGTGACCCCGCCGAACGTGGCGTAGGTGGCCAGCCAGGTGTCGCTGAGAAACGCGAGCACGATGCCGATCGTGATCATCAGCTGATACATCGAGATCATCGAGCCGCGGATGGCCCGGGGCGCGACTTCGGAGAGATACAGGGGGGCTGTGAACGAGGCGACGCCGACCGCGATGCCGAGGAAAAACCGGGCGATGATCAGAAGGTGCTCGTCGCGGGCCACCGAACAGGCCAGGGAACCGATCACGAAGATCACCGCGCTCACGAGAATCGTGCGGCGACGCCCGAAGTGGCTCGAGAGGATGCCGCTGATCAGGGTCCCGAAAACCGCGCCCCACAGGAGGGCGCTGACGATGATCTCGATCTGCTGGTCCCCGATTTTGAAATCCTTCTCGATGAAGTGCTGCGCGCCCGAGATCACCCCGACATCCAGGCCGAAGAGCAGTCCCGCGAGGGCGGCGGTGAAACCGATGAAATAGACGATGAAACCAACTTTTTTCGGCGAGGAGGGATTCGACATAATAACGGAAGGTTGTTGCAGGGAAGTATCCTCCCGCAAGCCCGCTGGCACAATCCTTTTCCGCGGCATCATTTTGATTGAGGAATCCCGCCGGCTCCTTCAGTTTGGGCGGGAATGGAACTGGTGAATCTGACGCGGCGCACGGAAATCGGATCCAATTCGTATTGGCTGAGCATCGGCGGGAAGAATCTCATTCTCGACGCGGGGCTGCACCCGAAGCTCGAAGGGCTTGCCGCGACACCGGATTTCTCGCCCGTGCCCGAGGGGAAGGTGGACGCAATTTTTGTGACCCATGCGCACCAGGACCACGTGGGCGGGCTGCCGGTCCTGACCCGCCGCGAGCCCCAGGCCCGGGTTTATATGACCGCGGAGACAGCCCGTGTCGCCGAAGTCATGCTTCACAACTCGGTCAACGTGATGACCCGCCAACGCGAGGACGACGGGATCACCGAATACCCGCTCTTCACTCACCGCGGGGTTGATTTTTGCGCGCAGGCCTGGAATGCAAGGCCCGTCAGGAAACGCTTCAACCTCGACGGGGAATCCTCCGACGACGACGCGGAGGTCACATTCGAATTTTTCGATGCCGGCCATATTCTGGGATCCGCGGGGATTTTGTTCCGGTTCAAAGGGCGCACGGTCTTTTACACGGGCGATGTCAATTTTGAAAACCAGACGCTGATGAACGGGGCCTCCTTTCCCGAGGACGGCGTGGACGTGCTCATCATGGAGACGACGAGAGGGGATTCGCCCTTGCCGGCGGGTTTCTCGCGCGCGAACGAGGAGGACCGGCTCGCGCGCGGCATCCGGCGGGCCTTCGAAAACGGAGGCAGTGTCACGATCCCGGTTTTCGCCCTCGGAAAAACCCAGGAGCTTCTGGCCATGCTCTGGAAGATGAGGATCCGCGGGCTCCTCGCGCACGTCCCGATCTATATCGGCGGGCTGAGCACGAAAGTCACCGGCATCTACGACGCGCTCGCCGACTCCTCGGTCCGGAGCCACCCCGAGCTCCAGCTCCTCCAGGAAATGGCTCCCTACGTCCTCTCGGGAAATGAAGCGGCCACCATCTCCCCGCGCAAAAAATGCATCTTCGCGCTCTCGAGCGGGATGATGACCGAGCACACGCTCTCGAACATCTTTTGCCGGAAGGTTCTCGGCGACGCGAACCAGAGCCTCTTTTTTGTCGGCTACTCCGACCCGGAATCCCCCGCGGGCCGCATCCGCAGGGCCCCGCAGGACGAGCCGGTTTGCCTGGAGGAGGGCCTTGCGCCGATCCCTCTGCGCTGCCATATTGAGGAGTTCCAGTTCAGCGCGCACGCCAGCCGAGAAAGCCTGCGAAACTACGCGGTGCTGCTGAAGCCCGGCAAGGTGGTGCTTGTCCACGGCGACCGACCGGCGATCGACTGGTTCCAGCTCGCGCTGTTCAAGGAGCTGCCGGGAACCGAGGTCATGGTCCCGGAGCCGGGCAAACCGTGCAAGCTCGCGTGATTTTTCAGGAAAAAACTTGATATGACGGGCGCGAGGGGTTGCTAGTGAGTGCTCGCAAATGCTCAACCGGATTTTTCCCGCCATTCTTATTTTTTTCGGGCTCGTCTGCCCGGCGTCCGCGGCGACATTCGAAGAGGTGAATGCCGCCTTCGGGATCCCGCTCTGGGCGGATGACAACCTCTGGGGCAACGAGGCCGCGGAGACGGCCCGGCGGCTGGGCTGGCCGCAGGAATCGCTGACGACGACGGACTCGAGTTTCCGGAAGTATCCGTCCGCCGGCGACCGGGTCCTCGGGGCGCGCCCGTATTCTCTCGCTCTCTACGGGGAGAAAGGGCTCGTCAGCGGGATCTCGATGATGTTTGCGAACAAGGGAGACGCGGTGGAGATGCTCTCCGACGAGCGGCCCGACGCGAAGCAGACGAGGGAACGGAACAAGGAGATCAAAGATTTTAAATCCGCCATCATCGCCGACAGGCACACGCTGGAGTCGGCGTTGACTGCGGTGCTCGGACAGCCCGCCGGCGACCGGTTCGGGCAGGGGGCCCAGACGCGGGAAATGGTGAAGCGCTGGGACTGGAACGGGCATGCGATCCTTCTGGCCACGCCGCGCGACGAATACGCGGCCGTCCGGATCCTGCCGGTCGCCTCGGCGGACCTGGGCGGAAAGTCGCGCGTCCCGGATACCGAGCTTCGCGAGCGGGTTGCGGCCCGCATCGAGAAGCGTCCGAACGGCGATGTGGTTCTCAAGGATATCCCGATGGTGAACCAGGGACCGAAGGGCTATTGCGTCCCGGCGACGTGGGAGCGAGCCATGCGTTACATGGGCGTCCCGGCGGATATGTATATACTCGCCATGGCGGGCGGCACGGCGGCGGGCGGCGGCACCAGCATCGCCGCCATCGCGGCCGGCGCGCGCGAGGCCATCCTCCGCGGCGGACGGCAGCTCGCCTCCGACCCCGGGAAAGTGAATGTCCAGACCGTCAAAAAATATATCGGCCGGGGGCTTCCGATGATGTGGGCGGTTTTTGTGGACCGGGATTTTGACAGCAGCCTTTTCGCCCGCGCCGGGGAACGCGGGCAGATGTCGGATCCGGAAGCGTGGAAAAAACAGATCGCCGATGCGCGCAAGGACGCCAGAAAATTGAAGGTCAACCCGGCGAACGGCCATGTGCGCCTGATCATCGGATACAACGACAAAACCGGCGAGATCGCGTTCTCCGATTCCTGGGGACCCCGCGCCGCCGAGCGGTGGATGACCCAGGAGGAGGCGCAGGCGATCAGCCAGAGCGGATGTCAGATCATCAACTTTTAAACCAATAAATATGTCGAACTTTGAAAGCGGGGACGCGCTCGCGCTTTACAATGTGGACCGCTGGGGCGGCGGGTATTTCGGGATCAACGCGGAGGGGCATGTCGTCGTCAAGCCGAAGCGGAACGGCGAGCAGGTGGACCTGATGGAGATCGTGAGCGAGGCGCGCTCGCGTTCCCTGCAGTTCCCGCTGGTGGTCCGGTTTCACGACCTGCTGCGCGACCGCGTCGAGATCATCAACGCGGCCTTTGCGGACGCGATCGCGGAGATGGGTTACGGCGGGGTTTACCGCGGGGTTTTCCCGATCAAGGTGAACCAGCTCCGCGAGGTGGTGGAGGAGATCATGGACGCGGGGGAGCCCTGGCATTTCGGCATCGAGGCGGGCAGCAAGCCGGAACTCCTCGCCGCGCTCTCGCTGCACTCCGACCCCGAAAGCCTCGTCATCTGCAACGGCTACAAGGACACGAGCTTCATCGAGAATGCGCTGCTGGGCCGGAAGCTCGGGAAGAAAGTCATTCTCGTTATTGAGAAGCTGGAGGAGCTGGTTCACGTGCTCCGGGTTTCAAAGGACATGGCCGTGGAGCCGATGATCGGGTTCCGCGTGCGGCTGCTTTCCAAGGGGGCTGGCAAGTGGGCGACCAGCGGCGGGGAAAACGCGAAGTTCGGGCTCTCGACCGCGGATCTTGTCGAGGCGAGCGACATGCTCCACGCGGCGGGGCTGGCCCATTGCCTCAATCTGGTCCATTTCCACGTGGGCTCGCAGGTGCCGGACATCGGCACGATCAAGCGGGCCACGCGCGAGGCGGCGCGGTTTTATGCGAAGCTCTCGAAGATGGGCCACGCGCTCGGCTACCTCGACGTCGGCGGCGGGCTCGGGGTGGACTACGACGGCTCGCGGACGACGTTCGACAGCTCGACGAACTACTCGCTCAACGAATACGCGCGCGACATTGTTTACACCGTGATGGAGGTCTGCAACTCGGAGTCGGTGCCGCATCCGACGCTGGTCAGCGAAAGCGGCCGCGCGATCGTCGCCCACCACTCGGTGCTGATCGTCGAGACGTTCGGCTCCATCGAAAAAAACAGCCGGAGCGAGCCGGTGGTCCCGGCGCCGGACGACCCCCGGATCGTGAGCGACATCCTCGAGATCCGGAACGACTTCAACAAAAAGAACCGGCTGGAAAACCTTCACGACGCGCAGGAAATCCGCGAGCGCGCCCAGTCGATGTTCGACCTCGGGATGCTCGACCTCCGCGCGAAAGCCCGCGTCGAGACGATCTACTGGCAGATCGCCGAGTCGATCGTCGAGATGTTCCGCACGATGCGCTACATCCCGGAAGAGGTGAAGGAAATGGAAGTCGCGCTCGGCGACCAGTTCCTGTGCAACTTCTCCGTCTTCCAGTCCCTCCTCGATCACTGGGCGCTCGGCCAGCTCTTCCCGGTGATGCCGATCCACCGGCTCAACGAGATCCCCGACCGCAACGCCACGCTCGTGGACATCACGTGCGATTCGGATGGAAAAGTCGCGAAGTTTGTGGACCTTCAAGACGTCAAGGAAACCCTGCCCCTGCACCGCTGGAAGCCGGGCCAGCCTTACTACATCGGCTTCTTCCTGGCCGGGGCCTACCAGGACGTCATGGGCGACCTTCACAACCTTTTCGGCCGGGTCAACGAGATGCACATCTACCTCGATGAGGACGAGGATTCCGGCTACTACATCGAAGAGGTGCTGCCCGGAAGCACGGTCGGCCAGGTCCTCTCGCTGACCCAGTGGGATGTCAACGAACTCGCCCGGCGGATGAAGGCCCAGACCGATGCCGCGATCAAATCCGACCGGCTCAAGCCCAGCGAGGCGATGCGCCTCCTCGACGATTACGAAAAAAGTCTGACCCTCTATACTTATCTCAACTTCGACGACCAACACAAAGAAGGATGAAGCCGACCGCGGAGCACCAACCTGCTCAAGAAGAATGACTCCAACCTCCCATGAGGAGAGCAGCGCCGCATTCCCCCTTCACGGGCGCGCGCTTTCCCCTCCCTCCAATCTCCTAGCCACAGCATGGAAGGACTACGAGCTTCTCCAATGTGGCAACGGCCTCAAACGGGAGCGCTGGGGGGACATCCGCCTCGTCCGCCCGGATCCTCAAATCATCTGGCCGCTGGACAAGCCCTGGGGAAATTACGACGCAATCTACCATCGCTCGGAAAGCGGTGGAGGCCAATGGGAGTTCAAGCGTCAGCTTCCCCAGCACTGGCTGATCAAGTTTTCCGGCCTCCAGTTCAAGATCCGCCCCACAAACTTCAAGCACACGGGGCTTTTTCCCGAGCAGGCTCCAAACTGGACATGGCTGATGGAAAAAATCCGCTCGGCTGGCCGCCCGGTCAAGCTCCTGAATCTTTTCGGCTATACCGGTGCCGCCTCGGTGGCTGCGGCAGCGGCCGGCGCCGCCGTCTGCCATGTGGACTCGGCCAAGGGCATGGTCCAGTGGTGCGGAGAAAACGCCGAGCTCTCCGGCCTGGCCGGACGCCCGATCCGCTACATCGTCGATGACTGCGGAAAGTTCGTCCAGCGGGAGGCGCGGCGCGGACAGAAATACGATGCCATCATCATGGATCCTCCGTCCTTCGGGCGCGGAGCGGAGGGGCAGGTCTGGAAATTGGAACGGGATTTCTGGCCGTTGCTCGAGAGCTGCCGG
>JBAWVC010000085.1:0-10465 GCA_037147455.1 Verrucomicrobiota bacterium | reverse complement strand
TTTTACCCTCTATCCCTTTGCCTGTCTTTGTTTCCACCTGCCGGACAGACCCTATATAACGCACCGGGGCTTGGCATCGCGGTGGCCGGGGTGGAAACTCTTTACCCGTATTCGGGGCGAGGCGGGGTTTCTCTCGGAGTGGTTGGAAGAGACGGGCGAGTCGATGCTGGAGGTGCCCCGGTTAGCGCCACTGCCGCCGGGGATGGATGAGGATGAGCCAGACTTTTTCGGGGGATCTGGAACAAGCCGCCCCCTGTCGAAACAAGGAGGGGAGCTATAGGGATCCTACCTGGTCCACCCGTGTCCGGGTTTCCACACCTTCGCGTCGGCATCGGCTGGCGGGAAGAGAACGGGATTGAGAAAATCGTGCAGGCGCTGGACCACCTCGGCGAGTGCCCCGGCTTCGAGGCGATTTTTACGCAGGAACGCTTTCCATTGCGTGACCTTCATCGCGTCGACCGCAAACTCCTGCGTCAGGGCCACCGGAGTCGTCTCTAGCAGCGCTGTGCCGCGCCTCTCGAAAGTGGTGCGGATCGCAAGCCCCAGCAACGCGCGGTCGAATTCCATGTTTTGGCAGAGCCAGTCCAGATCGTAAAAATCCTTCATGCGGCTGTTGTCCATTCCCAGCTCTTCCGCCGCATTCAGCTTCTCCGCAATCACCGTCTCGGGTGGATAGGTCAGCATCCGCGCCTCGGGGAAGCCCAGGAGATCTTGCCATGTGAGTTCCACCGGGGCCGGAGTGATCGCGTCACCAAACCCGATATCCACCTGCGCCGGCACTATGGCCCCTGCCAAAGTCACTTTGATCGTGATGCGCACCCCCTCGTAACGTTGGTCTTCCCGGATCTGTGAAGCCTGCACCTCTCCCCAGATGAGTCCATCTGCCGGATCGGCGGGCTTAGCGACCAGCGCCGCAAAATAGCTTCTCAGGCTCTCCAGTGAGGAGTCACCGGATCCCAGCAGATCAAGATCACGGGTCGGCCGATGGGACGACTTCGCCCACAGGGAAAATAGCTGGGCTCCTTTCAGGATAAACTGCCTGCCGCCATCGCACTGGCTGACACGCCACAATAGTCGCCCGATCACGAAACGCTCCAAGAGCGCGGCAAAGGGCACCCCGCTTGCCCTTGACTGGTTCGTGAGGCGGTCCCTTACCGACGCGGCGATATTCTTCATGCCAGCGCCTCCATGTAGGGTTGCATCACGCGGGAGACACCCATCAGCTTGGCGTAACGGTGGATCGCCTGGAGGCTGTGACGACGGTTTTTCATCCGCTCCCGCAGCGCCTCCACACAGACTTCCAGCGTCACATGGTTGCGGTGTTTGAAGCAGTCCACGATCGTCCGGTCCACATCCGTGATGCGCACCGGGTGCCCGGCGATCATGTGCGTCTCCACCCCTTCGGTGAATGCCTTGGGCATGCGGCTGCGAATAATGCGCAGCGGGGGATGGGCGACTTTGGGTGCCGGGAAGTTGGCAGGAAGCTGCATCCACACCTCCCATGCCTGGTGCGTGCCGATGCCGTGGAAGTTCAGCGCGCTCAGCAGCACGATCACTCCTTTGGGAACAAGAAGCGCCGCCTCGACAATGTCTGGATGATTGTAGCCCTGAGTCTCAGCGATCTTGTAAAGGCCCCTGCCAACCCGCTTGAGTGCCCCGGATTGTGTCAGCCGCGAAAGGATGGCGCTCGGAACCCCCACTGCCGCAGCATCAGACACCCGGATGAGGGGAGTGCTGGCAGCCAGCCGACTGAGCTCCTGGATAGAGGTAGTTGCCTTCATGGCGGAAGTTGCATTCCTTATGACATTGCTATTCGATGTCCTAGATAATGCAACATTCCTTTTCTATGCAGCGAGCGAACGGTATTTCTCCGGGCCGAAGCAAAACTCTTTCTGGAGGATCCCGCGGAGACTGCGGTTCCCGCCGCTACGCCGCCAGAAGAAGATCGGCGCAATCCTCCAAGCCGGAGATTGAAGTCAGTCCCTCCGCCTCGATGATCATTCCAACTCCGGTGCTCCGCATTTTCCAAAACGCGGGATCAGCCTCGCCCTCAAGCGTGGTGGGAGCGAAGGGATCGATGTAGCCTGGTATCTCCCGATTAACACAATCGGGATGGTCAGCGAGAGCAAGCGCTGCCATCTCCTCCTGCAACTGATAGCTTTCGTCAGATTCCACACGGGCCATGTGCCTCGCCAGGGATTCTTCTGCCGCCCGCCGTATCCAGTATCGGCCTCGCACGGATGGCAGAAAACTCGGGTGGGCAGCGAGCAGCGTGTCGGAATAGTTGTCCGGCTCCACAGATCCAAACACGACGAGGTTCTGCTCAACAACCCACCGTTCGAAGCGGGCAATGAACCGGCTTGGTTGGGATAGGCACAGAGCCGCTGGAGAGGCTTGACGCCGCACTGGTAAAGAGTTCCACGCACGCGCTCTGGAAGGCATCCATAGCATACGGGGGCTCAGGAGGTTTCTTTTTTCTCATAACCGGATGCTTTTGAACAAGCTGCCAACTTTGGTAAAAATGAGATTTTTACCAAGGCTGGGGATGAAAATGGAACTTTTCTGCTTAATTTCCCGAAAAGTTATCCGACAATCGCACGTCTTGGGAGGGATTCAATAAAAATCGAACAATTAAATCAAGGCGGCCGGGCATCTGGATTGCGGAGACATCGGCAAAAAAGTGTGGACTACAGTTCGTCATCCGGGGCTCCCATACCTCGAAGTGTATGCGGCCGGAGGCTGATGAAAAAGAAAATATCAACGCCGCCGGCCTCTGCCGTGCCACTCAATGATTGAGAGAAAATATGGATTGATGGCGACGGAGGAGGAAGAGGTGGCTGTCCAGTTCCATCGCATCGAACTCCTCCGAATCCACCAAGCCACGCTCGAATCGTTTGAGAGTTTCCACCCTTTTCTACTCTAAGGTGCAGGCCGGGTCTCAGAGGTGGCGCTCTTCCGGCCTCAACGAAACCGCCAAGTGTAAGTCGCGGCGGAATTATAAAGCCCGTTCTCAGTATGCTGCGGCACCAAATCCAAATTGTCTGTGAGCTGGAACGGTCGAGGCATGGTGATCCGATCCGAAAGGGGGGGGGCAAAAACGCGGATGGGATTCATGGTCGCACCGGAGCCTGCCCACCCGAATTGCCCTGCCCGCATGAGTGGGCCCGGATCCGCGACTGCATCAAGAAATGCGGGCCCGGATCCCCGATCCCCGGCGGAAAGCCCTCCAGCAAGAACGAGGACGAGCAACTCCTGCGGAAGTGGAGGCTCGGAGCGCAGGATTAGTTTCTTTTCGCTCAATGGCCCGAATGCATAGGCTTGAATTTCAAGGTCGGAGATCCGCGCTGTGCCGCGCACATCGAGCAGGGGAATCCAAGGGGAGTCGGGAAGAAAATCCACGCGTCCCCCGGGAATGTTGATTGCGGTGCCCGGCAGCAGCGCCTGCACGTCTTTGAGCGTGATGCGCCCGACGGGAACCGGTTGCCCGAGGGTTCCCCGCAGGCTGATGTCGGGGATGATTTCACCGGACGCGATGTTGCCCCGGGTCAGGAAGGGGGTCTGGTTTTCAATTTTCAGATCCAGCGTCCAGCGCGCGAAAGGCTCCGGAACCGTGCCCGGAAACAGAGGCGGCTGGAAGACCGCTTCGGAGGACGCCTCAGGAGCGGCAAGCAGGAGCGGGGTGATCTCGAGCCGTTTGTTGAGCCGCCCGTCCACGAAACGGACGGTGCCGCTCAGCGCGCCCGCGGAGTTGTCCCCCTTCAACGCCGCGCTCACATTGGCGCGAAGCCGCATCCCCTCATCGCGAAGCAGGAGGACTTTTTCCCCGCGCAGCTGCAGGTCCCACTCCGGGTTCTCAGGGTTCGAGAGCCCGACGCCTCCGGAGATCTGGAACGTCCCCCCTCCGAATTCACCGCTGAGCCGTCCGATCTGAAGGCGGCGGCCATCGAAGGCGAGCACCGCCTCGGTTTTTTCCACCGCGGGAATTTTCTGGGACCATTCGAAGCCACCGCCTTTCAGCTCGATCCGGCCGTTCGTCTGCGGGGCCCCGATCGTCCCGGAGAAGGCGAGCTTGCCGGAAACCGAGCCGCCCAAGTGCCGGAGATTGGAAAGGAACGGCTGGAAAACCGCGAGATCGGTCTGGGGGAAATCCAGAGACGCATCGAAGGAGCCTGCCGGGTTCGCCCACTTCCAGTCCCCGGACGCGGTGCAGGTCAAGCCGAACGGCATGCGTGCGGACAGCTTGGCTGGCGGCAGTTTCTTTGTCTCCAGCAACCCGCTCAGCGAGGCCGTTCCTTCGCTCGCTTCAAATTTCACGCCCAGCGAAGACGGCGGGATCTTGAGGCCCGGCAGTTTCCACAAGAGATCCCGTGCGGAAAGATCGCCTTTGACAGAAAGCCGTGCGGCCGGCCCTCCGGCCTCCACGTTCAGGCGGACCTGTCCATCCATCGGAACATATTGTCCGGCCAGCTCGAGAAGCGAGCGGAGCTTGAGTTCTTTCGGGGTGGACAGGCGGAGGTAGGCCTCCCGCTCGGGATCGATGGCCGCCCGCCAATCCTTGCCCCCCAGAACCGCGAAGAGATCCAGCGGAACAAATGCCGCCCCCTCGAACAGGGATGTGCTTCCGGTTTTCAGTTCGACATCCCTCAACGTGATCCCCGATGCCGCGATCGTGGCGCGCGAATCCAGTTTGAGCGGGCCGTTCGCGATTTCCAGCTTCGAAAAATAGAGGTTTTGCGGCGAGTAGGTGCCGGCGAATTTTCCGGTGAGCCCGGCCGGGGTGAAGCGGGAAACAAACTCGCGCAGCTTCAGGTCAAAAGCCCCGGAATGGGATTTAAAATTCCCGTCTCCCTGCCACCTGATATCGAGGGCCCCCGCGTAGATCTGTTCGGCGCCGGGCGCGTGAAATGGCGCGAGATAAACGGCCAGATCCTCGACGCGGGCATCCAGCTCCGCCGCATACTGGTGCGGGGCCGCGATGCCGACCGTTCCCCGCACCGAGGCCGTGTCCTTGCGCGAATATAAATCGCAAACCACGACGTCGATCTCGTTTTTCCGGAAGACGGATTCCACGCGCAGCGAGCTGCGGGGCAGGGACCGGAACGCCACGTCCGAGGCCTCGATGTTCAAAAATCCATCTAGCTCCCCCGGGCGGCCGGTCACCGAACCGGAGGCCGTCATCCGCCCAGCGGCCTCATAGAGTGGGCCCCCGAGCAATCCGGCCAGGGCCCCGAGCTCGCGGATGTCCGCTTGGAAATTGATAAGGAAGGGGGATTGGGCGATCTGCGACCAGCCTTCGGCCAGCGAAATCTCCCCGTTGAAATTCACGCTGTTCGTTTTTTGGCGCAGGTCGAAATCAGTGATGACGAGCCTGCGGTGGATCAGGCTGGCCCCGACCTCGAGAGACTCCCACCCGCGCTTGTTCCACCGGAACCCCTCCGCCATCAGCCGGAGCGATGCTTCCGCATCGGCCGGGCGGTCAGGGTGTCCGCGGTAGGTGAACCGCCCTTCGGCGAGCTTGCCTGCGATCTCGCCGGGAATCCCGATAAACACGGTCATCCGGTCCAGCGCGATGTTGGACGCCCAGGCCGCCATGTCGAGCACGCCGTCCGATCTCCGGAACATCAGGTCGCTCCGGAGGGAGCCGCCGAAGCACGCCGCCGCCAACGAGATCGCCGGCCCGCCGGTGTGGAGGAAATCGATCGAGAGGTTTTCGGCCGTGATCCCCTCCGCCAGCATCATGTCTGCGAGCCACAGGGTCCCGTTTTTCCATGCCGTGCGAGCATGGAACGGCCCGATGGATTTGGAATATCTCCCGAGGAAAAGGGAAAACGATCCGGCCTTCATCTGACCCGCTGTGCTCTCGCTCAGGTTCACCGAAAAATCCCGGAGAAGCCATTTTTCGTTTTTGCCAAGCAGTTCGAGCGAAGGGGCCTCCACGAAGATTTCCTGCGGCATCCAACGTTGCGGGGAGAACAGGGGCATCCCCTCCTCCGGCGTCTCCCGCGCGGAAAGATCCCAGATGCCGGAAAGCCCCTTGACCGTCAGTTCGCGGACGAACCGTTCCTTGTCCGAGAACAGGCTCGATAGCCCGCCCCAGCGCCATTCAAAGAGCTGGATATCCAAGGCTGTGGCCAGTCCGCTGCCCGGCAGGGAACGAAACTTCACGCCCCCCAAAAAAACCGGCCCGTCAAACCGTGCGTCAATCTTCTCCGCTGAAAAAGAAAGGTGGTTTGCAGAAGACCAGTTTTCCAGCACCTTGCCCAGAGCCCAGGAGAGAACCGTCGGGTGCAGCAGCCAGAGCGCCAGAAGCGCGGCGAGCGCGACGGCGATCCACGGTTTGATAAACCGCCTCCGCAAGGGCGCTGCGTTGGTTTTCCTCTCTGGCATTTCGCATACCATACGCAGGTTTCCATGCTTCAATCCAGTTCCGCCTTGATGCCGCGCCGGGGGCTCCCTCTTCCAGTCAATTCTCCCGACCACCAATCATATTTTCCGGCGAAGGGTCTACCCGGAGGTTTGAACGTCTGGCTTTCGCGGGTGTCGAACATGTAAGCGCCTGCCCCCCGAACCCGGCAGCGCGAACACATCATGATCCTCCCAATCATCGCCTTTGTCCTGCTCTCGCTGCTCGGCCTGTCCTGCGTCGCGGCCCCGTTTGTGGGAACGACGCGGTAATTCAACCCCCGATCCTGACGGCGCGGGTTTTGTCGAGTTTGAGGACCCCGGTTTCTCCCGGCGGGAGGGTCGCTTTGGCGTCGGAGACTTTCTCGCCGCGCCACTGGATGCTTCCGCCCTCGAGAAGACGGCGGGCGTCGGATCTCGAGCGGGTCACCTGGAAGCACTGCGCGTAGGCCTCCACGGCGAGGCTCACAAAATCCCGCGCGGGGCCGGGTGAAAAATCCGGGAGCTCAGCGGAGTCGAGATCGCGGGCGCTGAAGCGCTTGTTGAATTCCTCGAGGGCATGGGTCGCGGCGGCCTCGTCGTGGAAGCGGGCGGTGATGCGCCGGGCGAGGGATTTTTTGGCGTCCATCGGGTGCGTGCCCGCGGGGATGGGCTCGCGGAGGAGGAGGTCGAAGTAGCGTGCCATCAGCTCGTCGCTGATGCTCATGATTTTTCCGAACATGTCCCCCGGCGGCTCGTTGAGGGCGACATAATTCCCGAGGCTCTTGCTCATTTTCTGGTGTCCGTCGAGCCCTTCGAGGATCGGCATCGTCATGGCGACCTGCTGCGGCTGGCCCTCCTCGCGCTGGAGGTCGCGGCCGACCATGATATTGAAAAGCTGGTCGGTCCCGCCGAGTTCGACATCGGCCTGGACCATCACCGAGTCCCACCCCTGCATAATCGGATACTGGATTTCGTGGGCGCGGATCGGCTGGCCCCTGTCGAGGCGCTCGCGGAAATCCTCGCGGACGAGCATCTGCTGGAGGGTGACCCGGCTATTGAGCTTGATCACCTCCTCGAAGCTCATCGCCTCGAACCACTCGCCGTTAAAAACGATCCGGGCGCGCTCGCGTTTCAGGATTTTGAACGCCTGCTCCTGGTAGCTCTTTGCATTCGCGAGCACCTGGTCGTGGCTGAGCTGCGGGCGCGTGGCCGAGCGCCCGCTCGGATCGCCGATCATCGCGGTGAAATCCCCGATGATCAGGATCGCGTCGTGCCCGGCATCCTGGAAATCCCGGAGCTTCGAGAGCACGACCCCGTGCCCGAGATGGATGTCGGGGGCGGTCGGGTCCACGCCGAGCTTGACCCGCAGAGGGCGCCCGAGAGCCAGCTTGGCCGCAAGCTCGGCCTCGCTGTGGATTTTCGCGCAGCCGCTGATGAGGGTGGAAAGCGTCGCCATCGGAAAACTCAGTGGTTCCTGTTCAGCAGGTCCCGCACTTCATCGATCGTCATCTTCTCGTTGATTTTGTCCGAGATCCTGCTCACGGCTCCCTTGGCGGCTGGCGCAGCGACAAAAGTCGTCACGGGCACAACCGGAGAACCGAAATCGGCGCCTTTCGTGGCCCCGTAGAATCCGGAGGCATCCGCAGCCTTGTTGAATCCCGCCTGCTTGACATCGTAGGTCGACATCGCGGGCGCATCCTTCGTGGCGAAGACCTTGCTGCCGAACCAGGGGTTCTTCAGCCCCAGAAACGATCGCGTGGAAAAGTCTTTCACTGTGGCATCCTTGACCCCGTAGAACGACTGGCCGGCCGCCGGGGAGGCGCGCAGCGGCACCACGGCTGTGCCCGAGAAGGATTTGTTCCGCAGCGAATTCCCCAACTGCATGTTCGGCTTCATGATCCGATCGTAGAGCTTGACTTCCTGCGTCTGGGAAAATCCGGACACGAGGAATGAGAACAGGAGGGCCGCTGTGAGAATCGTTTTCACCGAATTGTGAATTCTAACCTGCAGGGGCCACCGATGCGAGCCTTTTCGAGCGTCGGAAGGCGTCCTGGACCCATCCGGGATCGGGGGCCGCATAGGGACGGAATGTTTCCAGATAGCCTTCGCGCTCGTTGTAAAAGAGGGCGCGATGAAGCCCGAGGTTGCCCGCCTGCGGCGAATCGATGAGGCTTGCGGAGTCGTTGGCGCTCATCTGGAAAACGACGCGCATTTCGAATTCGCCCAGCGCCTTCCGGCTGAGCGAGCGGCCGATGTTGTTGAACGTGTCGAACGTGACGATGAGGTGGATCCCGTGGCTGGCGCCCTCGGAAATCAAGGCGTTGAGCTGCGCCCCAGGGCTTGCAGAGGCATCCGAACCGCCGGAGAAATCATATTCATCCTCGTGGCGAAGCTTTTTGAATTTTTGCAGCCCGTGGATGATAACGAAGACCGGCGGTGTATCAGCCGGTGCCGTCCCTTCCGCCCGCGCCCGCAGTTCGTCAGCGAGTTCGTTCATGACCCGCGCCACATCGTTTGGCCCGACCACGGTGACGGGCAGGCTCGCAGACACCTCCGCCAGCAGATCTCCCTCGTGCGGCCCGCCGGTGTGGAAGACGATAAATTTCGCCCCGCCCGCCGGGCGCTGAGCCGCCAGGGCGATCAGGGTCACGGCCAGCATGGCGGTGATGGTTTCGTCGCGCTGCCCTACGACGAGGAGGTGGTTTCCGCTTTGGCGATGAAACGCGATCTCGGTCGGGCCCTTGATCGAGTTCGGGGCACCAATCCAGCAGCGGAGCGGGACGGAGGGCGCGGGCAATGCGCCCCCGAGCACCGAGCGGAGCGTGGCATTTTCGCGGATATCGGCAGGCGCGTTGCCTTCAAAGACAATTGGTCCCGCATCTCCGAAGCCGCGCTGTTCCGCCAGGGCGTGGACTTTCTCCAGCTGCACGTCGCGCACGTCGTCCGGCAGCCAGACGACCTGAAACGGGCTGTTTCCATGGATAGCGCCCGCCGCATCGTTGTAGATCCCCTCGCCCGGTCGAGAGAGCAGGCGCGGGGCGGGGTTGTTGTCGTCCATGATGAGGTAGGCGTCGGCCTCGTTGCATTGCAGCGCGACGCGGATGACCATCTGGCCGAGCGTGGCGCGGGCCAGCGTGTAGGCGCCGCCGAGGGTTTGAGATCCCAGCAGCACGTGGATGCCGAAGGCCCGGCCCTGCCGGACGATGCGGTCGAAAAGCAGCGAGGCGGTCTGCGCGATCTCGTCGTCCTCGACAAAAAATTCCTGGAACTCGTCGATGATGAGCAGCGTCCTCGGCATCGGGCCGGCACCGCCCGCTTTTTTGTATCCGGCGACGTCCTGAACGCCGAGCGCGCGGAACATGTCGCCGCGCCGCTTCAGCTCGTCGTCCACCCGGCGGAGCACGCTGAGCCCGAACTCCCGGTCGCTCTCGATCGCCACGACCCGCGCGTGCGGGAGCCGGTGCGTGGCGTAGCATTTGAACTCCACGCCCTTCTTGAAATCGATGAGGTAAAACTCCACCTGATCCGGGCTGCACGACAGCGCGAGGTTGGTGATGATCACGTGGAAGAGAGTGGATTTCCCGGACCCCGTCTTGCCGGCGAAGAGGGCGTGCTGCCGGGTGCCCTTGCCGATGGCGAGATACTGGAGTTTCGTGGCCCCGGTGCGGCCGATGGGGATCCGGAGCTCGCCGGTCGTGTCGTTCGTCCACAGCTCGGAATCCCCGGGCACGATCTGCGCGAACGGGACCTCCACGCGGTTCGAGTCGATGCTGCTCTTGCCGATGCGGTGGACCAGCTCGACCGCGAGGCCGGGCGCGGGAGGCTGATCAAACGCGAGTTCCTCCGCCACCTTGACCCCTTCGTTGACAAAGACCCATCCATCCCGTTCGCCGCGGATGCAGACGCTGTTTTTTCTCAGCTCGTCGGGGACAAAACCGTCGGGCGGCGGCTGGCGGCTGTCCCAGTGGATCAGCGTGAAGACGCCGCACCGCGCCCCGCTCGCCGCGATGCTCTGCAGGCGCTTGGCCGCGGTCTCGCTGAAGTTCGCCGGAAAATCCGCGACGACGAGGAAGTGGTATTT
>JBAWVC010000084.1:0-10534 GCA_037147455.1 Verrucomicrobiota bacterium | reverse complement strand
CCCCACCTCCACCTCCACGAACTCTACCCGGCCGGGCTCGAAAATACCGACCTCTCGCTGAAAAAGGATGCGCGCTTCTGGGCGTGGAGGAATTTTTTCCTGCGCTGCGACGCCGCGCTCAAGCTTTACAACCGGTTCGCGTTCCACCCGCTGCGCAGGCTCGCGCTGAAAAAGGCGGAGGAGTGGATGACCGCACGCATGGGCGAGGGAAGCGAGGGCCTCTCGGCCATTTTTCCGGCGATGCTCAACGCGATGATGGCCCTCCGGGCGCTCGGCTACGCGGACGACCACCCGCTCATGAAAAAGGCCTGGGACGACTTCACCGGCCTCTTTGTCGAAGACGGTGAGGATTTCCGTATCCAGCCGTGCCTCTCGCCGGTCTGGGATACCGCGATCACAACGATCGCCCTCGCGGAGTCCGGAATCGGCCGCAAACACCCCGCCCTGCAGCGCGCGGCGAAATGGCTCACAGAGCGGGAGGTCCGGTTCCGCGGCGACTGGGCGGTCCGCATGCCGGACCTCGAGCCCAGCGGATGGGCGTTCGAGCACGACAACAAATACTACCCGGACACCGATGACACGATGATGGTGCTGATGGCGCTCCGGCAGGTGGAGCCGGAAAATGAATTTTCCCGGAACGCGCTTTTTGATCGGGCTCTTAAGTGGCTCATGGCCTTCCAGTGCCGCGACGGCGGATGGGCGGCCTTCGACAAGGATGTCACCGCCTCGTGGCTCGAACACGTGCCGTTTGCCGACCACAACGCCATCCTCGACCCCACATGCAGCGACCTCACGGCGCGGGTGCTTGAACTTCTCGGAGCCATCGGCCACGACCCCCGCGCGCCGGAAGTCCGCCGCGCCCTCGACATGCTCCGAAAAACCCAGGAGGCCGACGGCTCCTGGTATGGACGCTGGGGCGTGAACTACATCTACGGCACATGGCAGGCGCTCCGCGGGCTCGCCGCCATCGGGACCAACATGGAGGAGGAGTGGATCCGGCGCGGCCGCGATTGGCTCGAGAGCTGCCAGAACGACGACGGCGGTTGGGGGGAGACGTGCGAGAGCTACAACTTTCCGGCCCTCAAAGGCCGCGGCCCCAGCACCGCCAGCCAGACCGCCTGGGCGCTCATGGGCCTCTGCGCCTGCGGCGACGCGTCGCGCGAATCCATCGCCAGCGGCGTGGACTGGCTCGTCATAAACCAAAACCCCGACGGCTCATGGTCCGAAGACTACACCACCGGCACCGGATTTCCCCGCGTCTTTTACCTCAAATACGACATGTATCGGAAACACTTCCCGCTCCTCGCCCTCGCCACCTACACGCGCATGGTCCCTTCCCTTTAATCATATTTTCCGGCTCCCATGAGGGCAGGGATGGAGGTAGCCCATGTTTCGTGGAGTTCGGCAAGCGGCCAGGAGAAAGATTTTCCGGCGGTCGCGATGTCCAGGTTTTCCGCTGCGGTGACCGTGCCGATCCGGCTGGCGGGGACACCGCGTTTTTCAAGGAGCGCCAGGATGTCGGCGGCCTTGCCGGATTCCACGGAGATCACGATGCGGGACTGGGATTCGTTGAAGAGCGGGATCTCGGCGCGCGCGGAATCGCGGGCGATTTCCACCGAGGCCCCAAGCATTTTGTCACCGGACATGCACGACTCGGCGAGGGTGACGGCCAGGCCGCCTTCGGCGCAATCGTGGGCGCTTTTCACGAGGCCCGAACGGATGAGCGAGCGGACAGCTTCCTGGACGCCGAGCTCCTTGTCGTAGTCGAGCTTCGGCGGCGGGCCGGCTTTGACCCCGTGGACAGCGAGGAGGTAGTGCGAGGCGCCGAGCTCGTCGCCCGGCTCGCCGACAAGGATGACCGCGTCGCCGGCGTCTTTGAAAAATTGCGTCGTGATGTGCTTCGCGTCCTCGACGATGCCGACCATGCCGACCGTGGGGGTGGGATCGATCGCGCCCGCAGGACTTTCGTTATAGAGGCTGACATTGCCGCCGGTGACCGGCGTGCCAAATTTCCGGCAGGCCTCGGCCATGCCCTCGACCGCCTCGCGGAGCTGGAGGAAATTTTCCGGCTTGTGCGGGTTTCCGAAATTGAGGTTGTCGGTGAGCGCCAGCGGAATCGCACCCGTGCAGGCGATGTTCCGTGCGGCCTCGGCGACGGCGATCTTCGCGCCCTCGCGGGGATCCTGGCGGCAGTAGATCGCATTGCAATCGGTGCTCGCGGCGAGGATTTTGTTGGCTTCGCGGACGATGAAGACGGCGGCGTCGGAGCCGGGCAGAACGGTCGCTCCGAGGCGCACCATGTGGTCGTATTGGCGCCAGACCCAGCGCTTCGAGGCGATGCTCGGGTGGGCGAGAAGGGAATGCAGCGCCGCGGCGTAGTCGGCTTCCGGGAAGTTTGAAAGATCGAGCGGCGCGGGCAGGGACTTCGTGGCGGCTTCCCGCGAATAGAGCGGCGCCTCGTCCGCGAGTTTGCGGGCGGGGATTTCGACGGCGACCGAATCGCCCTCGCGGACCCGCATCATCCCGTCGTCGTTCACGATGCCGACTTCGGCGAAAGGCAGATCCCATTTTTCAAAGATGGCGCGGACCTTGTCCTCCTCGCCTTTGTTGACGATCACGAGCATCCGCTCCTGGGATTCGGAGAGGAGAATTTCGTAAGGGGTCATGCCGGTCTCGCGTTTCGGGACCAGGTTCAAATCGATCTCGACGCCGGTGCCGCCGCGGCTGGCGGTCTCACAGGTCGAGCAGGTGAGCCCGGCCGCACCCATGTCCTGGATTCCTGCCACGCAGCCGCTGGCGAGGAGTTCGAGGCAGGCCTCGAGGAGCAGTTTCTCGCGGAACGGATCGCCGACCTGGACGGCCGGGCGGTCTTCCTTGGATTCCTCGGTCAGCTCGCGCGAGGCGAATGCCGCGCCCGCGAGCCCGTCGCGGCCGGTCTCGGCACCGACGTAAAACACCGGGTTCCCGATTCCTACCGCGCCGCCGCGGGCGATCTGGTCATGGCGCAGGATCCCGAGGCAGAACACGTTGACGAGCGGGTTCCCCGCGTAGCTGTCGTCGAAATACACTTCGCCGCCGATCGTGGGGATCCCGATGCAATTCCCGTAATGCGAGATCCCGGCGACCACGCCCGCAAAGAGCCGGCGGTTCGTGCGCGCTTCTGCGGAATCGCCGCGGATGTCGCCGAACCGGAGCGAGTTCATCGAGAAGACCGGGCGCGCGCCCATCGTGAAAATATCCCGGATGATCCCGCCGACCCCGGTCGCCGCGCCTTGAAACGGCTCGACCGCACTCGGATGGTTGTGGCTCTCCATCTTGAACGCGATTGCCCATCCGTCGCCGATGTCGATCACCCCCGCGTTTTCCTCGCCCGCCTTCACCAGCACCCGGGCGCCGGTCGTCGGAAACTTTTTCAGCTCGAGCTTCGAATTTTTATACGAGCAATGCTCGCTCCACATCACCGAAAAAACTCCCAGCTCGGTGAAGTTTGGGTCGCGCCCGAGGATCTCCCGGATGCGTTCGTATTCCTCTGGCGTGATGCCGTGCTTGGCGATGATTTCGGGTGTGATTTCAGGCATGAGAAGCGATTTTGTGGCGGCGGGGATTCCCCGTTGCGCGGAAATCCACCTGATACCTTGTTCCCCGGAAAGCTCAAGGGCAGACATCCTGACCTGCGACGAAAACTTGCGAGCAGCGAAAGCCCGGAGAGCAGGTCATCCTCGGTTCAATCGTTCCCTTGTGCCGATGAGAGGAGTAGGTTGCCCCATGACAAAATCTTTTGAGGAGCTCGACTTCGCGGCGACGCAGCTGGGGGAGTTGGTGCTGCGGCGGAGGAAGGTTCCGATGCTCGATGACGAGGTCGTTTACGAGATTATTCTGAACGGCGAGTTTTTGATGAGCAGCCTGTTCCATGCGGTCGAGGATGCGCTGGCGGACCTCGGGCTGGCGGCGGCCGGGCCGGGACCGCTCGATGTGGTGGTCGGAGGCCTGGGGCTTGGCTACACGGCCGCCGCCGCGTTGAGGCATCAAAATGTCGGGTCTTTGCTCGTCGTCGATTTTCTTGCGCCGGTCATCCGCTGGCATCAATCCGGGTTGGTTCCGCTCGGGGCCAGGCTTTCCTCCGATCCTCGGACGCGATTTGTGGCCGCCGACTTTTTTGCGATGGCCGCCGACCCGGACACCGGCTTCGACCGGGCGAGTCCCGGACGGAAGTTTCACGCCATCCTCCTCGATATCGACCACACCCCGCAGCACTGGCTCAACGAGAGGCACGCCGGATTTTATTCGGTGGAAGGATTGCGCGGACTCGCGCGGCATCTTCTGCCGGACGGGGTTTTCGCCCTTTGGTCGGACGAGCCGCCGGACGAGGAATTCTGCTCGCGGTTGGGGGCGGCATTCGGAGGGGTCGCCACCCACACGGTCAGCTTCCCGAATCCGATCCGGGGCGGCGAATCATCCGGCACGGTTTACGTGGCAACCTCACCACGTTCGTAAAACGGGGTCAGGCCTATAATTTAAATATTTCAAACGCTGATTCGGCCCGCGCCTATCGACATTTTTAGTCCAGAGAGGTGCCTCGTTGGGCCAATGTTCACCTCAGCAGCCCGTGCATTAAGGGGTTTTGGAAGCTGCGGAGGATCGGGTCGAGGAGGATTGAGGGGAAAAGTCCGGCGAGCAGGGTGGCGGCCATGAGCATGAGAGCGCCGAGTTGTTCGGGGAGGGTGATCGGGTCGAACGGGTGTGCTGGCCCGTGGGATTCAACGGAGGGATAGAAGGTGCGCTGGAGGGCGCGGAGGGTGAAGGCCACCGTGACGACAACGCCGATGCCGGTTGGAATCAGGAGCCACGGGAGGGATAGCCAGGAGCCTTTGAGGATGGTGAACTCGGCGATGAAGCCGCTGAAGCCGGGCAGCCCCATCGAGGCGACGGAGGCGACGGTGAAGGTAAACGCGGCAAACGGGAGAGTTTTTGTGAGGTCCAATTTCCCGAGTTCGGCGATGTCGCGGGTGTGGGTGCGGTCGTAGAGCATCCGTCCGACGACGGCGAAGAGGAGGCCGCCGATGATGCCGTGCGAGAACATCTGGAGGACGGAGCCGCCGAGGCCGGCGAGATTGAGCGTCATGAGGCCGAGCAGGACGAACCCCATGTGCGCGATGCTCGAGTAGCCGACGGTGAATTTCAGGTCCTTCTGCGCGAGGGCGACGAGCGCGCCGAGGACGATGCCAGCGGTCGCAAGCACGGCGATGGCGATCCGCCATTGGTCGAGGCCCTGCGGGAAAAGCGTCATGGCCACGCGCAGGGCGGAATACGAACCGAGCTTCATGACGACGCCCGCGAGCAGCATCGAGACGGCGGTCGGGGCGGCGACGTGGCCGGTCGGCGCCCACGTGTGGAACGGCCACAGGCCGGCCAGCACGGCGAAGCCGATGAACATCACGGGAAATGCCCAGGACTGGAACGCGGGCGCGAAATGCACTTTCGCGGGATCGGCGAGAGTGAAGAGGTCGAACGAATGCGCACCCGAGGCGGCGTAGGTGGCGATGAGCGCGAGCAGGACGAGCGCGCTGCCGGCCACGGAATACATCGTCAGCTTCATCGCGCCGTATTCGCGGTTCGTGGACCCCCACGCGGCGATCAGGAAGTATTTCGGAATGATGACGATCTCGTAGAAGACGAAGAGCAGGAAGAGGTCGAAGCTCTGGAAGACCCCGTAAACACCGCCGATGATGACCAGGTAAAACGCGAAGAACGCGCGGGGGCGGTGCGTGACGTTCCACGAAAAAAGCACGCCGGCCACCGCGATGATCCCGGTGAGCAGCAGCATGACCACGCTGATGCCGTCGGCTCCGGTGGAGAACGAGATGCCGAGTTGGGGAATCCACGGGATCTGCGTGAGAAACTGGAAATGCGGAGCGCCGGGCGAGCTGTCGTAAGCCAGGAAAGCAGTCATTGCAAAAAACAGCCCAACCAGTGCCGCGAGGAGCGCGATCCACTTGGCGAGCTGCGCGAGGCGTTCCGGTAGCAGAAGGATGAGGGCTACACCGGCGAATGCAGAAAGGAATGTCGCGGTGAGGATCATGGCTTGTTGAAGAGGGCAATGAGCACCTGCGGATAGATGCCGAGGACGAACATCAGGGCGATCGCAGGCGCTACAGTGAGGATTTCAGCGGAGGTGAGATCGGGGAATTTCGACCAGCGCTCCGGCAGCGGGCCGGCGAAGACTTTTTGGATGACATTAAGCAGGAAGACTGCGGTGACAAAGAGCCCGATGGCGGCGAGCGCGGCCGACCACCAGACGAGTTTGAAGGTGCCACTGAAGATCAGGAACTCCCCGACGAACCCGTTCAGCCCCGGAAGCCCGAGCGAGGAGAAGATCGCGATGCCCATCAGCCCTGCGAGCACCGGGGCCGCCGTGCGCAGGCCGCCGAAGTCGGCCATCCCGCGAAGCCCGCCCGAGCGGCGTTCGATGAAGCCGACGAAGCAGAAGAGCGCTGAAGCGGTGAGGCCGTGGTTGAAGATCTGGAGCAGGACGCCGTTGGTCGCCGCCGCGCGCGCGGCGGGCGCGCCCATCGGGACGGCCGCGACGGCGAAGATTCCGAGCAGGCAATAGCCGAGGTGGTTGACCGATGAATACGCGAGGATGCGTTTCAGATCAGTCTGCGCGAGCGCGGTGAACGCGGAGAAGATGATCGTCGCGAGCGCCAGCCAGAGGAGCGGGGTCGCGAGTTCCTGCATGCGCTGCGGGAACAGCGGCACGAGCAGCCGCAGAAATCCATAGACCCCCATCTTCGACATCAGTCCGGTGAGAAGCATCGTGACCGATGAAGGCGCCTCCGCGTAGGCATCCGGCAGCCAGGTATGAAACGGCACAACAGGGACCTTCACCGCAAGGCCGAGGAAGATGCAGCAGAAGACAAGAAGGCCCGCAGACGGCCATCCGGTCCGCGCGGCAAGGATCGCGTCAAGCGACGGGCCGGCATTCGCCAGGCGGACGAGATCGAAGGTCCCCGTGACAAGCTGGATCGCCAGAAACCCGATGAGCATCGCGAGTCCGCCGAGCAGGGTGTAGATAAAAAACCGCAGGGCCGCGGTCGTCGCCGCCTTGGTGCCGGCCGAGCGGATGAGCAGGAACGCGGGCACGAGGCTCAACTCGTAATAGAGGAACCAGTGGATAAAATTCAGAGCGGTGAATGTCCCGAACAGCGTCGTTTCGAGGAGCAGGATCAGCACGACGTGAAGCTTCGAAATGCCGGGGCCGGCGGACAGCACGGCGAAGGGAGTGACGATCGCGGTCAGCAGGATCAGCATCAGGCTCATGCCGTCGGCACCGACGAAGTATTCGACGCCCAGCGAGGGAATCCAGGCATGACGTTCAACAAACTGGATGCCACCTGCGGCATGGTTGTATCGAAACGCGAGCAAAACCGCGATGGCCAGGGCTCCGAACATGTAGGAGAGCCCGATCCAGCGTGCCGCTTGCGGGGAACGGTCCGACACGGGAGTGGAAGACGTCTGGCCGGCCCCCTGCGAGGGCAGGAGCGCGACCATCAGGGCCCCGAGAAATGGGATCAGTGTGAGAAGAGTCATGTGAGCAGCCATCCGAGAATGATGAGAAGGAGAACGGCCCCGACGCTCAGGAACCGCAGGTATCCCTGCACGCGGCCGCTTTCCCACGAGGAGGCCAGTTGCCCTCCGTCGCGGAGCCCTCCGCAGATGCTGTCGAAGCCGAGGTTGATCCAGAATTTGTCGAAAAGATCACTCAGCGACGAGGCAGCCAGGGAAAGCGCTCCGACCAACCGGACGATGCCGGAGAGGATCCAGCGGTCGATCCAGGCCGCGAGGCACGCCAGCAGCCCGAGCGCGCGGACGACGGTCGCGTGGTAGAGTTCGTCCACATAGAGCCGGTTGGCGAGCGCGCGGAATCCAAACGCCCAGAACCGGGCGAGCGGATCCACGGCCGCGAAGTGCCGGTAGAGGAAATATCCGATCCCGATTCCGGCCGTCACGATCACGACCGAGAGGCCAGCGATCGTGAGGAAATCGTGCTCGAACAGCCGCGCGAAATCGAACGTGATGGCTTCGCCGTTATGGTAGCCGTGGAACCACGGCCAGGCGGGCGTCGCCGGGATCGACATCAGCACAGCAGCCCCGGCGAGAATACCGAGCGGGACGGTCATCACCGCTGGGCTTTCGTGCGGGTGGGCGTGTCCGCGATACGAGCCGCCGAACACGTAGCACATCTGGCGGGTCATGTAGAAAGCCGTGAGAAACGCGGCGGCGGCGGCCATGAAGAACGGCAGCTGCGAGACCGGCCACTGGTGGGCAGCGTGGAGGATTTCGTCCTTGCTCCAGAAGCCGGAGAAAAAGAACGGAACCCCGCAGAGGGCCATCATGCCGATGGCGTAGGTGATGAATGTGACCGGCATGTATTTCCGCAGGCCGCCCATGTGCCGGATATCCTGCTCTTCACGGACACCGTGGATGACGGAGCCCGCGCCCAAGAAGAGGAGCGCCTTGAAAAACGCGTGGAAGATCAGGTGGACCATGGCCGCCGTAACGCTGCCGACGCCGAGCGCGAGCATCATGAAGCCGAGCTGCGAGACGGTCGAATACGCGAGGATTCGCTTGATGTCGGTCTGGGCAACGGCGATCAGCGCGGCGAAGAGAGCGGTGAAGGCCCCGACCCATGCGACGGTCGTAAGGGCGACGGACACAATGCCCGTCGCGGAAAATACCGGGAACATGCGGGCGACGAGATAGACGCCGGCGGCGACCATCGTGGCCGCGTGGATGAGCGCGCTGACCGGAGTCGGGCCCTCCATCGCATCCGGCAACCAGACGTGGAGCGGGAACTGGCCGGATTTTCCCGCCGCGCCGCAGAAGATGAGGAGGGCGATGCAGTTCGAAACGGCGAGCCCGACGCAGGCGGTCTTCGCAGCCATCGCCGTGAGCGCGGCGTGCTCGAGGCACCCGTGCCCGTGGTCGTAGAAAAGCAATGTGCCCGATGTCGAGTAGAGCCAGAGCATTCCGAGCAGGAATCCCATGTCGCCGATGCGGGTCGTGATGAACGCCTTCTTCGCGGCCGCAGCGGCCTCAGGTTTGTGGAACCAGAACCCGATGAGCAAATACGAAGCCAGCCCGACAAGCTCCCAGCAGATGAACGTGAGCAGGAGGCTGTTGGAGAGGACGACCCCGAGCATCGCGGCGGAGAACAGGGACAGGAAGCAGAAGAACCGCGTGAAGTTCGCGTCCTCCTTCATGTAGCCGACGCTGTAAATGAAGATCAGCAGGGAAACAAACGAGACCATCAGCACCATGCCGCCGCTCAGCGGATCGAGCAGAAGCCCGAGGCTCAGGGTTCCGCTGCCGATGCTCAGCCATGGAAAATTGAAATACGTCCGCGCGACTTCGCCGTGCGGGCCTTCCGCTCCAAGCGTCTGGAGAAATGCCAGCAGGCTGAGGACCGTCGAGGCCGCCTGCGCGGCGATCACAAGCGTCGCGGCAGGTCCGCGCTGGCCGCGCCTCATCAGGGCGGTCACGCCGGCGGCGAGCAGAGGAAGAATGGGGATCAGGGCAATCATGGAAAGCGGAAATGAATTATGGGGTCGCACGCTTCCAGCGTGTGGGCCATCCGGCATCCCTGCCGGATGCCAAAGAGAAGATTACGCGGCAGGATGCCGCGCATTGCACGCTGGAAGCGTGCGCTCCCGCAAGAATTTGCCGGTTGTTTCTTCATCCTTTCAAATTCGAGGCGTCGTCCGCCTCGACGCTTTTGATCCTGCGGTGGACGAGGAGGATGATGGCGATCCCGACAGCGGCCTCGGCGGCGGCGACGGCGATCGAGAAGATCGCGAACATGATGCCGGCCAGGTCGGACGGGTTCGCGGAAAACCGCCAGAAGGATATAAAATTCAAGTTTGCGGCACCGAGCATGAGTTCGATGCCGATGAGGATCATGATCGCATTCGAGCGAGAGAGCGCGGCGGCGAGGCCGAAGGCGAAGAGGATCGCGGAGATGGCGAGAAGAATCTGGAGCGTCATAATTCTCTTGTGGCATGGGCATCCTGCCCCTGCGTGGTTTCCGCGAATTGATTCAACGCATGGGCAGGATGCCCATGCCACGAAGAAGAACTCGTCATGGCTTGTCCTCCATGGCGATGACCGCGGCCCCGACGAGCGCGGCGGTAAGCAGGACGCCGAGCGCGAGGAGTGCGACCACGTAGTCGCCCATGAGTGCCTGGCCGATGTCGGCGACGGGGGCGGAGGCCGCTCGCTGCAGCGGCATTTTCGCGAGCGGGCTTGTGAAGATGAATCCGAGGAGGACGGCGAGCGCGATAAACCCGACAGCCGCGCCGCCCGCAGGGCCGAGCCCGGAGAATGCCGAGCCCGATTTCGTGAGCTGGTCCGGCCTGGTGAGGAGGACGGCGAAAACGATGACCATGGCCACGGCTCCGACATAGACGAGGAGCTGGACGAAGCCGACGAACTCCGCGCCGAGCGCGATGAAGACGATGCCGAGCGCGATGAAGCTGAG
>JBAWVC010000083.1:0-10637 GCA_037147455.1 Verrucomicrobiota bacterium | reverse complement strand
CGTGGGAACCGGGATCGGGACATCGAACGCCGAGATCGTCCGGATCATCGGGGAGATTTTTGCGAAGGAAGGCGGGAGCGTCCGAACCAAGGTGCTGCCGGAGCGCCGGTTTGATGTCGCGGCGAACATCCTGGCATCGACAAAGCTGGCGGCGTGTTCGGGATGGAAGCCGCAGATTTCGCTGGAGAACGGCCTGGCCCGGGTCTGGCAGGCTTCCAGGCGTCAGAAAAAGATATGATACCCGATAATTTCAAAATACTTTTCGGCCGGGCTTGCGCCAAACTGGCTTCGGGCTTTTGCGACCTCCGGCGGAGCGGATGGTTCGACAAGTGGCTGCTGTTGGCGGTCGCCATCGGGGTGATCCTCGGAGCGCAGGGGTTCACTTGGGGAAGGTATGACTGCCTGAATCTGGACCGGATGGCATTGAGGAAAATGATCACGGCATCGCGTCCGCCGTTTCATCCGGGGAGTTTCGTAAAGCCGCCGTTTTACACCTACATGAACCATTTTGTCGCGCATGTGCCGGCATCGACTATTTCGAGGAATCTCCTATGGCTGGAGCCCGGGCAGCGAAAGCAGATCTACTACCACATGCGGTTGGCGCTCGCGCGATCCTTGAACCTGGCTTTTTTCGCGGGCTGCACGGTCATGCTGTTCGGGCTTGTCCGCGGCGCTTGGGGCACGGGGGCGGCGCGATTGGCTTCGCTTCTTTTTGCGACGTCCGCGGGTTTTGTTCCCTACCAGGTTTTTCTTACGACGGATCTGGCGCTGGTTTTTATGATGCTGGCTTCGTTCGCGTGCGCGGTGAAGATCGTTGACAACCCCGGCATGGGGATCTCGATCGCGGCTGGGCTTCTGGCCGGTTTAGCTGCGGCCACGAAATACAACGGGCTGATCGTGGCGGTGGCATTGCCCGTTGCCCATCTGCTGGCAAGCCGCGGGAACCCGCTTCTCGCCTGTGTCAAAAGGCCAGCAGCATGGGTTTGCGGGCTTTGCGTGCCGGTCGGGTTTCTTATAGGCAACCCATACACGCTTCTCGACTGGCCAACATTTTCGGCCGACTTCCTATACAACTACAAGGTCACGCCCGTTTACAACGGGGCGACGGCGGGGACCGGATACGGCGCCTTTTTCCGGGCATTCATCGAAATCCTTGGCTGGCCGGGATCCGTGTTTGTCCTGCTGGCCACATTGGTCGGGCTTGTTGCCTTGCGGTCTGCGCGCGGCAGAAACGGGGCGCATCTCTGGCTTCTTTCGGCGGTTGTTTTTTGTGCCTACACCATGAAAATCGGCTCTTTCCCGCGCATGGAAACCCGCTTTGTGATCCCTGCCGCGCCCTTTGCCATTTTGCTGGCAGCAGCGGGCTTTTCAGCTCTGCTCCGCGCGAAATGGCTGACGGTTCCAGCCTTCGCGATGATTGCGTTTTACAACGTCGCGTGCGGGTGGCAGGTCGGGATCGCGTTCCGCAAAGACCCCCGGATGCGGGCTCTCGATTATGCGGGAGCCCACTTGGAAGATCAGGCCACGGTGGAAGTCAGCGGATCAATTCCCCGCATCCAGGATCTGCCCGGGAAAAAGCTGAAAATCATCCGGATCCCGACCGGGCTCGAGCGGCGCGAGAATTTCACGAAGATGTTCGCGGCGGATCAGGACATACAGGCGGGGATCGCCCGGTGGGAGGCCAAGACCGACATCAGCTGGTTTTCCCGGGAGGCCCGGAAGCAGAGAAACCCGGACTGGATTTTTTGGTCGACGATCGATCTGGAAAGCATCGCGAGAAAATACTACGAGGAGCTTTTCGAGAAAGGCAGTGTATACGAAGTCGTTTTCGACGAGCCGCCGGTGGTGTTCCCACCGTGGTCGTATCCGCGCCACACTGAGTTCATCAGGAGCCGGGTGACGATCTGGAAAAAAACTCCGGGGCAGCTTTGATCCTGGAGAATGCAGGGAATTCGACGGCCATAGAACGCAAGAAGAGCTAACAAACCCGACGTGGATATATTTCTCCCATGGCAGATCAGGCAGGCGGTCCGGGATTTCCTGGAGTGGCCGGAACGCAGGAAGCTGGCGCCGCTCCGGCGGGAGATCCGGCGGCATGGCGGCGGGGTGCCGGTCGTCGGGTTCGGTTCCGTGTTGGACGACGGGCGTGCGGTGCATGGCGGGGCGGTCAAGCTGCTGCATTTGCGGGACGCGTTGCCGTCCGGCGAAGAGGCTTTCGATGTGCTGTATGCGGTCAGCAGCAGCCTCCCGCTCGCAGCTTCCGATCTTTTCAGAATCTGCGCGGACCGCCGGATCAAAATTGTCTGGAACCAGAACGGGGTCGCGTATCCGGCCTGGGCCGGGAGCGAGTGTGAGCGGTTCAATGCGCCGATGCGCGAGCTGAGGGATGCGGCCGATTTCGTTGTCTATCAAAGCGAATTTTGCAAAACCTCGGCCTCAAAATTTCTCGGCCCGTGCGACACGCTATCGGAGATTCTATACAATCCGGTGGACGCGTCGGTTTTTACTCCCGGCCCGAAGAGGGAAGCCGCATCCGTGCGCTTGCTGGCAGCGGGAACTCATGGGACGCGTGACCGTGTGAGTTCTGCGCTGGAAGCTCTTTGTGCATTGAGAAATGGCGGCATCGAAGCAGAGCTGACCGTTGCCGGGCGGTTCCAGTGGTCGTGCGGCGAAGAGGACTTTGCGAGCCAAGTTTCCAAGCTGGGACTGGAGAAATCCGTGCGGCGGATCGCGCGATTTTCGCAGGCTGATGCCCCTGCGCTTTACCGGGATCACGACATCCTGCTTCATCCCAAATACATGGACCCCTGCCCGACCGTCGTCCTGGAGGCGATGGCGAGCGGACTGCCGGTTGTCGGCTCACGTTCCGGCGGCATGCCGGAAATTGTTCCGCCTGACTGCGGGGTTCTCATTGATGCCCCGGCGGACTGGGACAACCGGCACACGCCGTCGGGCAACGATCTCGCTGCCGCCGTGGACGGACTTCTGCCGGACCTGCCCGCATTCTCAATCGCCGCCCGCCGGAATGCGGAAACCCGGTTCGCTGTCGGAAAATGGATCGAGGCACACGCGCGGATTTTTCGCGGGCTCCGGGATTCTTGACAACGAAACAGCCGGCTCCATGTTTGCAACGTATGACTGACAATCCGCCCAACGGATTCGACAAGATCGGGATGTTCCGGCTCATCGCGGACAAGATCGAGCGGAATCCTGCGCTGCTGCAAATCGCGCTCGGCAATATCGCGCGATGGATCGCCAACGGCGCGGACCAGCAGCACCGGCTCCGCCAGTGGGAGGAGCTGATCCGCCAGGCACAGGCCTCGAAATCCGGCATGGAGATTTTGCTGGCAGCGCTGCGGGAGGATAGTGAGCAGGCGGCGCATTTGCGGGAGTTTGCACCGTTTGATGGAGTGCTCACAACACTGGAACGCCGACCATTTATTTTACAATGCGCCTTCCAGCATTAAACCACCTGGTCGAGTCAGTGCGCTCACTCGGACAGAGCCGCAAAGTTATCGTTCTCGGCTCGGCTTCGCTTCTCGCCTCATTTCCCGAACTTGGAGAAAAGGAACTTCTCGAAAGCACATACGATGGCGACCTGTTGCTGGAGCCAATCAACAAAGAGATAGCTGGCTATTTGGTGGAGGCAGTCGGGCAGGGAAGCCTTTTTCGAGCCGAGCACGGCTACCATGCCGACATCCTCCACCCGACGATTGTGGAAAGCCTGCCGCCGGGATGGGACGAGCGGCTTGTGGCCATGGAAGGATTCGAGAATGTCTTTGCGCTCGATCCCTATGACCTCGCAGCGGTCAAGGTTGTCGTCGGGAGAGATAAAGATTTGGCGCTGGTGCGCGGGCTTCTCGAGCTTGGAAAAATCACAGCCGACAAACTGCGCGAGCGCCTTCACGCGATGCCCCTCGGAGAAAAGGAGATGTTCCGTGCAGGGAGAAATCTTTCCAATTTGCTCGAACGGTGAGCGGCCTCTTTTTCAGCGAGAGGTTTCCGGCATGAATTCCATTCCGCGCATCTCGGTGCTCATGACGGTTTTTAACGGCGGGAGATTTCTGGCGGAATCGGTCGAAAGCATCCTGGCGCAGACGTTCCGGGATTTTGAGTTTGTGATTGTGGACGATGCTTCCACGGACGGAAGCGTTGCCGTCCTGGAATCCTACGCCCGCCGCGACCCGCGGATCCGGCTGTTCTGTAATCCGCGAAATTCCGGCCAGACAGACTGCCTCAATCAGGGGCTCGAAGAATGCCGTGCGGACTGGGTCGCGCGGCAGGATGCAGACGATCTGTCCGCTCCCGGGAGGCTATCCGCCCAATGGCGCGAGGTCGCGCGGCGACCGGGCTTGGTGCTTCTTGGCGTGAATGGCCGGGTCATCAACGAGGCCGGGGCTGCGGTCGGGCTGATCCACGCGCCTTTGAGCGATGCCGGGATCCGGTGGTCGCTGCCGTTCCGAAACCCGTTCATCCACACGGGCGTCGTGTTCCGGCGGTGCAGGCCGGATGGCGCGCCGGTGAAATTCGATACCGCATTTCGGATCTGCCAGGACTGGGAACTCTGGGCGCGGTTGGCCGGCGACGGCGAGGTCGCCAACCTGGAGGGTCGCCTCGTGCTCTACCGGCATCATGCGGGCTCGCTCTCGAACCATTTTTCTCCGAGAGCCCGCGAGGAAAACAGGCTCGTTGTCGCGGAGATCTGGCGGAGCCGCTTTCCCGCGCGCCCGCTCACGTCCGAAGAGGCAGGCCTTCTTGAGGCGTTCCGCGAAGGGCTTCTGCCGGAGCAGTGGGAAAAATTCAAAACATTTTATGCCGGCTCCCGGAGAGACTGGCTGGCTGGTGGTCCCGGCAGGAAGCGCGACAGGCAGGCGGAGGCGGTCCATTTTCTACAGGCGGCCGGGGCCCTTGCGGGACGCGGGCGGGCTGCCGCGGGTGCCGCGAACGCTCAGGCGGTTTTTTCGGATCCGGCCTGGGCGCTTGCAACATTTTTTCAGAGGCTGTTTCCTGCCACGGGCTCCGGTTGAACGCTAAGAGCGAAGTTTTTTATCCAGGAAATATATCCCCCGCTTCAACTGTCGGAAGACCGACTGCTGGAGCGGGGGTTTCTTTTTCCAGGCATCCATGCGGGCGGGAAGTTCCGAAGAACAAAACTCCTGCCAGAGCATTCTCACGGCATCCCGGGAACGAGTTGCTGCCCGGGCGGTTCCGGCATCCACGATGGCTTTCCGCAATGCCGGGCTATTTTTGAGCCGGCAAACATACGAGATGCAATCGGCGGCGGACCGGGCAACGAGGTAGTCGGTGCCATCCTGCCCCTCGGCGGAAAATGCCGAGTCGCGCCCTCCGATCAAGGGCGCTCCTGCGAGCCAGGCGTTGTAGAGCTTTGTGGCCGGCTTGTTCAGATGGCGCGCGCGGGAAAAATCTCGCGCGGCCAGGACGGCGTCCACGTCCGAGTAATCGTGCCAACGGATGTTTTCGCGGATTTCGAACCGCACGCCGGCCCGGGATTCGAGTTCCCCCGCGAACGCCGGAGAGGACAGTTCGGCGGCGAGGTTGGAGGGATCGCCGAAGAACGCGAGCGATTCGAAGCGGTTTTTCCGTGCGGGGTCGCGCGGGATGAGGTTCGGCTGCGGCCAGTGGGGCATGAAAACCGCGCCCGGCAAGCGGCGGGCGTGGGCGGCATTTTGCACGATTTGCAAATGCGCTCCGGGGTGGGGGAGAAAGTCTGCGGTCACTGCGGCGACGAACTGACCGGGCCCCGGCAGAAACCCGTCCGGCAAAAGGTTGCTCAGCGTGACGATGATTCCCGAGGCGGGCAGCTCGTGAACCAGTTCGACGTCGGCCCGTTCGCGCAACTCCGCCCATGTCTGGAAAATCCAACTCTGGGCGCTTGCGGATTTTCCGCCGCCGAGAAGGTCCGGGATCCGGCCCGCCATCCACGAGGCCTGGCGTTCGGGGCTGGGCAAATGGCCTTTGGGCAGGTAAAAGTGAATGCGCACGAATTAATCCGGTAAATGATTTCCTACATTCTGCAAGACTGGTCCGCCAACCGGGGGAGCCCGAAAGGCCGGTTTGTGATGGCGTTTTTTCGCTTGTGCCAGCTTGTGCGGCGGCTGCCGGGAGGGCTGTGGGTGATTGGTTCCCCGCTGCTGGCGGGCTATGTATTTTTCGTGCATTGGGTGATGGGCATCGAGCTGGACTATAAATCGGCGATCGGGCCTGGGCTCGCGCTGAGACATGGGGTCGGGCTGGTCGTCCACAGCGGCGCGGTCATCGGTGCGGAGTGCCTGCTGCGCAACGGGGTGACCATCGGCGAAAGGCGCGCTGACGGACGGTGCCCGGTCGTTGGGGACAGTGTGGAGTTCGGGGTGAATGCGGTCGTGATCGGACCCGTGCGAGTCGGAAATTCTTCCGTGATCGGCGCGGGGGCTGTTGTCCTCCATGATGTCGAGCCCTTCACCGTTGTAGCGGGCAATCCCGCTGCCGTGGTGCGCCGAATTGAGATCCCGTGAAATTGCTTTTCCTATCGAGCTACGCGCATCTGATCCTGGATGAATCTTCGACGCGCACGTCCGGCGGAGCGGAACTGCAGGTGGCGCTTTTGGCGCGGGAACTCGCCCTCCGCGGGCAGGACGTCGTGCTCGCCGGCGGGGACATCGGGCAGCCGGACGGGGTGGTGCTCCAAGGCGTGCGGACGCGGAACGCTGGAAAATTCCACACCGGCCGTCTCGGCGAAATGATCCGGGCGATCCCGCGCGTGGCCCGCGTGCTGCGCGAGGAGCGGCCGGATTGGGTCATCGTCCAGGGATGGACGGCGTGGCTGTTCGTCCTCTGGGCGCTCAGGCCTTTTCTCGGCTACCGGCTGGATTTTACGTGCGCGCTCGACAGCGAGGTGAACGGTGCCTACCGGCGGGAGCATCCGTTTTTCGGGGCGCTTTTCGAGTTTGCCATGCGCCGGTGCGACGCGCGGCACGCGATCACGCGCGACCAGAAGGCGTGCTTTGAAAATCGCGGCATGGATTGCACGCTTTACCGCTACCTTGTTTTTCCCCGCAAAAACCCGCCGTCCGGCGACAAGAATGTGGATTTTCTCTGGGTCTCGCGCTGCCAGCCGATCAAGCGGCCGCGCCTTTTCATCGACCTGGCCCGTGCGATCCCCTCTGCTTCCTTCGAGATGATTTGCCCGGCGGAAGATCGTGAGCTGTGGGAAGAAATCTCCCGCCTTGCGGAGACATGCTCGAACCTCCGGCTGATCGAGAGCGTCCCCTATCATGAGATCCAGGCGCACTACGACCGGGCGCGGGTTTTCGTGAATACGTCGGAGTGGGAGGGATGGCCGAACAGCTTTATACAAGCCGGCCTCGGGAAGGCTGCTCTGCTTTCGCTCGATGTCAACCCCGACGGAATATTTGAGAAATTCTCTTTGGGCCGCCACGCAGGAGGGAATTTTCAGGCGTTTGTCGGATTCGCGCGCGCCATGATTTCCGATCCTGCCGCACTTGCTCAGATGCAGGAAGGCTGCTCGCGGTTTGTCGCAGAAATGCACGACAACGAGAAGGAGACAGGTGTCTTTCTTTCAGGCTTGCAGGGAGCCTGTGCGGAATGAGCGGATCTTTGCGATGACGGGAAGGACGCGCCCGATCTCCCGGTCACCCCTGGGACCGCCCGGTCCGGTGGTGTAATGAAAGATGCTGCCCAGAAGCGCTCGTTTCCTCCCGGGGTCGCGTGCCGTCCGGAAAAGAATCCGGAGCAGAAAAACATGGCAGCTTCGCAGCAGGGGGAGCCGCCGCAAGAGCGTTTCAAAACCCCCGAAGCAAAGCCCCGGGATCGCCTTGCGGCGCAAAAAGATCCATCGCGATCCTGCCAGGGAATAGAATGCCCGCCAGATCCGGAAGCGCGCGTCGGGCCCAAAGTAAAGCCAGGGCTTTTTTCCCGTCGTGAAATGGATGGCTCCCACGGGGGCATCTGCGGGGATTTCCTCCCGCTGCCAGTTCCAAAAGCCCGGCAGCAAACCGATCCGCCCGCGAAGCAGGTAGTTGAGGACGGTCTGGTCATACCATTGGCACTTGTCACCAGCCTCGGCGGCGAGAGCCATCGCCCGCGCCCCGACATTTTCCTTCCGCCACTCGCGCAGATCAATCGCCATCACCCCGGTGTTGAAATACGGGCTTTCTTCATCCGGCAGCGGCCACGGGCAATCGTCGCGCAGAAAGCGGATCTTCCGGTCCTCAGCAGCCAGAACGAGATTTTCTCCCATCCCCATGTTCCAGAGGTCCTCGAGGCATCCGGTGACGACGACATCCGCATCGAGATAAATCACCTTGTCCGCGCTGACCAGGTTGCCGATGACAAGCCGCGCGTAATACATGCGCGAGTTCCCGATCCCGGAACGAAAACCCGCAAACCGCGTCACGTCCACCGGGCAAAAACGGATCCGGCAGCCCGGGTGGATCCGTTCCGCCGCCGCGCGAAGCCTGGCGGACGATTTTTTTGAGAGCCCGCCGTCAAGGACATGAACCGTCGCCGGCCGGCCTGGCGGGAGAGAAAACAACGCGCTGGCGACGGCCACAAGCAACCCCGGAGCAAAGCCTTCGTCCGCGCCTGTTACGATATGGATCACAGACAGGGATTAGTCGGAGACTTCGATCGCCTCGGGAGTGACCGGGCCGGGGGCTTTGTCTTTGCGGACAAAGACCTCGCTGCGGAAGTAGCGCCCGAAAAACACGTAGTTTTTCCGGAGCCAGCGGTAGGGTTCCGGAGCCCAGTTGCGGAAGCGGGAATATTCGCTCCGGTTGATCGCCCGCTGGTCAATGACAATCACGGGGGGAGGAGTCTCGGCCATCAGTTTTAAAAAGAATTTTCCGAACTCCTGGCCCGCCGTCGAGTTGTCCACATACAGGTTGTAGAGCGGGGACGGCCGGTCGGTCATGAAATTGATGGTCGGGGAATAGGGAAGGCACAGGACATATTCGCCCGGTGAGGAATGCCGCAGGACGGCATCCCGCAGCCCGGGGAGCCAGGCCGCATCACGGTCGCTCACGTTGACGCGCACTCCGTTGAGTGCGCGGAATTCGTGGGCGGCCTTTTTTTTCGCCGCGATCGAGCCGGAGGATTCCTTCGGAAAGGCGTGGGAAAAATAGATGGCGGCGGACGCGAGGCACAGCGCGGCAAAACTCCAGGAGGCAACCCGCGCAAGCGGTCGCTTCGCGCGCAGAGCGCAGCGGGCGGAGGCCCACACGAAAAGGGCGAGAGCGGTCAGAAACGGGACCATCATCTCGGAGAGGTGCGGCGTGTCGGGACGGAAGAACAGGAACTGGGGCAGAAGCGCGAGCGCACACCCGAGGACGGCGAGCGGGTAAAGTGCGCGTTCCTTGGCCTCGGGGTCGCAGCGGACGAGCGCCCCAAGCAGCCCGATGCTGCCGGCAAGGATCGCCACCGCGGAGATCAGCAGGGGAAGATACGCGCTGAGAACAAACGATCTGGCGGCCCAGTTTTTTCCTCGAAGAGCATCCGAGAGCGGTGGGCGGGAGAGTGCTCCACGGTTTTCCCAGGAGTTAGAGTGGGGTTTTTCCTCGGGCTTCGCTGCGGCGGGTGCGGCCGACGCCACTTGCGCCGGTTGGGCCGGCGGCGCGTTTTGATCAGTCGGAGCTGGTTGAGCTGGCTGTGCCGGGGGGGGGCTTTGCGCCGGGGTGTGATTTTTCTCGAGATCCGCCATCTGCTGGCGAAATTCGCCCCCGATCATCCCAAGCCATGCGGTGTATTGTTCAAAAAACGCCCGGTCGTAACCGCGTGCTTTCGCGTCATTCCAGACCGGCAGGTGGACGGCGAAGGTCAGCAGGAACCCGCCTGCCGCGCCCGCCAAAGCCAGCTGCCCGCGCCGGAAAAACCGGCCCCGCTCCCCGAAGGGATAGAGGATCGCAAGCCCGGAAAATATCAGCATGCAAAAAATCCCGATGTCGATGCGGAACAAAAACGTGAGCCCGAGCCCGGCGCCTGCCGCCAGCATCCAGGCCAGCGTTTTCCGCCGGGACTCCCTGCGCATCACGAACGCGCGGGTCAGAAAAAGCGCGTTCAGGACCCCGAGAAACGGCATGTAGTTCCGGAAAATCATCCCCGGCACCAGGATAACAAGCGCTGCGGGAACGGCGGAATACCAAGCGTTGCGGGTGTAGCCGCAGACGATAAAATATGTGAGCAGGCCGGAGACCGTGCAGAACGCGAAAAAATACCAGCGCAGGGCGAGGTAGTCCGGCCCGGTGAGTTCGAAAAGCCCGGCCACCGGGAAGAACCACATCACGTTGTATCCGAGAAAGGTGTCCACGATCGGCCGCTGTCCGGCCATCAGCCGCATGGCCACCACCCCGGCGGTCCCGCCCTCGCCGCCGAGATTGAGCCCGGCATTGGCGTAGAGCGAATAGTAGAACAGCGCGAAGGCCGCGAGGAACACCGGCATCAGCAAGCGGACCCGGGGGCTTCGAACGAGCCGCTCCAAAGTGTTCCGGATGGATTCGATTTGCTGCTGATTCACAAGATGTGATTTAACCCGAAAACGGCGATTCTTGTAGAGGAAATCCGAAATATATTTGTCGCGTAGAAAACATTCCGTGGCATGGGCATCTTGCCCATGTCTTGCT
>JBAWVC010000082.1:0-10735 GCA_037147455.1 Verrucomicrobiota bacterium | reverse complement strand
TCGATCGATCCGTCGAGCTTGAAAAACAGATGGGGCGTGTGCTTGAACGTGGCCCTCTTGGCAATTTCTCCCTGCAGGAGAACGCGGTTGCGCTCGAGCTTCTCCAGGACCTGCCTCTGCTGGTCGGGGGTGCCGAGCGCCGAGAAGAACACGTGCGCCTGCTTGAGATCCGGCGTGACATCCACGGAGCTGACGGTCACCAGCACCGGCGAAAAATCAATCTCGCGCAGGAGGATCACTCCGATTTCGCGCTTGAGGACTTCGCAGACCCTTTCGAGACGGTGTTTCATAGTCGGCGCGAGGTGGAACCACTAAATTTCACTAATGGTCACTAAAGAATGATCGATTGAATGTCTTTGGGCCATTGGCGGAGCGACGAAAACATCTCGCAGACATGTCCGTATATTTTAGTGTTATTTAGTGGCCTTAAGTGGTTTCCGACAACTCAGAGTTGTTGGGCGATTTTCTCGAGGGTGTAGCACTCGATGATGTCTTCCGGCAGGTATTCGGTAAAATCGCCGAGCTTGATGCCGCACTCCAGGCCTGCGCGAACTTCCTTCACGTCGTCCGTGAACCGGCGCAGCGTGGCCAGGCCGCCGTCGTAAATCGGCTGGCGGCGGCGCAGCACGCGGGCGCGGGCGGTGCGCGCGATGCGCCCGTCCGTGACCATGCAGCCAGCGACCTTTCCCTTGGTCAGATCGAAAACCTGTTTGACCTCCGCGTGGCCGATGACCGCCTCGCGCAATTCCGGCTCGAGCATCCCGCTCATCGCCTCGCGGACCTGGTCGAGCAGTTCGTAAATAATGCTGTAGAGCTTGATCTGAACGCCCTCGCGCTTCGCGGCCTGGGCCGCCGTGTTCTCGGTCTTCGTGTTGAAGCCGATGATGATCGCGTTCGACGCGCTCGAAAGCAGGACGTCGGAATCCGTGATCGGGCCGACAGCCCCATGAATGATCTCCAGCGAGATTTTCTTTTGCGGGATGTCTTTGAGGGACGAGACAATCGCCTCGAGCGAGCCCTGGACATCGGTCTTCACCACGATCTGAAGCGTGGGTTTCTGGTCCTCGGCGAGGTTGGCGAACAGGTTTTCCAGCGTCGCACGCTGCGGGGCGGCGAGCTTGTTGGTGCGGAGTCCTTCCAGACGTTCCTCGCTCAGGATCCGGGCGGATTTTTCTGAATCCATGACCATGAGCTCGTCTCCCGCATTCGGGAGCCCGCTGAAACCGAGGATCTTGACCGGCGTCGAAGGGCCGGCCTCCTTGACTGCCTTGCCGGTGTCGCCGATGAGCTGTTTGACCTTGCCCCAATAGTTTCCGCAAATGAACGCATCGCCGACGCGGAGGGTGCCCATGCGCACGATCACCGTGGCGGTCGGGCCGCGCCCCTGTTCGACCTGAGCCTCGATCACGGTGCAGCGGGGATCGACCGTGCTGCTGGCCTTGAGCTCGAGCATCTCCGCCTGAAGGGTCATCATGTCGAGGAGCTCGGGGACGCCGGTTCCTTTGGTGGCGCTCACCGGGAGGCAAATGATGTCGCCGCCCCAGTCTTCCGGCACCAGCCCCTTTTCCTGGAGCTGCGTCTTCACGCGGTCGGCATTGGCCGAAACGAGATCGATTTTGTTGATCGCGACCATGATCTGGACCTTGGCTGCCTTGGCATGGGAGATCGCCTCCAATGTCTGAGGCATGAGCCCGTCGTCCGCGGCCACAACCAGGACAACGATATCCGTGACCGTCGCACCGCGGGCGCGCATGGCCGTGAAAGCCGCGTGGCCGGGGGTGTCGAGAAACGTGATCCGCTGGCCGTTGCGCTCGACGCTGTAGGCGCCGATATGCTGGGTGATCCCCCCCGCCTCGCCGGCAGCGACGCGGGCTTTGCGGATGGCGTCGAGAAGCGAGGTCTTTCCGTGGTCCACATGGCCCATGAACGTGATGATGGGAGCCCTGGTATCAAGTTCGCCCGCCTTGGGCTTCTCGGGCTCTTTCGGCGCCTCGACCTTAACCTCGACTTTGTGGTGGCCTTTGGATGTGTCCTTCCTCTCCCGCTCGAAAACAAAGCCGTGAAGCTCGCAGACCTTCGCGGCGATATCCGGCTCCACCGTCTGGTTGATATTCGCGAAAATCTGGAGCGCCATCAGATCCTTGATGATCTGGAACGGCTTCAGCCCCAACTGCTCGGCAAGATCCTTGACGATGATCGGCGGCTTGAGGTGCAAAATTTTCTTTTCCGGCCCGGGTTCCCCGGAGGCTTCTCCGGAGGCGGCCGGCTCGGCTGGAGCGGGCGAAACGGGCGGCTCCGAGATTTTGGTCGCGGCTGCCGGCGGGAGAATGCCCGTCATGCCGATCGGCACGACAAACGGTTTCAGCGAGGGCTTGTGGGCCCCCTCGACCCTTTTGACTTTTTTCTTAGGCTCGAGCAGATCTACCGTCGCCATCACGGGTTTGGCAACAGGGGCCGCCGCGGGCGTCTCGGGAGCCGCCACCTCAGGGGCCGGGGATTTGCGCGCAGCAGAGGAAGCCCGCCTGGGTTTCGCGGCTTTGTCTTCGTTTGGTCTTTTTGTAACTTTCTCTGCCATAAATATTCAGTCGGGGCCGGTGGATCGGATTCATCGCCGTCAAGCAGCGGGAGTATTTTCCGCCGTGCTCGCCAGGGCGGCATCGAGGATTTTCTGCCCCGCCTCGTTGTCCAACCCGAGAATTCCCGCGATGTCGTCGGCCCCTGCGGTCTGCACGGCCTCGATCGAAACCATCCCGCTGGTGGCCAGCTTCTGCGCGTCCTCCTCGCTGATTCCCAGGACAGATGCCAGCGAGTGGGCGGCTTCGGCTTTCCGGGATTCCATCACCTGTGCGGCGGTCTTGTCCTCCTGGATATCGACCTCCCAGCCGGTCAGCTTGGCGGTGAGCCGGGCGTTCTGGCCGCGCCGCCCGATCGCGAGCGAAAGGTCGTCCTTGTGGACAAGCACGTGGATCGTTTTGGTTTTTTCGTCGGCGGTGATGCTGCGGATGTTGGCCGGTTTGAGAGCAGCGCTCGCGAACTTCACCGGATCCGCGTCCCAGCGGATGATGTCGACTTTTTCGTTGTTTAATTCGCGGACGATATTCTTGACGCGCGCGCCGCGCATGCCCACGCAGGCCCCGACCGGATCGACCTTCGGATCCTCGCTGTGGACGGCGACTTTCGTCCGGTAGCCGGCTTCCCGGGCGATGATCTTGAGCTCCACCGTGCGGTCCGCAATTTCGCTGACCTCGAGCTCGAAGAGGCGCCGGACAAAATTCGGATGGCTACGGGACAGGATGATCTCCGGGCCGCGCGAGGCATTGTCCACGGCAACCACGTAGGCGCGCAGGCGATCTCCGACATTATAGTCCTCGGTGACAACCCGCTCGCGCGAGGGCATGACCCCTTCAAATTTTCCTAGATCAATGATCACGTCCGACTTCTCGAACCGCCGCACCGTCCCGTTGACGATCTCGCCGGCGCGGTCTTTGAATTCCTCGTAGATCATCTCGCGCTCGATCTGCCGGATCCTCTGGTTGATCGCCTGGCGGGCGGCCTGGGCGGCGATGCGCCCGAAGTCCCTCGGGGTCACCTCGATTTCGACCTCCTCGCCGATCTGGGCATCGGCTTTGACGGCTTTGGCTTTGAGCAACAGAATCTCGTCGTGAGGGTTCGAAACCTTCTCCACTGCAATCAGTTTCGCAAATGCCCGGATCGATCCGTTTTGAGGATTGATCTCGATGCGCAGCTCGCGGGTGCCCGAAGTGAAGCTCTTCTTGGACGCGGCGAGGAGGGCGCTGGAGATCGCCTCGACGAGGATCTCGCGCTTGATGCCTTTTTCGCGCTCGAGGTAATCGAGCATCGCAATAAGTTCGGAATTCATAAAATCGATATATCCACCGATGAAAAAGGCGGGAACCAATCCCGCCATCTTCATTTGAATGGGAACCATTTAATATGAGGCATCGCTAAAGCCCGGTCAAGCCTCAAGAAGGAGAGATTTTTTGCGCGCGCGGTCGCGCGTCTACGGTGCCACCCACGAGGATTCTTCCTGCGGGACGGCTGCGAGGATCGTTTCGGGAACAAAGGCGATTTCCGGAGAGCCGGTTTTGAAGACCGGCACGAGACCGGTTTCCTGCTTTGCTCCGAACTTCAACCCGGCCACGAGCTGGTTGCCGGCCACGGTTTCTGGAGTGTTTTCCGAGAGCACCGCGAAAAATTCCACCGTCAGCGGGGGGAGGGACAACCCCGTCCGCTCCAGAACACCCACTGTCGCCGGCTCGAACTTTTCGGATTTGGCCGAGGCGAATGCATCCACCATTCTTCGGACGGCGGCGGCGTTCGCCGGTTTGCCCCCGACCACCCAGCCGTCTCCATTGCGTTTCAAACTGAAGCTCGATGCGGGGGTCGCCACGCGGATCACATCCACGAAATCCAGGTTGATGCGGGCTAGCGCATTGTCGCGGAGCGAGGCTAGATCAAACCCGAGAATCTCATGGATCGAAGAGGGAACGCGCACCGTCACACCCCGCGGCTCCAATCGCGCATAGATGCCCCCCCGGGGAGACGGGATGCCGACCCGTATTGTCTCCGGCGCGCTGCCGCCCTCGCCGAAAAGCTGAATCTCGCCGGCAGGTTCGGAGAGCCCCATCACTCCGGGGTCCGCACCCGGCTCGAACCCCTCGACCCGCATTCTTAAAATTTTATCCACGAGCGCTTCGACGGCGGAAGAACTGGCCGGGGCGGAAAGCGGCTTGATGATCTGCCATTCCGAGGCTCCCCTCCTCAGCTCAATCTCGCCGGCGGGACGTTTGATAATGATCCTGTCCACGCGGTCCGGGCGGAGGCGCGCCGTCATCCGGTCGCGGAAATCCTGAGGCGGGCTGAGGGCCAGGTTCACTAGGTCATCGGAAATGAGATAGATGTCCCTCGAGTCTTCGAAGCGGACGTAGAGCCGGCTCTCATCCGCCGCATCCTTCCCGATGAGGAGAGGAAGATCCCGGTCGCCTCGAAAATCGAACTGCACCCGGCTCTTTTTTAAACCGTAAGTGGAAAGCCGGTCGCCGATCTCGCCGGCGTCGATCCTGTCCAGAACCCGCGTGCTGAGCGCCGTCTCGATGATCCGCCGGACCACGTCCACGGAGGCGCGGTCTTTGGGGTCGGGCCCGAGATACCAGCCGTTGTCGGTGCGCCGGAACTCGACGTCCCCGTCGCCGTTGGTGATTTTGATCAGGCTGATGTCGTCCGGATCGAAGTCGAAAAGCGCCGAGCCCACGGGCTTCCCGCCGCGGCCTTTGGAAGGGGCGAAAACAATCGCGCAGACAGCCACCGCCACCGCCGCAACGAGCAGGAATGCCGTCGCCCAGCGGTTCATTTTCTGCGCCTCCACCAGACAAGAAGGCCGGTCAGGCCGGAGATCCCGGGCAGAACGACCATCGCGAACAGCGCGATGCGGCCGAGTTGCTCCTCGGTGAGGTTGAGGGCAAAGTGGGTCACAGACTTCGCCGTGACGCCGGAAAGCTTGCTGCGATCGAGCAGCGAGTTGATCGAGGAAAGGATAAAATCGACACCCTGGGGAGTCGCGGAGGCATCGAATGCGAACTGCGAGCTTCCCACGACGATGAGCCGCGATGTCTGGACCTCGACGCGGTCGTCCTCGACCCCGTCCCGGTCCGCGGAGGCCGCCACGGTCAGCGGTTGTCCATGATCAACGCCATCGTCGTAATGCACCCCCTGCGGCAGGTTGGGAGCGTAGCTGGTTTCGCCCCAGAACTCTTCGGCGGCCTGGATCAGCGGCCTGAGACGGATCTTCTGCTTCTCGGCCATTTCCTGCTCCAGCCGGAGGGACTGCGTGGATCCCGCAAAGAGGACCGTCGTCCCTGCCAGCCTGCGGGTGAATTCCGTGGTGGGCAGAACTTCGCCGGTCACCTCCCGCAAAATTCCGATCGTAAATGGCAGCTTGATGGTCCGGAGAACCCGGTCGTCCTGGGGAACGATCCCGTTCGCCGCGAGGACCGAACACAGGCGGGGGGTCTTCGCATCCGGGTCCAGGAGAACGAGCAACCTTCCGCGGACCTTGAGCCATGCCGATAGAATCGCCGTCTCCCTCTCGTCCAGATCGAACTTCGGCGCCAAGACCACCACCGCCGCGGCATCGGCGGGAATCGCGTCGGTCGAGGCCAGCGAAAGTGCGCCAACTTTCGCGTTCTGTTTCTGGATGTAGTCGGTGAGAACAGCCACCGGCGAGGCGGGTCCCAGGGAAGGTTCCCCGTGCCCCTGCAGAAAATACACCACCTGCGATTCCGGGCGCAGCAGCGAGATCAGGGCGCCGGTCAGAACCTGCTCGCCGCGGAAGGCGGTCAAGCGCGGGGCCTCTCCCTGCGCGGCCGGACGCATGTCGAATTCCGCCATGTCGCCGATATTCAGAAACCGGGTGCGGCCGTCGCAGTCCAGGATCAGGAGGCAGTCGGCATTGGTGAATTTGTATTTCGCCTGCAGCTCGCGCATGCGGGCGAGGTCGCGCGTCGGATCAATGGACTCGATCACCACCCGCTCGCGGCCGCAAAACTGGATCTCCGCGAGCAGGTTCCTCACGTCCCCGAAGATCTGGCTCACCGGAGACAGGAATGTCGGCGAGGAGATCACGATAAAGTTCACCGGCTTTTTGAATTCCCGGATCACCCGCCGCGTCTGGGCGGAGAGCGCGAATTTCTGCGACCTCGAGCAATCAACCCGCCAGAAATACTCGAAGCCCAGGAAGTTAACCCCCGCGAACAAAACCAGCATCGCGAGCGCTTGAAGCCCGATGTTGATCCGGATGCCAGTGCGCGGGATGCGGTTCATGCTTTCCATCGCCGGTAATTGAAAACGTGGAAGGTGGCGAACAGGACCAGGGCGGTCGAGCTGAGGTAAAAGACGACCGGCCTCGTGTCAAAGATCCCCCGGGAAAAATCCATCATGTGCTGGACCGGGGAGATGTAGCCGGTCAGCTCGCGGACGAACGGCCCGGCCCCGGGCAGGAAAAGCGAGAGGAGCCCGAGAAAGAAAAGCGCCAGGATTCCCGCGAAGGCGATCACGGCGGCAACGATCTGGTTGTCGGTCAGCGCCGAGGCCAGGCACCCGACGGCCGTGTAAAGCATGCCGATCAGGACGAGCATCGCATACGCCCCGAGATACGACCCCGCCGCCCCCGCCGCGCTCGTGGACGTGATCCACCAGAACACCACAAAGTAAAGAAGGCTGGGAGCCCAGAGGATCAGATAAAAAAACAGGGCCCCGAAGTATTTTGCGAAGACCACCTGCCCGTCGCGCACCGGGGCAGTCATCAGGGTTTCGATCGTCCCAAGCTTCGCCTCCTCGGAAAACACGCGCATCGTGATCAGCGGAAATACGAGGACGAAAGCGAACCAGAAATACACGGTATTGAAAAACGCCTCGACCATCGTCGTCGAACCGGCCGACTTGTTCAGCATCGACACGCCCGCGTGGAAATTGAAGCCGATGATCAGAAGGAAAAAAAACAGGACCACATAGGCGAGCGGCTGGTGGAAAGCGCTGCCGAGTTCGCGGCCGAGGAGTATCAGAAATCTTCTCATAGGTTCAGTTTTCCTCCGAGTGCGTGACTTCCGCGAAGACCTGCTCGAGCGACACCGCCGACCGGCTGAGCTCGCGCAGCGGCCACTTCTGCGCCACGGCATGATCGTAAAGCAACTCCCTCGGATCCGCTCCCGGGCTGGCTTGAATCGTAAATGTCGTCCAGGCCCCGTCGGTTCGGACGGAGACGGAATCCACACCGGCGATGCGCCGGATCTCCGCCGCGGCCGCCTTCGGGTCGGGCACGCGCGCATCCAGGGAAATCTGTCGGCCCACCCCGAGCCTGGCCCTCAGATTCTGCGGGCTGTCGAGCGCCTCGATCCGGCCCTTGTTGATGATGATCACCCGCGAGCAGAGCATTTCGACTTCGGGAAGAATATGGGTCGAGAGAAGGATCGTGTGGTGCCGCTTTAAATTGCGGATCAAATCCCGCACCAGACGGATCTGGTTCGGGTCCAGCCCGATCGTCGGCTCGTCCAGGATGAGCAGGTCCGGCTCGTGGACCATCGCGTCCGCCAGCCCGACCCTCTGCCGGTAGCCCTTCGAGAGCCGACCGATGATTTTTTTTGCCACGTCGTTCAGGCCGCACAGCTCGAGGACATCCCCCACCCGCTCGTTCATCCTCCGGCCCGGAACTCCTTTGAGCGCCGCGCGGTAGCGGAGATACTCGTGCACCCGCATGTCCGGATAAAGCGGGACATTCTCGGGCAGATACCCGATGTGCTCGCGCGCCCGCAGCGACTCGCGGAAGACATCTCTTCCTGCCACTTCCGCGCGCCCGGAGGTCGGCGGAAGAAACCCGGCCAGCATTCTCATCGTCGTCGTTTTTCCCGCTCCGTTCGGGCCGAGGAACCCGACGATCTCGCCCTTGCTCACCTGAAAATCAATAGAATCCACGGCCTTGACCGGGCCGTAACATTTTGTCAGCTGTTCCACTTTGATCATCGGGCTAGCCCTTCTGCATAAACCGTTTCGCGGCTCCCTGCAAGGGATCAGATGATGCGGACGATGACGCCCGTCAAATTTGGGCCTTGATTTGGGCCGGGAGTAGAGGAAAATGATACCCATGATTGAATTGGAGGTTTATGCGGCCGGAGTACGCCGCCCGGACAAAATGATGGGGCTGGCACTCGAGCTCGACGTGCTCCCGGGCCTTCGCTACAAAGTGGATACCAACCACGACATCATCTATCTGGAATTCAGCGGGTTGGTGCCCGCCCAGCACGACATCGAGTGCGTCTTCCGGAAGCTCGGCCTCGAGGCGAAGTTCGTGGGGCAGCTGCCGCCCGAGGTGAGCTCGAAGAAGAAAACCGAACGGATCGCTTGAATTCCGGCAGCCACCAGCCGGGCCGGGTGCCGCCACCCCAACGGTTTCTATCGCCCTTCAACGGGCTGTTTTCCCCGTTTATCACGTTTCTGGGCGAGATGGCGATGCTGGCCGGGGAGACGGCTTCCTCGATCGCCCATGGAAGGGTTCGCGTGTGGCTCACTCTCAAGCAGATTGCGGAGATCGGATTCGGTTCGCAGCTCGTTGTCGTGGTCACGGGTGCGTTCACCGGTGCGGTATTAACGGCTCAGGCGTATTTCCAGTTTGCCGCCCTGAACATGGAGACCGCGGTCGGACCGGTGGTCGCACTTTCGATGTTCCGGGAGCTGGGCCCGGCGCTCACCGGGCTGATGGTCGCCGGCCGTGTCGGCGCGGCGATGACCGCTGAGATCGGCACGATGAAGGTGACCCAGCAGATCGACGCCCTGCGCGCGCTGGCGGTGAACCCGGTCGATTACCTCGTCGTCCCGCGCACGCTGGCGATGTTTATTTCGATGCCGATCCTCGTGGTGGAATGCGTCGGGCTGGGGGTTCTCGCGAGCTACTACGTCGGGGTCCACATCCTCAACATCAACGGCGTATATTTTTTCGGGAACGTGCAGAAATGGACCCAGGGGAGCGACATCATGATGGCGCTGATCAAGGGGTTTGTCTTCGGCGGGCTCATCGTCTTCATCAGCTGCCGCGAGGGGCTGCGGGCAAAAGATGGCGCGGTCGGCGTCGGGCGTGCGACGACTGCCACCGTCGTCAACTCGTCGCTCGCCCTCCTGATCTCCAATTTCTTCCTGACCATGGCGCTCAACATCCTCTTCCCGGCCGGCCATCGATGAACGGGCCCCTCATCCGCGTGCAGGACCTCGTGCAGAGGATCGGGTCGCAGGATATCCTTCGCGGGATCACGCTGGATGTTCTTCCCGGCGAGACGCTCGTCCTGCTGGGCAAAAGCGGCGGTGGAAAAAGCGTGTTCCTCCGGCATCTCGTCGGCCTCATGCGCCCGGTCTCGGGCAGCATCGTCTTCGAGGGGCAGGAAATCACGAAGCTCAAGGAGCGCGAACTCGAACCCGTGCGGCGCAAGATCGGCATGCTCTTCCAGGACGGGGCGCTTTTTGATTCGATGGACGTCTTCGACAACGTGGCGTTTCCGCTGCAGGAGCGCGGGGAAAAGGACCCGGCCGTGATCCGAGAAAAAGTCGCCCAGTCCCTCGCGATGGTAAACATGACCGGGCACGACCACAAAATGCCGGTGAACCTCAGCGGCGGCATGCGCAAGCGCGTGGCGCTCGCCCGCGCGATCATCTCCCCGCCGGATGTCATCCTTTACGACGAGCCGACCGCCGGGCTGGACCCGATCGTCTCGGATAGCATCAACCGACTCATCCGGCGGCTCCAAAGCCAGCTGAACGTGACGTCCGTGGTAGTCACCCACGACATGACGAGCTGCAACCACATCGCCGACCGGGTCGCCCTCCTCGACGAAGGACGCATCCGCTTTCTCGGCACCACCACCGAACTCCGCGAGGCTCGCGATCCGGTCGTCCGGGATTTTGTGGATGGACGCTCGGGCGAAACCGTTTATTGAAATCCCATGCCATGACCAGCGAAGACCGCGCCATCCAGTCAAAAGTCGGAGTTTTCATCCTGATCGGCCTGATCACGATCGGGCTGATGGTCGTGTATTTCGGGCGCGTGGGCGAAGGGATGCGGAGCTCCTACACCCTGCGGGCGGAGTTTCCGAATGCGGGCGGGCTCAGGCGCCAGTCCGACGTGCTGCTGGCAGGCGCCAAGATCGGCCGCGTGGCAAACGACCCGGTCATCCTG
>JBAWVC010000081.1:0-10775 GCA_037147455.1 Verrucomicrobiota bacterium | reverse complement strand
AGAACTCGCTGGCGAAGGTCATGTAGGCGACGTTGACCATCTTTTCCGTGCCCCGTGGCAGCTTGTATTTTTCCATGTCCACGGCGGGCCATGTGTTGAAGTCGCCGAACTTCATCATGGCGAGACCTTCTTTCTGCTGCGTGGTCAAGGAGGACGCCACCTGGCCGAACACCTGGGCGCGCCGCCAGCTCACCTCCGCGTCTGCGGTAAAGATGTCGCCCACGTGTTTTATCACCGCAGCCTTGTTCAGCCCCTGGCTTCCGGCGGGAATGTCGCCGTCGAGCTGCCGGCAGAACGCTTTGATGAGAGGAAGTCGCTTCTGGGCGAGCGAGCGCAATTCCACCGCCTCCTGCTGCGCCGCTTTTTCAAACAGGGCGCGCTGTTCGTCGGTGAGAACCTGCAGCACGTTTCCCGCGACGCGGTCGAGAAACATCGGGTTGTGGCCCTTCCGCGCGGCATCGATATCCCGCATATACTGGAAGCCGAAAAAGTCGCAGACCTTGCCCGGAGGCAGGAACGTGTCGGCGCCAAAGTCTCCGGTGACAAACGCCAGCCCGTTAAACGCGATCGTGTGGAGCTGCGCATTGTCGGAGGCCGCCTGCTCGATCGAATACTGCTGCGGCCCGCTCGCTTTCCCGCCTTCGGCTTTCCCCTTGCCGCCCCGCGAACTCTTGTCAGCCTGATCTTTTCCGCCCGCCTTGCCGCCGGCGGGCGGCTCCTTTCCGGCCTGCGGAGGGTTCTCCTCCCCGCCTTTCGGCGCGCGCTGATCGACTCCGCCGCCGGGTGCCGAGGGCGGCGGGTCGAGGTCGCGCAGCTTGTCGGGGCTGAAGCCGGCCGCCGCGACAGCCTCGTTGATCGCGGGGCCGCCCGGCAGGCCGGCCTCGCGAAAGGCCGAGTGAATGGCCCGCGCCTGTTCGGCGGTGAGCGCCTGCGCATCGTATCCGGCGAGGATGCCGCCGACCTGCTTCACCTGCGCGTCCGTGAGTGCCTCCGTTTTTCCGCGCGCGTCCTCTCCGCCGGGCGGCGGCCCCGGGCGGTCTCCGCCCTGTTGCGCGGACGTGCTGATCGTTAGCGCGGCCAGAACCAGCGCGATTGCAATGGGTGTTCGTGTCTTCATGGTGCCTTTTTCGTTTTTCACAGGCGTCAGATTACGCGAACGAACCTTAAGGGAACGTGAAGGTGCGGAAATATATTTTCCGCCGGGAAATCCTCTCGCGCATCGGCCAGCGAGCGACTACAACGCCGCTCATGAAGAAGCTCCGGCCCAGCGGCGGCTATCGCGACACATGCAGCTTCCAGACGGCGACGCTCATCTACGATTCCACCGTCTGGTTTTGTGAAAAGTTGAGTCTCCCATGAGAACCCTCCTCATCGAAGACGAAGCCGATCTCCTGGCGGGCCTGGCCAAGGCGTTGCGCGAGGAGGGCTATGCGGTCGATACCGCGGCCGACGGCGAAGAGGGGCTCTACAAAGCAAGGGAGGTCGCGTATGACGCGATCGTGCTCGATGTGATGCTGCCGCGCCTGGACGGCTGGAAAGTCCTCGAACGCCTGAGGGAGTCGAGGAAGACGCCAGTGCTCATGCTCACCGCACGCGATGCCGCGCGGGACCGCGTGCGAGGGCTCGACTCCGGCGCCGACGACTACCTGGTGAAGCCGTTCGACCTGAAGGAGCTGTTCGCCCGGCTGCGCGCGATCATCCGGCGCTCGGCCGGGCAAACGCACAACACCATCGAAATCGGCGGCGTGTCCGTCGATACCTCGGCCCGCCGGGTCACGCTCGACGGAGACCCCGTGGCGCTCACCGCGCGCGAGTATTGCCTCCTGGAATTCCTCGCCATGCACCGCGGCGAAACGGTCACGCGCACCGCGCTCTACGAGCACCTGTTCGACGAGGACGACGACTCGCTCTCCAACCTCCTCGACGTCCATATCTCGAACCTCCGCAAAAAACTCGGCCACGAACTGATCGAGACCCGGCGCGGCCACGGGTATTGCATCGCATGAAATTTTTCCACTCCGTCCGCTGGCGGCTGCAGCTCTGGCACGGCCTGCTGCTCGTGCTGGCCCTGGCCGGTTTCGGGTTCACCGCTTGGGAGCTGCAGCGCGAAAACCAGCTCTCGCGAGTGGACCGCGAACTGGAGCAGCGGATGGGGATCATCGAGGGGGCGATGCGGCCGGACAAGGGTGCCGCCGGCCCTCCGCAGCGCGGAAAACTCAGGCTGTCGCCGCGCGAGCAGAATCTCTTCGACGGCCTGCCGGGGCAGGTGTATTATTACGTCATCTGGCTGCGCGACGGGCGCGAGGGGGGGATTTCCGAGGCGGCCCCGGCCAGCATCCCGCGCCCGGACAAGATGCCCGGGCCGCCGGTTTTCCGGTCGCGCGGGGTTTTCCGGGAGTGCTTTCACGACACGCCGGACGAGGAATGCGTCCTCGTGGGCAGGGACATCGGGGACGAGATCGCGGGCATCCGCAGCACCGCGTGGCTGCTGGCCGGAGCGGGCGGGGCGGTCCTGGCGCTCGGGCTGGCTGGCGGCTGGTGGATCGCGGCGCGCGCCCTGCGGCCGATCTCGCAGATCAGCGCGACCGCGAAAAAAATCTCGGCCGGCGATCTCGGCCAGCGGATCCCTCCGGCCGACAGCGAGAGCGAGCTCGGCCGGCTTTCGGGTGACCTCAACCAGACCTTTGCGCGGCTGCAGGCGGCGTTCGCGCGGCAGGAGCAGTTCACCGCCGACGCCGCGCACGAGCTGCGCACCCCGGTCGCCGTGATCCTCACCCAAACCCAGTCCGCCCTCTCGCGCGAGCGGTCTGCCCCGGAATACCGCGAAAGCCTGTCGGCCTGCGGGCGTGCGGCCGACCGGATGCGCGGGCTCATCGAGTCCCTGCTGCTCCTCGCGCGCTCCGACTCCCGGGAACCCCGGGAGGAATTTGAACCCTGCGATCTCGGCCTCATCGCGACGGAGGCGGCGGAGACCCTGAAACCGCTAGCCGACGGGTGCGGTGTCGGCCTGGAGTTGCAGGTCTCCCCCGCGCCGTGCAGCGGCAACGCGGGACAGCTGGCGCAAGCGGCCGCCAACCTGGCAGACAACGCGATCCGCCACAGCCGTCCCGGCGGTGCCGTGCGCGTGTCGGTCCGCCACGATGAAAACGGCGCGGCTCTCACGGTTTCTGATACCGGGGATGGCATCGCGCCCGCCGATCTCCCGCATATTTTCGAGCGGTTCTACCGCGCCGACAAATCCCGCGCCGCCGGGCAGGTGCATTCCGGCCTCGGCCTGGCGATCACCAAAGCCATTGTCGAAGGGCACGGGGGAACGATCGAGGTCACCAGCGAGTTGGGCGCAGGCACGACATTCCGCCTGCGATTGCCGCCGGCATCGCACCCGTCGGCGTAGAGCGGAAAAAGCGGAAAGAAGCCGATCCGAAGAATAAAAATCTTGCGCCGCGCCGAAGACGTCAGGGCCGGTCGAGGCCGAGGTCGGTGCGGAGCAGTCCGTTCCGGGGCTCGAAGAAGTAGCGGACGAAGAGCCCGATCGACCCTTCGTTGTAATCCGCGGTGACCGCATAGCCGAGCTGCCCGCCGATCAGCCATTGGGGCGAGATCATGTAGGCGCCCTGGGCGCCGATCAGGCCGATGACCGTGCTGGAGTCCTGGGCGCTGTAATTCCTTCCATCCGGCTTGAGCGGGAAATACGGGCTCGCCGCCTGCTGGTTGTTTTGAACGCCGAGCCCGAGGGTTCCGGCGGCGATCCATTTCCGGCCCTCGGTCGTCAGGAACTGGCCTTGGATGAGCGCCTGTCCGAGGTATTCCGGGCTGAAGTAACCGCCGTTGCCGTAGGTGAAATGGTTCTGGTTGTTGTCGTAGCTTTCATAGGAAGCGGCGAGCCCGACGGTGACGTATTCAAAATTTTTGACATTGAACTCGTAGGCGAGAGCGGCGGTGCCGGAGAGGTGGGAGTTGGTTTTGACATTGGTCCCCTCGAGGACCCCGTAGCTCCCGTTCAGATAGACCGTCCATTTGGGCGCGATCGAGCGAAAGACCGAAACCCTGCCGCCCGCCTCGGTGACTCCGCCCCAGTTTTTTCCGGTGTAGGGATCCATCATGCCGACGTAGGAGAGGATGCTTTCCTTGACCGCCTTGGCATAGAGCTCGGCCTGGACGTAGCCCTTTTCGTCGCGGTAGATCATCCCGAGATTTCCCACGGGTTTCGCGTTGAGGGGGCCGCCCGAAGGGGTGATCCCGAACGTGACATACCAGGTGACCCAGTCCTGGTATTCGAAGTGGACGGAGAAATCGTAGAGGTTGCCGTAGGAGGTGACGGGATCCTTGAGGTAAGGCGTATAGACCTTGGGATACTGGCCGACGACGGCCCCGTTATCCAGGGTGCCGGAGTTGAGGGTGATGCGGGAAATCTGGGCGGTCAGCATCGTTTTGTTCGAGGGGTAGATCCGGCCGGAGATGACCGGGATGGCGGCCATGTTGAGCTTGCCCTCGCCTTCGGTGCCCGACTTGGTGGAGTAGATGAAGCCGAGCGCGGCGCTCGGGCACGTGTAGTTTTCGAGAACCTTGTAAACTTTTTCGCCGCCCGCACCGGCCGCGGCCACGAAGAGGTCGGCCTTGAAATACCGCTTGGCTTCCGAGGTGCCATACATCTTCTTGAGCGGGCCTCGGACGGTGTCCCCGATCGTGTCCGCCTTCTCGTAATTTCCCGTCTTCGCCAGCGAGGCATAGAGGCCCTGCGCAGTGTTTTCGCTCGGCGACGAGCGATACAGCTTCTCGAAGAGCTCGGAGGCTTTCGCGTAATCCTTCGTGTAATAATAATCCCACGCGAGCACCGTCTGCTCGTTGCGGCTGAGCGGGCGGGCCTGCGATGCCGTCGTCATGAGATCCCGGCTGCGCGGGTAGTTTTTCGCCTCGTAGGCCTCGACGGCACGGCGGGAAGCGATGTCCCCTTTCAGCACGCGCATCTTCGGGTAGCTGTCGCCGCGGAAGTTCACGATCGCCTCGGCGCTGCTCAGGTCGCCCTCGCGGAATTTTGAAAAAGCCAGCCCGTAGGCGGCCTCGCCCAGGCCGGGGTTCCACTCGAGCGCCTGGTTGAACCACAGTCCGGCGGAGGAAAACTCCCCGCGGTTGAAATACGCCCACCCGGCTTTCAAGGCCATGTTGGAATCCTGCTTCTCGGTCGCCTGCGCTACCCATGCGCTGATCTGGGCCTGGCTGACCGCCGGTCTCTGCGGTTCCTGAGTCACGACGGTCGCGGGCCGTGAGGGGGTCGCGTTTCTCATGCCAGGTGTTGCCGCCTGGAATGGTGTTGGCGTCGGTTGCGCCAGCAGCGCCGCGTCCGACGGGATCACGTCCGTTGTCGTCGGAGTGGCCTGGATGGCGGGAGCCGGAATGTCCGGCGGCAGAAAAACCGGAGACCTTGGGGTGGCGGCGCCGGACGACTTTCGCATGCCGGGCGTCACCGGGGTGAACAAGGATGGCGTGGGCGAGGGTTTCGTATCCACATCCGAGGGCAGGGCGATCGACTCCGGCTGCTCCGAAGACATGATGTCCTGGGACCTCAAGGAAAGCAGGCCGCAGAGGCCGGCGGCCAGAAATATACAGCCCGCCTTGAGAGTCATCGCTTCCCTCCCAGGGATTCCCGCACAGCCAGCTTCGTCAGCAGCTTGAGGCTCGCGGAAAAATACGGTTCGTCAGGCATCACGGGAGAAATATCCCGGACAGTTAAGCGGGTTCCCGATTCACAGGCGAGGACAAAACGCGCAATTGCTTGCATGCCCGGAAGCGCCGGATCCGCGCCAAATGTGTTCGTCTCCAAATTCACTGTCGATGGTATTTTTTCCAAATCCGGGAACTGTTTCCAGAAATCTGCGTAGGGCTTCAAAAGCGGCGACTTCGGATTTTCCCACGCCAACTGCAACGGGATGCGTATCGCGTTGTATCCGAAAACCGGGGGAAACTGCGTCTTCATGCTGAAGGACTCCCCGGCCAGGACCCAATCCGGCGTCAAAGACCATTGGCCGAAGCGCGCCTCGCCCGCCATTTTCAGCCCGTTATCCGAGAGTGCCTCCCATCCGCTGCCCGGAAACGAAGCGGAGAAAGTTCCGAAGGCGGGAAAGACGTAGTAGGACAGGTTGAGAAGGAGCCCGTCGTCCTTGATGAAGCCGTCCGCGCCCGGCAGGAGAACCGGGCCGCGCGGGGAATCCTTGACGGCCGTCCGGCGAAACTCGACGAGGATCTCTGCGGCCGCCTGCTGGTAGGCGTAATCCTGCCAGCGCTTCGACGCCCGGATGAGCGCCCAGGCGACAAGGATGTCCGCGTCGCTGGCATTGTTGGGATCTGCGACGCTCCCGCCGCCGTCCTGGTTTGGCTTCCAGAGCCACGAGATCAATTTGTCGCCCTTGCGGGTTTGGAGGTTTTCCTTGGTCCACTTCCAGATGTTGTCGAAGGCGGGTCGGTCGCCGTAAGCCTCAGCGATCAGCATGCCGTAACCCTGCCCCTCGCTGTGGGAGATCCCTTCGTTCCCGGTGTCGATCACCCGCCCTTCCGGCGAGACAAACCGGTTTTTGAAAAGCGACCAGTCACGCGGGGGAAGCCGCCAGGGATCGGACATCACAAGGAACCAGTAGCAAAGGCCAAGGAGAACCAGGACCGCCAGGGCGGCTTCCGCGATCCGGCTGCTCCGTTTTTTTCCCATTATTCCGGATGTTCGCGCTTGCGCAGGGCCGAACGGACGCCGAGGGCGAGCAGGACGATGAGCACGATCACGATGACCGCAAAGAACCACGGCTGCTGGTCAAAGCGGCTCGAGACCCTGGTGACCAGGTTGGTGGCTTTGTAGATGAAATCGTTCCCGACTTTTGCGACCGCGAGCGATTTCGGGCGCGTGTTCCAGACCGCGAGGTCGCCGGCGAGGGCATCCCAGAATTCCCGCTCCTGGAGCATGTTGACCCCGGCGAGAAGGTTGTCCGCATCCCAAGCCGTCACGAGGGTGACCGGGTAGCCGGTGTGGAACGGTGACTCGAACTGCTGCGCGACGATGTCGTCGATCAGGTCGGATGTCATGTTGAGGTTCGCCGTCGCAGGCGGCTCCGGCTCGTTCCTGTCGCCCGACTGGCCGCGGACTTTCAGCAGGAACTCCTCGATCGGCGAGGTGGCATACTTTTCCGGTTTCGGGCTCGTGCTCACGATGTAGCGCATCTTGCCGACCTGGAGAGGCGACACCGGGGCCTTGGCCACGATTTCCGGAGGGATTTCATCGCGCGGCCCGACCACGAGGAGGCTCTTCCTGCTGCGCGGGAGCTTCGAGGAAATTTCGGCATTCGAGAGCAGGGCACCGGAGATCTGGGCCATCTTGCCCATGAGCGTCCATGCCGCGCAGGCGGTTTCCGGCGCACGTCCGCCGACGAAAACGGCGGTTTCGATTCCATCCGGCGGAGACGAATAAGGGAAGGCGGTTTGCGAGAAGAGCCCGAGGTTCGGGAGGCGCGCTTTCCTGAGCGCCCTCGGGAACGCGAAGTCCGAATCATCGTAGAGCGTGAACTGGAGGTTTTCATCCTGCAGGATCTCGCACTGGTTCGACACGAGCGGGACCATTTTCGGGGCGAGCGTGAGCTCGTTAAGCCCCGGCTGAAACGCCTGCATCGGCAGGTAGAGGCGGTGGTCGCCATGCATCGAGCCCTCCACATCCTTCAGCCGGATCGCCGCCTGAAACTGGTTGTTGATAAAAACGTTGAAGGCGGAATCCTTCCGGAGCCCCGCGCCATAGACGAAGTGCAGTCGCAGTTCGGCGTTGCTCTGGTCCTCGCGCGAAACGTCGCCCGGCATGTAAAGTTTCAGCGTATAGGTGCCGGTATTCCAGCCTTTGATCGTGGTGGTTTTGAAGCCGAGCTGTCGGAAGCTGTAGAGGCCGGGGACCCGGAGCGGGGCGTTGCGGACATAGGCATTTTCCGGCAACGTCATCTGGTCCACGATGGCATATTTTGAATCGGGCAGCGGGAAGTTGACCATGCCGAGGGCCAGCGCGGTCTGCTTCACCTCCTGCGCGCTGCGTCCGCTGACGATGATCATGCAGTGGGTCGGGTCGCCGGGAAGCGTCTTGATGGCCAGGAAGCTCCCGTTGATCGTTCCCACCTCGGTGGCCGTAAGAAAGGGGGCCAGCTCGTTCATGGTGCCGATGACGATGTTGTCCATGCCGGGGCGCAGGGCCGTGGCGGTGAAGACCCGGAACGGCTGGTTGTTGACCGCGAGGGCGATGCCCTGGGACACGATGGCCCCCAGGGAGAGATGCTCGTCGGTCATCGCTCCCGCCGAGGGCATGCAGATGTTGAAATGGTAGGGGATCCAGAGTTTTTCATCCACCCACCAGCGCAGGAACGAGAGGCGTTCGGTCACCGGCTTCCACTCTCCCGTGGTCGTGAGGTAGGACTGGTCTGGGTTGATTTCCGTGTAGAGCTCCGGGGCCGAGGGATCCTCGCACTTGTAGGTGTAATGCTGGGCCACGATAAACTGGAGCCGGTTGAAACCGGTCTGCACAAGATTCAGCGGGACCTCGATGTCCACGTCGTTGAACGGCTTCGTGCGGTCGAGGTAAAATTGCGCGACGATCGTGTCGTTCATCACCACGCGCAGCACCGAGCGCTCGCCCAGCAGGGCGATCGAGTTCGTGAACTTCAGCCTCAGCCCGTAGCTCTTCGCCTGGAAACGGGCGCTCTGCGGGACGAAAACCGTGTAAACGCTGCTTGCGTTGCGGAGGAGGATCGGCGAGTCGAGAGGGATCAGCCTCCGCAGGGGGAGGCGGAACGACTGGACTCCGGCCTTGAGGGATTCCGGCTGGGTCCCCGGCTGCGCGATGCCGGCGACCGGCTGGGGCGCGGCGATGGGAACTGCCAGGCCGGTCGGAACGGCGGGCGCTGCGGCCGGGATGACCGGCACTCGGGGCTGCTGGGCGGAGACAGTCATCAGGCTTGCAACAAGCAGCGCGAGAGAGGCCTCCACGGCACGAAGTGCGAACTGTCGTGTGGGATGTGTTGTCATGTTCATGGTGTGTATCAAACGGATTGCGTCGAGGGTTTAAAGGATTTTCCGATACGCCGGCTGTTGGCGACGAGCATGACGTGCCCGAAATGCTGCAGGGAATACCGGACGCCGAGCGTGAAAAGAAAGATCGCGCTGCGGATCACCCCGATCCGGCGCTCGCGCGAGGTTTGAAAGTCCACCCAGCGCTGGCTGTTGCCGTTGACGAGGAGGACCTTGAGCTTCATCTCCTCGAGCGAGGTGTGAGCGAACTGCCCGCCCACAAAAAGCGCCCCCGGCTCGCGCCTGGCATTCCGGATCACGATGTGGATCGGGGTGTCGGCAAATTTCGGGTTTCCCGGAACCGTCATCTCCAGCTCCTCCCCCTCGAGGAACAGGGATTCGAAGGCCGGGTCCACCACCAGCCCGCACCCGTTGATCGAAAGGTCCCGGATCTCCGCCGTATAAAACTTTTTTCCGAGCCTGACGCGCCCGGTCATCGCCGCGACCGGCATGCGCGGCGTCGCCCGCCGCTGGCGCCGCTCGAACAGCGTCCCCATGGCGGCCAGCAGGATAATCACGTTGAATGTCGCCCAAAACATCGTGACGCCGGTCGGAAAGCTCTCGGCCGGGGTGACGACAAGCCTCACCGCGCCAAAGACCAGGGCGATCGTGTTGAAGATCAGGAAGAGGTAAAACGGCCGCGCGAGCGGGCTGATATAATCCTCCCCGAGCGTCTCGCCCTTGGCCGTCACTTTGAATGTCGGTGCGCGCGGGTTGAGGAAGACCTTGCAGATGGCCGGCAAAGTGTAGACCGACTGGATCAGTTCGTAGAGCTCGGAGACGAACGACCAGCGGACTTTTCCGAACAGGAAATCGGAAACCATGAACACCGCGAGAAGGTGCGGCGCCGCGAACGCGCCGAAATCCACGAAGTTGGCGTCGTAAATTTTCAGCCCGAAGATCAGGAAGCAGAGCGGGGCGAGCATGAACACCACCCGCGCGTAGGCGAAGAACCAGAAAAAGCAGCTGCTGAAATAGCAGAGCCGCTGCGGCAGGGTCAGGCCGGGGATCAAGAGTGGGTTTTTCAGGAGGAAAATCTGGACCATCCCCTGCGCCCAGCGGATCCGCTGCCCGATGAAGCTCGTGAGCGTTTCCGGGGAAAGCCCGGAGATCATGGGGATGCCGATGTAGGCGCTGTTGTAGCCCCGCGCGTGAAGCGTCAGCGCGGTCTCCGCGTCCTCGGTGATCGTGTCCCCCGCGATGCCCCCGGTCTCCATGAGGAATTTCCTGCGCAGGACGGCGGCCGACCCGCAGAAGAACGCGGAGTTCCAGTAGTCCAGACCCTTCTGGATGACCTTGTAGAACATCTCGTTTTCCCCGGGCATGGTGGAAAATGTCTGAAGGTTTTTTTCGATCGGGTCGGGGTTGACGAAGAAGTGCGGGGTCTGGACCAGGAAGAGCTTGGGGTCGTGGTGGAACCACCCCACCGTATTCTGCAGGAAGTCGCTCGTCGGCGCGTGGTCCGCATCGAAAATCACCACCAGCTCGCCGTCGCTGAACTGCAGGCCGTTGTTGATGTTTCCGGCCTTGGAGCCGACGTTTTTCTCGCGGGTGATGTAGTTCGCTCCCCAGCGGTTGCACATCGATTGCAGCTCGAGCCGCCGGTGCCTCGCGGCGGAGGCGAATTCGGGATCCTCCGAGCGGCAGCGCTGGTCGGTGCCCCCGTCGTCCAGGAGATACACCTTGAGCTTGCT
>JBAWVC010000080.1:0-10871 GCA_037147455.1 Verrucomicrobiota bacterium | reverse complement strand
CCCGTTGATTCGGTGCCAAAACTTATCCCGACTTATCTGGCCGCCGCGAGTTTGACGCGTTTCAAATGGCCGTGGTTTTTGACCATCACACGTCCGCTTTCGAAGAGGTCGGCGAGCGCGGCGAGGGTTTCCTTGCTGTCGCGGGCGCAGGAGCCGACGACGGAAACGAGTTCGCCAAGTGAATAGTGGCTGCGGTTTAGTTTGCGGTAGTAGTTTTTCATATTGCTTTCAACTCAGCATTTTTCATACCAAGTGTTGTCTGATTAGACAGGCTACCGGTTGCGGACGTTCAAATTCTCTTGGAAAGCTCCGCCCACCTTTCGTAAAGGAATGATATCTGTTTCTTTGTAGCGCCGAGCTTTTCGACCAGCGCCGGGGCCTCAGCAGCCCGGGAGACGAAGAACGCGGGGTCATTCAGCGTGGATTCCATTTCTTTGACGGCATTTTCTGCGGCGAGGATGGTCTTCTCCATGCCGTCGAGTTCCTGCTGTTCCTTGTAGCTCAGCCGCTTCGGTTTCGGAGTTGGTTTTGTCGATTGAGAAGGTGAGGGGGCAAAGGCCTTCAGCACCGACTGCGCGCGCCCCTCGCGTTCCTTTTTCTTTTCGAGGTAATACGAATAGTTGCCGGGCTGGACAAAAACTCCCCCGTCTTCAAACGCGACGATCTGGTCGCAGATCCGGTCGAGGAAATACCGGTCGTGGCTGACGACGAGGACCGTGCCCTCGAAGTCTGCGAGCGCCTCTTCGAGCATGCGCAGGCTCGCGAGATCGAGGTCGTTTGTCGGCTCGTCGAGGATGATGACGTTGCCTCCGCGGCGGAGGACTTTTGCGAGCAGGAGGCGGGCGCGCTCGCCGCCGGAGAGCTTCTCCACGCGCTCCTTCACGCGGGATTCGTCGAACAGAAACCGCCGCAGATACGCGCGGGCGGTGAGGGTCTGATTTCCGAAGGCGACCATCTCGCCGGAGTCCGAGACCTCGTCCATGACGGTTCCCTTTCCGTCGAGCTGCATGCGCGACTGGTCGATGTAGTTGAAGACGACGCGCTTTCCCACGGTGGCTGTTCCTTCGGCCGGCTCCAGCTCCCCGAGGCACAGCCGCAGAAGTGTTGTCTTGCCGACGCCGTTTCTCCCGACAACGCCCGTGCATTGGCCGGCCCGGAGCGACAGGTTCATGTTTCTGAAAAGCCACCGTCCCGCCCCGCCGGCGCGGACGCCCGCCCCGGCGAGCTCGACTGCGGTGTTTCCAATTTCCGGCGCGGGAGGAATCAGCAGATCCATCTCGCGCTCCTCGGGCGGGGCCTCCATGCCCGCGATCTGATAAAATGAATCCAGGCGGTGCTTGGATTTTGAGCGTTGCGCCCGGACTCCGGCGCGGACGTATTCCAGCTCCGCGCGCAGGAACCGCTGCCGCCGGCGCTCCGATTGTTCGGCGATCTGCCGGCGCAGCGCCTTGGCTTCGAGAAATGCCGTGTAATTTCCCGGATGCGAAAACGCCCGCCCGTCGGAAATTTCAATGATCCGCGTGGCGATCGTTTCCAAAAAATACCGGTCGTGGGTGACGAAGATCAGCGCCCCGGGAAATTCCCGTAGATAATCTTCCAGCCAGCGGATCGTCTCGGAATCGAGGTGGTTCGTCGGCTCGTCGAGCAGGAGGAGATCCGGCTGCGAGGCCAGCGCCCGGCAGAGCGCCACGCGGCGCTTTTCTCCGCCCGAAAGCGGGCCGACCAGCGCGTCGAGCGGAGGGGCTGCCAGCGAACCGGCCTCGGCACGGATCCGCGTCTGCAGGTTCCAGCCGTCCGCGTGCTGGATCAGTTCCAGCAGGTCGGAGAGTTCGTTGTCGTGGCCGTCACCGGCCTCGTAGCGCCGCATCCAGTCCACGAGATCCGCCGCGCCGGCCTCGATATTTTCCAGCACGGTCTTTGTGCCATCCAGCTCGAATTCCTGCGGCAGGTAGCCGACGCGAACCCCGCGCCGCATGGAAATTTCCCCGGAATCCGGCTCCGTTTCCTTGGCGAGGATCTTGAACAGGCTGGTCTTCCCGCAGCCGTTGCGGCCGACAAGCCCGACCTTTTCTCCAGGCGCCACGGTGAGCGAGACGCCGTTGAGCAAAACCTGGTTGCCGTAGGCGAGTTTGAGGTCCTTTGCGGATAACAGAACGGATGACATTTCCTATAGCTACGCGGTTTACCCCCCGCGCCACAATCCCCGTCCTACTGAAAATCCTCCGCGCGGGAACTCACGTCGCGCAGGAGGAGGAATCCGACGGCGGCCGCGGCAAGGGCGGCGCCGCCGAGGATCGCGAAGCCCGGACGATAAGGGACCGCGTCAAACATCCATCCGACGAGCACCGGCCCGGCGGAGTTCGCGGCGATCATGCAGAAGCCGAGCAGGGTGAAATGGCCGGCGCGGTTTTCCGGTTTCGGGATCCCGCAGGTGAGGGCGTTCATGGCGCCGGAGAACCCGCTCCATGCCACCGCCGCGAGCGCGGTGGCTGCAAAGACGGTGACCGTTCCGGGAAAGATCGCGAGGGGGAAAAACATGGCAGCCGCGAGAGCGGGCCAGAAAAGCAGCGAGTTCCGTGCGCCCCACCGGTCGGTGATCCATCCGGCGGCCGGGCTCAGGGCGAGGCGGGCGACCGATGTGGACATCCCGAGGTAGGCGGCCATTTGCGCCTCGAACTTCAGCTCGCGGAACGCGAAGACGGTCGCGAAGATCGGGAGCTGGCCGACGAGCGGGGAGATCAGGCAGATCGCAAGCGTGAGCCGCAGGAATTTCGAGTCCTTCAAGAAGGCCATCCACATCGCCTTTCCCCAAGGAACCGGAGAACGCTCGACCGGAGCTGAGGGTTCTTTGGCGAAAAGAATCGCCGTGTCCGCGATCTGGCACATCAGCCAGGCGAGGACGAGGATCGCGCCGAAGCCTTGCGGCTTGGGGAGCGCCATCAGCACCCACGCCGCGAATCCCGCCCCGGCAATCCCCAGCAATCCGCCGATGCCCGAGGTGAATCCCGCAAGCCGTCCGCGCAGGCGCATCGGAATACACGCGGCAAAAAATTCCTGGTTCGGCAGCCCTCCGAACCCCGCGGCGATCTGGCCGGCACACATCATCCAGATGATGAAGGCGACCATGGCGGCCCCGCTGTTCGAGACCCCCGCCCACACGGCTGCACCCACGATCCCGATGGGGAGCAGGTAGAGCGAGTCCGCCGCGTAGAGATAGATTTTTTTGTGGCGGAATTTTCTCGTGATCCACGGGGACAGGAACATCCCGGGCAGCGTGGCGATGAGGACCCCCTGCACGATCCCGATCTGCGCGTTCGTCGCCCCGTAGTGGACGAGCAGCGGCTGGAGGACGACCATCACCTCCGCCCAGCCCATCGCGAAGACCGAACCAGTCCACACGAGGCACGCAAAATTCCGGCGCACGTCGCGATCGGAGAGTTCCTGGCCATGTGTGGCATCCATTGCGGTTTTTGAGATGGTTGAAATTGTGCGGGGATGTTCGCGGGACACAGCTCAGGGAGCATGGGCGTCCCGCCCGTGCAGGCGCTGGCTCCGCTTCGATGACCAGCCTCCAAACAGGCGGGACGCCCGTTCTCCCTACCCGTGGTATGCCGGATGTTTTCGGCGATGACAAGGAGCGGTTGTATGCTAAAAGTGGGGCATGTCCTCGCACGAAATCCTCAACACCCCCCGCGACCCTATCCAATACCGGGAATATAAAATCATCCTCCAGCCGGACCACTTCCAGACCGCCCAGGCGTTTGTGGACTTCTGGAAGGTCGTCCGCCACACGGCGAAAAAATTCGATGTCCACGTGAAGGAAGCGGACGATGCGTTCGTGAGCAACGTGCGCGAGGTCCTGTTTTTCGACACCGAGGACTTCGCCCTTTACCACAACCACTTCATCCTCCGCCTCCGCACCCACTACAAAGGCGGCTGGCCGCAGGGGATTCCCGAGCTGACGATGAAGTTCCGCCATCCGGAGTTTGAGGCGGCCGCCGCCATCGACGTCCGGCCCTCGACCCCGGGCGGAGCGGCGCGGATCAAGTTCAAAGAGGAACTCCTCCCGCTGCACGAGAGCCTCGGCGGCATCCGCTCGATCTTCTCCCACAACTGCGTGCTCGCGATGCCCCGCGAGCGGCTGAACATGGCGGTGAAGGACGTCACCAATTCCTTCCCCGCGATCAAGCAGGTCGAGGCCAGCGGCGATGCCCCGGTGAAAATCGTCAACGACATGGCCGTGGAGGAGGTCCAGGTCGATGTGGGCGAACTCCATTTCGGCGGTGGCCTCAGCGGCAAAACCTCGGTCTCGGTCTGGCGCACGCGCAAATACGAAAAGGCGTTCTGCGGGGAGTTCGCGTTCCAGTGCCGGTTCGACAGCGCGGACAAGCTCCACAAGGAAAATCTCCAGCGTGCCGAGGACTTCTACAAAACCCTCCAGCTCGACGCCTTCGACTGGGTCTCGCTCGGCACCACCAAAACCGCGCTCGTTTACCAGTTTGGAGGAGCGACACCGAATTCCACCAGTGGAGAATAGCCCCACCTGCACGGAGATCTTCCGCGCGTTTTTCCGGATCGGCGTCACCAGCTTCGGCGGCGGGCTGGTCGCGTATCTGCGCGACGAGATCGTCACGAAGAAAAAGTGGATGACCCCGGATGATTTTCTGGCGGCGCTCGAGATCGGGCAGACGCTGCCGGGGCTGAACTCGGTGAACGTGGCGATCATCGCCGGGCGCAGGCTGGCCGGGGCGAGGGGAGCGATCGCCGCCGCGACCGGGCTCGTGGTTCCCGGAGCCGTGATCCTCGTCATCCTCGGCCTCCTCTATGTGCGCTTCCGCAACAACCGGGATGTCGCGGCCGCGCTGGCCGGCATTGCGGCGGCGGCTGTGGGCTTGCTTCTGCAGGTCACGCTCAAGATCGGGGCGAAGCAATTTCTGAACCTGCTCGATCTGTTTTTTGTTTTGCTGACATTCGTGCTCGTCGGTCTCTGCCACGTGTCGCTGCCGGTCGCGCTGTTCCTCATTGCCCCGTTCGCGATCATCCTGCACCGCCCGCGCAAGGAGGCGGCGAAATGAGGGAACTCGTCAGCCTCCTGAACGTGTTCTGCCTGCTCTCGCTGCTGGCGGTCGGAGGCGGCAGCGCCGTGCTTCCTCAGATGGAGCACGAGACGGTCACCGTCCACAAATGGGTCACGGCAGATGATTTTGCCACGATCTACAGTCTCGGGCAAATGGCACCCGGCCCGAATATGACGATGGTCGGGCTCATCGGGTTCAAGGCCGCCAACCATTCGGGGATGTCCAACGCCTGGGCGCTCGCCGCCATGCTTGTCGTCCTTTTCGCGTTCTACCTCCCCTCGAGCTTTCTCACCTACGCGGTCAGCCACATCTGGGATTCGTTCAAGGAAAACCCCTGGCGGGACTCCGTCCAGAAGGGCATGGCCCCGATCACGATCGGACTCATGCTCGCCGGCGTCCATGCGGTGGGAAAAACCGCGAGCTACAATCCGGCGCACAGCTTCCACTTTAATTCCCTGACCATCTCGATCGGCCTGGCCGTCACGGTCTGGCTGTTCCTCAATCGCACCAACCCCGCCCTCCTCATCCTGCTCGGCGGCGTCGTCGGCTGGTTTTTCCTGCGGGGGATCTAACCTGGAAAGTCTCCGGCCATCCGAATTCTCGTGGACAGGGGGTTGTTGAAATGGATTTTCTGAATACCCTCCACCGGATCAACAGCCACCTCACCTCTTATGAATCCCTACGGCCACTTCGATGACGCGCACCGCGAGTATGTGATCACCCGGCCGGACACGCCGCTCCCCTGGCTGAACTACCTCGGGCAGGACGACTTCTTCGGCCTCTGCACGAACTGCGGCGGCGGCTACACGTTTTACCGAGACGCGAAGCTGCGCCGACTCACGCGCTACCGCTACAACGAGATCCCCTACGACAACAACGGCCGCTACCTCTACGTGAAGGATGGCGACACGGTCTGGTGCCCGACATGGAAACCCGTCCGAACCCCGCTCGACCGCTACGAATGCCGCCACGGCCTCGGCTACACCCGGATCACGGCGGAAAAAAACGGAGTCGAGGTCGAGATGCTGTTTTTTATCCCGAACGGCGAGACCGTCGAGCTTTGGAAGACGACTGTGCGCAACAAGTCGGGAACCGCAAAAAAACTCCAGCTTTTCAGCTTCCAGGAATTCTGTTCTTACGAAGCGCAGAACGACGCGACGAACTACCAGCGGACCTACTCGATCGGCGAAGTCGAGGTCGAGGATGGAGTGATCTACCACACGACGGAATTCCGCGAGCGCCGCGACCACTACACGGTCTTCGGATGTAGCCGGCCGGTGAGCGGGTTCGACACGAGCCGCGATGCGTTTGTCGGCGTGCATCACGGCCTGCACGATCCCCAGGTCGTGCTTGCCGGACGGTCCGCCAACTCGATTGCGCACGGATGGAACCCGGTCGGGTCGCACGGCATCGAACTCCGGCTCGAACCCGGTGCCTCGGAAACGTTCTCGTTTGTCCTCGGCTACATCGAGCACGGCCCGGAAAACAAGTTCGACTCCCCCCGCGTCATCAACAAGTCGAAGGGCCGCGCGCTCATGGAAAAATACCGCGATCCGCAGGCCGTCGAGGCCGCCTTCGCCGCCGTCTCCTCCCGCTGGGACGAACTCCTCAGCGTCATTCACGTGGAAACGCCAAGCCCCGAACTCAACCGCATGGGCAACATCTGGAACCAAGTCCAGTGCATGGCGACATTCAACCTGAGCCGCTCGGCCTCGCTGTTCGAGACCGGCATCGGGCGCGGCATGGGATACCGCGATTCGAACCAGGACCTACTCGGCTTCGTCCACCTCGTGCCTGAAAAAGCCCGCCAGCGCCTCCTCGACCTCGCCGCCACACAAATGTCCAGCGGCCTCTGTTTCCACCAATACCAGCCGCTGACAAAAAAGGGCAACGCCGACATCGGCGGGGGTTTCATGGACGACCACCTCTGGCTCATCCTCTCGACCTGCGCCTACATCAAGGAAACCGGTGACACCGGCATCCTTGAGGAAATCATTGGATATGCCGACCAGCCGGACTCTGCCAAGGCCGGCACGCTGCTCGACCACCTCGAGCTTTCGATCCGCTACTGCCTCGAGAACTGCGGCCCGCACGGCCTGCCCCTGATCGGGCACGCCGACTGGAACGATTGCCTGAACCTGAACTGCTTCTCGACCGAGCCGAACGAATCCTTCCAACTCGCCGCGCATGGCGCGAACGACAAGGTCGCCGAGTCGCTGATGATTGCCGGGCTTTTCCTCCACGCCTCCGACCTCTTCGCCGGGCTCTACGATTTTCTCGGGTGCGATGCCGATGCGGCGCGGATCCGCGATGGCCACTCGCGTATCGGCTCCGCCGTGGATGCGCACGGGTGGGACGGCGAGTGGTTCCTCCGCGCCTACGACGCCTCCGGCCAACCGGTCGGCTCATCGAAAAATACGGAGGGCAAAATCTACATCGAGAGCCAGGGATGGTGCATCCTCGGCGGGGTCGGGATCGAGGACGGGCGCGCCCGTCAGGCGCTGGACAGCGTCCATGAGCACCTCTTCTTTGAGCACGGTTGCGTGCTCCAGCAACCCGCCTACAGCGGCTACCACGTCGAACTCGGCGAGGTCTCGAGCTATCCGCCGGGCTATAAGGAAAATGCCGGCGTCTTCTGCCACAACAACCCGTGGATCCAGTTCGCGCTCATGAAGCTCGGCGACGGCGACCGGGCGTTCGAATACTACCTCTCGATCTGCCCGGCTGCGAAGGAGGACATCATCGACACCTACCGCGCCGAGCCCTACGTCTATAGCCAGATGATCGCCGGAAAAGATGCCGCCACCCCCGGCGAGGCCAAAAATTCATGGCTCACCGGCTGCGCTGCGTGGACGTTCCTCACCGTCAGCCAGGGGTTCTGCGGCATCCAGCCCGACTACCGGGGCCTCCGCCTCGACCCGTGCATCCCGAGCCATTGGCCGGAATTCCGCGCCACCCGCAAGTTCCGCGGCGCCACCTACCACATCACCGTCAAAAACCCCTCGGGCAAAACCCGCGGCGTCTCGCGCCTCACTGTGGACGGCAAAAAAATCCCCGGCAACATTATCCCCCTGGCAACCCCCGGCAGCACGGTCGCAGTCGAAGCGATCCTCGATACCTGACATCCGGCCCCAGCCGCCGAGACGGATTGAGGAAAACCGCTCGCTTTGACCTCGCCAGTGACCGTCAGGATATCTTCGATTGTTCCCAGCTGGACATGGGGTCCGAGTGTGCGACATTAAGGTTTGTTATGAAAATGCCCCCTGTTTTTTTCTCCGCCCTGCTCGCGGCGAGCCTGATGGTTTTGCCATTGGAGTTTGCGATGGCCGCCAAGCCTGTCTCCCTCGAGCTGGAAAAATCTGGGACGATCTCGATCTCCGCCGACGGGCTGCCGAATATGGAAATCCGCACCGAGGTGACGGATACTTCCACCGGGGGATGGAAGAGAGTCGTCGCCAAGGAAAAATTTGAACCCGTCTCCGGGGCTGAGGTCATCCGGGTGGGAACTTATGAATACCCGGATGGCTCGCAAATCACGCACACGGTCAAAGCGAAAATTAACGGCAAATCCGTACAGATGGCGGCTGATTGGACTCCGGCCAGCGGGGCGAAGGGATTTTCCCGCGTGGACCTGTGGCTGCCGCAGGATCTCTTGCAGGATCTGGTGATCACGATCGGCGAGAAGAAAATCTTCCCTTATGAGGCCGCAGAAAAGCCGAGGTATATCAAAAACACGGACAGCTTGGTTTTCAAGCGCCAGTCCACTGGAGAGGTCCTCTTCGAACTCAGCGGCGACCATGTGAGCATCGTCCCACCTTGGGTGTTACCGGACAAGCCGGAATTGGGTGGCACGCTGAGGATCCAAAATGTTCCGGACGACACGCATTCCACCATCGGCGACGCCACCCAGATGAACTGGACGATGGCATTCAAATAGCGTCACACCGCGCCGCGTCGTGCCTCGAGCTCGCCCCGGATTTCGGTCATCTTTTTTCTGTTGAGCGGATAGATCCGGATCAGCAGCACGGCGATGACCCAGAAAAATGCTGGGAGCAGGACATACAGGTATAGCATCCGCTGGAGCACGACCTGCGGCTGGTCGCCGGCCTTCGCGTCGAACCCGGTCCATTCCAGCAGGAATCCGCTCAGGCCCATGGCGATCGTCATGCCGAATTTGAGGAACCACGAGAAGACGGCGTTGATGTTGCCCTCGCGGCGGCGGTAGGTCTTCAGCTCGTCGAAGTCCACGATATCCGCCAGCATCGAGGGAAGGATGAGCCAGATCGAGGCGGTGACGCTGGCGTAAAAGACGGCCGGGATGAGTTGCAGGTAGGGGTGGCTCGGCGTGAGGCAGACAAGATTCAGGCCCGCCGAGATAAACCCCGATGAGACGATGATCATGAGCGTCCATTTCTTGTCGAGCTTTTCGCAGACCCATGTCCAGAACGGCACGGCGGCCAGCCCGACGAGAAAGGCGGTCGTGCCCTTGAACCCCTCGATCACGGCGGCATCCGTGAGCTTGCCGTGATTGACATAGTAGAGGTTGATGTAAAACCCCATCGCGCTGGTCAGCCCGTTTCCAAACACCTGGAACACGACGATGCTGACGAGCATCCACAGCGGCCTCAGGTGGAACGAGTCGCGGATCCCCTGGATGAGCGGCTCCTTGGCCTGCTTGGAGGCTTCCTTCTCGTAGTAGCGCTCGGGAATGAAAATCGCCGGCAGCACGCCGAGCATGATGGTTCCTGCAGCGAGCGCGATGCTGATGATCTGGACCCCGCGCACGAGGTCCGGTTTCCCGGTTTCCGGGCTCGCAAAAAACGGGCTCGCCGCAAACGGCAGGATCCAGCTCCCGATCAGAACCCCAAACTTCATGAAGATCGTCCGATACGCCGAGATGCGCGTGCGCTCGTCGTAGTTCGGCGTCATCTCGAGCATGAGGCTGTTGTAGGGCATCGCCCAAATCGAAAGGCTCGTGTGCAGAAGCAGCCCGATGACCGTGATATACACGAGCATCGACATCTCGCTCCAGCTCGGCGAAAGCCGCCACAACATCGGCGTCGTGATCGCCACCAGCACCGCGCCAACAAAAATATACGGTCGCCGCCGCCCCCACCGCGTCCGCGTGTTGTCCGACATGTTGCCTATCACCGGATCCGTGACCGCATCCCAGATCCGGTAGATCACCCCGATCATCCCCAATATCCCGGGGCTGATCCCGAAACCAAGGTTGAAAACCGGCATCCACATCGTCCCCACCGACGCCGCTGACAACATCTCCACCGAACCCCCGGCCGCATACGCCAGCTTCTGCCCCACCGGGACTTTGTCTTTCGCCGCGATTCTCGGGCTCGTTTGTTCCATTATTAATTCGCCTCTTAAACCACTGATGTTCGCTAAATCACTAACCGGCGACTGCGGCAGAAGAGATGGTTGGCGGGGCGCCAACCACATCACGCGCGCGCTCCCCGGAGTTTGGTGGAGCGCAGCGCGTCATTTGTTCGTCTCTCCGGCTCTTTGCACCTTTACTTTTCCGCTGCGCGGTTCGACGAAGATTTCGTTGGTGATATAGCCGCCTTGGTAGGCGGGGGCGTCGGTTCCCGAGCGAGTGCCGACATGGAATGGGAGGACCGGCTTGGTGCCTCCCGAGTGCAGATCCTCGTCGAGGGCTCCGTCGGAGACGAAGCTGATGACGGGGAGGTTGGTTGCGGAGTTTGTTGCCAATGGGTAGGGAAGCGAAGCGTTCGTCATCCTTGCGATCGAATTCGAAAGATTGAAGAGCACCCCGGCGGG
>JBAWVC010000079.1:0-10895 GCA_037147455.1 Verrucomicrobiota bacterium | reverse complement strand
AGCAGATAAAATGCGGACCGCATCGCCAATTCCTGTTAATATGCGATTTCTCCCGATAGCGTGTTCCGGATGAAAATCCTATTCATCGGCGGCACGGGAGTTATCAGTTCGGCCTGCTCGGCCCTCGCGATCGAGCGCGGGTTCGAGCTTTTTCTTTTGAACCGCGGCAAAAGCTCGCGGCCCGCGCCGGAAGGAGCGCGCATCTTGAACGGCGACATCCGTGATCCTGCCTCGGTCGAACGGGCGCTGAAGGGGCGCTCCTTCGACGCGGTCGTGGACTGGATTGCCTTTACCCCCGAGCACGTCGAAGCCGATATCAGTTACTTCCGCGAGCGGACCGCCCAATACGTTTTCATCAGCTCCGCCTCCGCCTACCAGAAACCGGTCGGCAGCCTCCCGATCACGGAATCCACCCCGCTGATCAACCCGTATTGGGCGTATTCTCAGGCCAAGATCGCCTGCGAGGACCGCCTCCTGCGCGCCGCCCGCGAAGAAAATTTTCCGGTCACGATCGTCCGTCCTTCGCACACCTACGATTGCACGCTCATCCCGGAGGGGTGCGGCTGGACGACGATCGACCGGATGCGCCGCGGCAAGGAGATCATCGTGCACGGCGACGGAACGGCGACCTGGGTGCTCACCCATCACAGGGATTTTGCGAAAGGCTTTGTCGGGCTGCTGGGCAACCCTCGCGCCATCGGCGACGCGTTTCACATCACCTCCGACGAGGCGCTCACCTGGAACCAGATTGTCGGAATCCTTGCCGACGCGGCCGGGACAAAGGCGCGCATCGTGCATCTCCCGTCGGATTTCATCGCGGCGCACGACGCCGGCTGGGGGGCGAGCCTCCTCGGGGACAAGTCCCACTCGGTTCTCTTCGACAATTCGAAAATCAAACGCGCCGTCCCCGGTTACTTCGCAAGCATCCCGTTTTACCTGGGCGCGCGTGAAATCATCGCCTGGCACGACGCCGACCCGGCCCGCCGGAACGTCAACGCGGAAAGGGACGCACTCATCGACAAAATGATCGCTGGCTACCAGTCGATTCTTCCTCGTCCCGCGCTGTAATCCCGCCGCTTCGGCCCAGTCGGATCAGAAAGAACGCCACGGCGACGGAGAATCCGAGCACGACCGCGAGCATGCCGAAACAGTCTTCCCTTCTCAAACGCAAGAAGTTCGCGTCAGCGGGACGCTGCCGCCCGCACCCGGGACGGGAGCGCTCCCCGGACGTCTGCGTCCCCGCACCGCAAAGTGGGAGATATGCAGTTTACCCAGGTGCCGCCCCGACAACCGAGGTCTTCAAAGCCTCTGCCAGGCCCGCGATGTCCTGCTCGGAGTGGGCAGCGGAAAGCGTGACTCTGAGGCGCGCGGAATTCCTCGCAACGGTCGGGTAGCGGACGGCAGGAGCAAGAAACCCGGATGCCAGCAGTTTTTCGGCGGCAGCCAGTGCGGAGGATTCCCCGCCGATGATGAACGGAACAATGGCGCTCGGGGATTCGGGCAGCCCGAGGGCGGATCCGAGAAGACGGATATTTTTCCGGAGGTTGCGCAGCAAGGCAATTCCCTCGTCACTGCCGAGTATTTCGACCGCTTTCGCGGCCGCCGCCGCGACGGGAGCGGGAGGAGCCGTCGAGTAGATGAAGCTGCGCGCGCGGTTGATCAGCAATTCGCGGAGGAGACGACTTCCGGCGATGTAGGCCCCGTGGACACCCAAGGCTTTGCCGAGGGTTCCCATCTGGATTTCGATGTGGCCTTCGAGACCGTTTTCTTCCGCGAGCCCGCGTCCGCCCGCACCCAGGACCCCGACGCCATGCGCCTCATCCAGAAAAAGCCATGCCCCGTAGCGGTCTTTCAAATCCACGATCTCCCGGAGCGGGGCGACATCTCCATCCATGCTGTAAACCGACTCGGCCACGACCAGGACGCGGCAGGCGGGGTGCTTCGCGCGGGCCCAGCGCAGATGGCTCTCCAGCTTCCCCATGTCATTGTGGGGAAAAACGCGCATCTGTGCCCCGCTTAACCGGGAGGCATCGACGAGGCAGGCATGGCAGAGTTTGTCCAGGATGATGACGTCGTCCTTCGAGCAGAGCACGGGAATTGTCCCCATCGCGGCGGCATAGCCGCTGGAAAAACTCAGCGCGGCACCGGCCCTCTTGAAACGCGAGATCGCTTCCTCAAGACGTTCGTGGGCGGCGAACGTCCCGCACAGCAGGCGCGAGGACCCCGACCCGAAGCCGGCCTTTTCCCACTCGGCCATCGCGGCATCCCTGATGGCCGGATGGCTCGCGAGCCCCAGGTAGTCGTTCGAGGAAAAATTGACCAGTGCCCGGCCGCCGGTGAGAACGTGCGTGGACTGCGGAGAGTCCAGAATCCGAATCCGCCGCAAAAGTCCGGTGCTTTTAATCCCGGCGATCTCTTCCTGCAAAAAATCGTCCCAGGAACGGCAGCCATCATGCGGCGCAAGGAAAGCGGCTGATTCGATCATTGGTAGGGCGGGAGCGCCGGGCCCGCCGACTTCTCTCGACGGACGGCTCGGCGATCCGTCCCTACCATCACGGCAACGAGGAAGCTCCGGATCCTCCATGTGGTTCAGGCTTTTTCGATCAGGTCGCACATTTCTTGAACCGCCTGGCTGATTCCGACGGTGACCGCGCGTGAGATGATCGTGTGGCCGATGTTCAGCTCCTCGAGCCCGGCGAGTCCGAGAATGGCCGGCGTGTTCCGATAATTGAGCCCGTGGCCGGCATTCACCCTCAGCCCCCGCGCGACCGCCAGCCGCGCCGCAGAATGGAGCCGCTGAAGCTCGCGCTCGAACTCCGTGCCAACAGCATTCGCGTAGGCCCCGGTGTGCAGTTCCACAAAGTCCGCGCCAAGGTCCGCCGCGGATTCGACCTGCTCCTCGTCGGGATCAATAAAAAGGCTGACCCTGATTCCGCGGCCTCTGAGTCGCGCCACGGCGGGACGCAGGATCTCCTGGTTGCCGCAGCAATCGAGCCCGCCCTCGGTCGTCACCTCGCGTCGGCTTTCCGGGACGAGGCACACATCATCCGGTAGGACCTCCAGAGCGATCCGCACGATTTCTTCCGTGACCCCCATCTCGAGGTTGAGCTTAGTGGTGACGCTCTCGCGGAGGCGCAGGATATCGCGGTCTTGGATGTGCCGCCGGTCCTCTCGCAGATGGGCCGTGATTCCTTTGGCCCCGGCCTTCTCCGCCGCCAGCGCGGCGGCGACGGGATCCGGTTCCGCATTCGGGTTCTCCGGGTCCTCGCGGTAGCGCGCCTGCCGGATCGTGGCGATGTGATCGATGTTTACTCCGAGGCTTGGCATATCGATTTATATTCACGCCGAACGCGCCCCACGGCAAGTATTGCCTCCACGAGCGACGAGACCCCGTCGCGCAGCGGTTTGAGTTTTGAGCCCGCGACATCAGCCCATTCGACCGGGAGTTCCAACACCCGGAACCCGAGCACCTCGGCCAGGGCCATCGCCTCGACATCAAACCCGAACCCCTCGAGCTGCACCCGCGAAAAAATTTCCCGTGCCGCCGTGCGCCGGAAGGCTTTGAACCCGCACTGGGTATCGGAGAAACACGTGGCCCCCGCGAGCTTCAGCATCCGGTTGAAAACGCGTCCCGCCGCTTCCCGAGCCAAAGGCTGCCGGGCCGCAATCCGGCTCCCGCGGTGCCGCCGCGATCCCATCAGAACATCCGCCTCGCCCGCGGAGCGCAGAAACTCGTGGACGAAACGAAGCGGGACGCTGAGGTCGGCATCCATAAAAAATATCCAATCCCCGCGCGCCCGCAGCATCCCGGTCTTCACGGCGTGCCCCTTGCCGTGGGCGGTCGGGTTCGGGAGAATTTCGAACCGGGGATCCCCGGCGGTTTCCTTCCGCGCCACTTCCTCCGAGCGGTCGCTTCCGGGTTCGATCACGATCAGAAATTCCCACGCCTCCGAGGGAAACGCGCGCCGGATTTCCCGGATCGAGGCAGGGAGCCGCGCTTCCTCGTTTCTAGCGGGAATGACGATGCTGACTCGTGGTGCTGCTTGGTCCGGCATGGGCGGCGATGATCATGATGCCAGCCACACGCAGCGTCCAGCCCGAGAAATCGCAGTCATCGATTTTTGTCTGCCCGGGCTTGTAATAGGATTCGGCGGGATAAAGGTCTGCGTCCTCTTTTCAATCCAAAATATAAAACCTTGATCTGCGTCAATTAAATAGATAGGCGTCCATCTAATCGGAAATCATCTGCACGCTTATGAAACACCTGAATCCCGCTGTCTTTTTTCGCCGGCAAACCGTCCGTTTGTTTCCAAGAGCGGGTAGGATTTCCAATCCGGTGGGCCGATCCTCGTCCCGCGCTCCGCTCGTCGCGAGCGTTCTTATTGCCGCCGCCCTGTTCGCAGGGCCAGGCTGCGCCTCGCAAGGTTTTTCAAAGCCGGTCGCCCGGCCGGTTGCGGCGGGTGCGTGGGCGGTGCCGGACGAGGCATTCTTCCTCTCCCGCATCGGCCCGCCTCCGGCGCAGGGGTCCGCTGCCGAACGCCGCGATATCGATCGCGTGCTCGCGTTGCAAAAGCGGGCCACGCCTCAGGAGATCGCGGCCGCCCAGCGCACGCTGAACCTCACCGTCTTCACGTTCGCAAAAGCCATCGGGCCGGACTTCAACCCGGAGCGATTCCCGCAGACTGGCACGTTCTTTCGGCGGTTGAACGCCATCGTCGGCAAGACCAACGACGTGCTCAAGGCGCATTTCAAGCGTCCACACCCGTTCGAGGCCGACCCGCGGATCCGGCGGTTCGTGGTCGCCCCGGCGCTGTATTCCTACCCGAGCTACCACGCCGCACGCTGCGTCGTTTTCTGGCGCACGCTGGCGCAGCTCGACCACCACGCGGCGGACGCCTTCCACTCCATCGCGTTCAAGGTCGAGCATGAGCGCGTTCTCGCGGGCGAGCATTTTCCGACCGACATCGCCGCCGGCCGCCTCGAGGGACGGCTGATCTTCGAGGCGCTGGAGCGCGACCCGTCATTCCATGCCGATTTGGAACGGCTCAAACGCTCGGAATGGACGCCGGCTCCGCGCACACGCTCGCCGAAGGAAGCGGTCAATTTCATAGCAGCCCCGCACTAGGGAATCCGGACATCGACTGGATCCGAAACACGAGGCTGCCCCGAACACATGCACATCCTCCAAGTCCTCGCTCCGAGCATGATGCTGATCGCCCTCGGGGCGGGGTTGGCCTGGATACGGTTTCTCGGAAAACCGTTCATCGGGGAGCTGAACAAGCTGGCGTTCTGGATCGCTCTCCCCTCGCTGGTTTTTCGTGCGGCGGCCCATGCCGGGAAACCTTCCCTCTGGACGCTCGCGCTGATCGGTGCGGTGACCGTCCCCACGGTTCTGGCCGCTCTTCTCGCCTGGCTGGTCGCCCGCGCGGCGCGCGTTCCCGCATCCGCGCGGAGCACGTTTATCGCCTCATCGTTTTTCGGAAATCTGGCCTATATCGGAATTCCGATCCTCGCCCACAGCCTCGGGCGGATCGCGCTTGGCGACGCCCCGGAACTGCTGGCCACATCGGTCATCATCATGACCGCCATGATTGTGGTCAACAACGCTCTGGCCGTCGCGGTGTTTAAGGGTGGAAAATTTGATCCCTTATCGCTCGCGCGCAACGTCTTTGTGAACCCTCTGGTGATTTCCGGGTGCCTCGGGATCCTCTACGGGATGAGCGGTCTGGCGGTTCCTCCGGCTCCAGACCAGGTGCTCCAATCGCTCGGGGCCACGGCGGTGCCGCTCGCCCTGCTCTGCATCGGAGGATCCCTCGAGATGACATCCCTGCGCGGGCACATTTCGTGGATCGCGGGCGTTTCAGTGTTGAAGGTGGTGGCTTTTCCGGTGCTCGGCTGGATGACCGCCCGGGCGTTCGGGCTCACCCCCGCCGACACGCGCGTGGTCTTGATTTTTTGCGCCTGCCCGACCGCAGTCGTCGCCTACACGATGGCGAGCCAGATGGACGGAGACGAGCCGCTTGCCGCCGGAGCGATCGCCGCAAGCACGGTGGCCTCGTTCGCAAGCCTCGCCGTCGTCCTGGCGATCACGTGACCGGGGAGAGGATTTCTGCACCCTAAATCCAGAAGAAGAGACTCACGCCAAGGGCGCAATGCACGCAAAGGAATGAACTTATGAAAGCCACATTACTCGTCACAGGGGGCACGTTTTTTGTCCGCTCCTTTGCAGATCTTTCTGCCTTGGCGGGCTTTGCGCCCTTGCGTGAAATCCAACCGCTTTTTCTAGCGGGTTCGTGATGCTGCCCATTCAGGGCAGGGTGCATTATTGACGCGAATACCCAGGGCGGTGTCAGCTTCGCAGGCTTGCCCTGGGCTGTTGGATGCTGCCCCGTTTGAGGCTTATGCTCCATTGAGGTCAAGCGAAACCCGCTTATACCATTTGAAATTTAAACGGGTGGAATCGACGGACGGCTCGGCGAGCCGTCCCTCATCCGATGCGGGGTATGGCGGTTTCGCTACCCGATCGCGCGTGCGACCTGCCACTCGTTAAGAAGGAGGTGCGGCTGGTTGGGGTAGGTCGGTAGGAGGAAGAACACGAACGGCTTGTCGCCGGGCTGCCATCCGATGATTTGCCGGTCCTTGTCGGAGAGCGAGTAGTAGGTGGACGGCTGGTCGGCCGGTGCGGGCTTCTTTGCGGGCTTTGAGGCCGTGGCGGACGCGGCAGCCTGCTCGGATTTCCACGAATCCGGCTGGCCGTTGAGCGCGAGGATCGAGGACATTTCGCCGGGTGAAAACGCGGTTTTCGGCCCCTTCGAGCGGATGACCGCGAGATACCGGGCGACATCATCGAAAAACCCCACGACGATGTCGTCTCCGGCCTGCGGGTAGGAATACGCCTTTTCTCCCTGCGCAGCCATGCCCAGCAGATCCCTCGCCATCACCGGGCTGCCGAGCATCGCGTCAACCGTCCGCTTGCTCGATCCCAGGACAACCGGAGTAGCGGACGGAGCCGGGGCTCCGCCCGCATCGGGCTTAGTAAGCGGCTTGGGCACCTTTCAGGTTTTTCTTTTTGATCCAGGGCATCAGCGAGCGGAGGCGGGCGCCGGTCTTTTCGATCGGGTGCTGCTCGCCTTTTTTCAGGAGCGCGTTGTAGCGCTTGTAGCCGCCTTGGAATTCTTTGACCCATTCCTTGGCGAACTTGCCGCTCTGGATATCTTTGAGAGCCACCTTCATGCGTGCCTTCACCGAGGCGTCGATGATCTTCGGGCCGACGAGGACGTCGCCCCACTTGGCGGTTTCGCTGATCGAGAAGCGCATGCCGGCGATGCCGGATTCGTTCATCAGATCCACGATCAATTTCAGTTCATGCAGGCACTCGAAGTAGGCCATCTCGGGCGAGTATCCGGCTTCGACCAGCGTCTCGAACCCAGCTTGGACGAGCGCGGAGCATCCGCCGCAGAGCACGGTCTGTTCGCCGAAGAGGTCGGTCTCTGTCTCTTCCTTGAAGGAGGTTTCGAGGACGCCGCCGCGGGTGCCGCCGATGCCTTTCGCCCATGCGAGCGCGAGCTTTTTCGAGTCCTTGCCGGGGTTCTGGTAAACCGCGATCAGGGCCGGCACGCCTTTGCCTTCGGTGAACTGGCGGCGCACGATGTGGCCGGGGCCCTTCGGCGCGACCATGATGACGTTCACGTTTTTCGGCGGGACGATCGTCTTGAAATGAATGCTGAACCCGTGGCTGAAGAGCAGCGTCTTGCCGGGCTTGAGGTTCGGGGCGATGTCCTTCAGATACACGGCCGGCTGCTTGGTGTCGGGGATCGCCACAAAAATGACATCCGCGCGGCGGACGGCCTCGGCGGTGTCGAAAACTTCAAAGCCGTATTTTTTCGCGACGGCGCGGCTTTTGGATTTCGGGTAGAGGCCGATGATGACCTTGGCGCCGCTGTCCTTGAGGTTGAGCGCGTGGGCGTGGCCCTGGGATCCGAATCCCAGAACGGCAAGGGTTTTGCCCTTGAACACTTTGAGGTCGGCGTCTTTGTCGGTATAGATCTTGGCTGGCATTTTTTTGGTTTGGTTTGGTTTGAAAAAAATTATTTCATGCGCGAGAGCGCGACCTTTCCGGTGCGGGTGAGGTCGCTGACACCGAACGTTTCCATGAGGGTCAGGAACTTGCTGATCTTGCCCTCGGTGCCGGTGATCTCGATGGCCAGCTTGCTCGGCTGCACGTCGATGATCTTGGCGCGGAAGATGTCGCAGATCTGCATCACCTCGGCGCGATTTTTGGAGTTCGCGTTCACGCGGAGCAGGACGAGTTCGCGGTCCACGTATTCCTCGTCGCGGAAATCCTGCACGTCGATCACGTCGATGAGCTTTTCGAGCTGCTTGGTCACCTGCTCGAGGACCTTGTCGTTGCCGCGGACGACGATCGTCATTCGGGAAGCCGAAGGGTCGAGCGTCGGCCCGACGTTCAGCGTGTCGATGTTGAAGCCGCGGCCGCTGAACATGCCGGCCACGCGCGTCAGCACGCCGAATTTGTTTTCAACAAGGATCGAGAGGGTATGTCGCATGGATGGAAAGAACTAATTACCCTGCCCGAGCTCCCGAATCGAGTCAATCGTTTCCCCCCGAAAAATCGCCCGCATATTCCTGTCGGGTTTTCCATTGACCGCGGTTGGCGGGGCTGAAAGCGTTTCGCCGTGGCGGTGAAACGAAAGACATCCGGCGGGTCTGCGGTCAAAATCTGCGCGGGAGACATCGCGCGGAGGAGACGCCGCATCGAAACAAACGATTTTTCCGTCCTAAAAAAATCCGAGAAGCCATCATGAGAATCCTCTTGTGCGTGACCTGCCTCTTCCTTGCCGCCTGCGGCAGCAGCTACGAGGGCTACAAGTTCAAGCCTTATACCGTCCGCGGTCTGGACTACACTCCGATGGAACCGCGCGAGGCGGTCGGTTATGTTGTCGAGGGTCTCGCCTCGCACTACGACGAAAGCTTTCTCGTCCTCTTTCCCGGAAAGACGGCCATCGGGGAAAACCAATACTCATGGTCGCATTCCGCCGCACATAAAACTCTGCCGCTGCCGTGCAAAGTGCGCGTCACCAACCTCAGAAACGGACGCTCGGTCGTCGTCCGCGTGAACGACCGCGGACCATTCATCGAAGGAAGGGAGATCGATGTGACAACCGGGGTCGCCAAAAAACTGGGGTTCCGCAATTCCGGGCTCTGCCCGGTCCGCATCCAGGTCCTCAGCGTGGGCGACGGTCGCTGGCGGATCCGGAGGTGAGCGGCGACGGTTCGAGGGATTTAAAAACGAAGAGAAGGAAGCCGGCAAGGGCGAGGAAGATTCCGGTGAGGATCATTCCATCGTCGAGATTTCCTGTCCGCTTCACCAGGATCCCGATGAGGGTCGGGCTGCAGAATCCGCCGAGATTGCCGACGGAATTGATCAATGCGATCCCTGCCGCGGCCGCCGCGCCGCTGAGGATGGCAGACGGGAACGACCAGGTGATCGCGATCAGCGAGAGAACCCCGCCGGCCCCGAACGAGATGGCGGCGATGTCGGCGATCGGGCTCTGGAACACCGCGCAAAGAATGAAGCCCGCGCTGCCGATAACAGCCGCGACGATTGCCGGAATCCGGCGCGCGCGGAACCGGTCGGAAATCGTGCTGAAGAGGAACATGAGGATCACGGCAACGGTCCAGGGGATGGCGGTGATGAACCCGATTTGAGCCGGGTTTTTCCACCCGAGTTCCTTGACGACTTCGGGCAGCCAGAACGTGATGCCGTAGAGCCCCATCGCCTGGCAGAAGTAGATCGCGCAGAGCTTCCAGACCGAGGTGTTGCGAAGGCCGGACATCGAGAGATTCGCGAACCCGACATTGACCCGGTCCAGAAAATTGATCAGGTAGCTGACGAACAAGATCGGGAGCACCCGCAGGCTGATGGTTCGATACAATTTCGGGTTGTTCATTCGCGACTGGCTCATCTGTTTTATTAGGTTGCTGCGAGCTCCGGCCTGCGCGGAATGGACTGCGCGGCTCCGGCGCGAGTGACGCTGAGCGCGGCGGCCCGGCACGCAAGCGAAAGCGCTTCGGCGGGAGAAAGCCCTTCCATGATCGCCGCCAGGCAATAGCCTGTGAAGGCATCCCCCGCCGCGGTGGTATCCACGACGCGGCATGCCGGAGACGCCGCCCTCTCGGTCACGCCGTGCCCCGACCAAATGGCTCCTTCGGCACCGAGCGTCACAATCACATCCATCTGCGGATGTTTTTCTCCGAGCAGCTCGAGCGCTTGTTCCCCTCCCCCTCCGAGCGCGGCGGCCTCGGTTTCGTTGACGATCAGGATGTCCACATGCGGCAATGCCGTCGCGGAAATCTCCGCATCCGCCGGCGCCGCGTTGTAGGCGGTTTTCAGCCCGGCGGCCTTGGCCATGCGGAGCGCTTCGGGGACGCACGATGTCTCGTTCTGGCAGAGGAACCACTCCCCAGGCCTCGCGGATTCCAGCGCGGCGGCAACCGCGTCCGCAGTCGTGGACTGGTTTGCGCCGGCGTGAAGGACGATCGCGTTCTCGCCGGCAGGAACCACCTGGATAATCGCGTGCCCGGTGGCTTCGCCGACGGTCTGGAGACCGGCGCACCCCACGGCCTCGGCGATCAGGAATTCGCGCAGCCATTCGCCGTCCGGCCCGATGCATCCGATGTGGTGAACGTTTGCCCCGGCCCGCGCGAGGGCGACCGACTGATTGAACCCTTTCCCACCCGCTCCCCTGCTGTAACGCGTCGAGGCGAGGGTTTCGCCCGGCCTCACAAGGTGGGGGACTTGATAAACGTGGTCGATGTTGATCGACCCGAAATTGAAAATCCGACTCATGGCAGCGCCTCCATATCCGGCAGATTGA
>JBAWVC010000078.1:0-10951 GCA_037147455.1 Verrucomicrobiota bacterium | reverse complement strand
TCGGTGAACTGCGAGCGGAGATCTCCAAAGGCCGTGCCGGTCGCCCATCCGCGCACGTAGTCGGCTCCGCGATTGCCAAGGAAAATCGTCCGGGGCACGTCATCGGGATATTCGACCGTCAGAACATACGCCTTGCCCGGAGTGAGGCCCTTGCCTTTCCCGATCACATACGCCATCACCCGCGCCTGCTCGGCGGGCGGCATCACCCGCGCATTGCGGCCCAGAATTTTTTCCACCCGGCTCGCTCCCGGCACCGACTCGTATTCGGGCTGGACTTTGGCCGGGGCGATCTCGTCAACCAGTTTCAATCCCGCCGTGATATCCGCCAAAGGCTTGCTTTCGGTTTCACCATGCGCGAACGGGACGGCGAATGCCAGGCCGAGGGCAAGGAGCGGAGGAAAAACGCGGCGCATCAATGCGGGAATGTTCCCGTTATTGAAGGGGCGCGCAAGGCAATTATTCTGCCTTGCCATGGCTCTTTCACTCACTGCGTGGAGGCATCAGAATGCTCCTGGCTGCCATTGTTGTGAACATTCACGCTGTTCCCGGGTGGTTTGCCGGGCAGAAAGATCGCAGGAAAGCTCCCCTAAAAATACCCGCCCTTTTCTGCGATCTGGTGGATGCTCTGACCCTCCGCGACCCAGCCGAATATTTTCTTTTCGTTGGCCTTGATTTCCTCGGCGCGGACCAGGACGTCATGCGCGATATCGCGCGGCACCACGAGGACGCCGTCGATGTCCCCGAGCACGACGTCGCCCGGACGGATCGTCGTGTCCCCGATTTTGATGGGGATCTGGTAGTGGGTGATCAGGCAGCGGCCAAGACTTCCGTTCGAGATCCGGTATTTGTAGAACACGGGGAAATCTTTTTCCAAAATCTGGTGGGTGTCGCGGATCCCCCCGTCGATGCACGCGGCCCTGACTCCGAGGCCCTTGGCGGTCGCCGTCATGACGCCTCCCCACAGCGTGGCCTTCTCGTCCTTGCTGGTATCCCACACGACGAAGGAATCCTCGTGCAGCTTGTCGAGCATCTCCGTGCGGAATTCCATCTCGCCGGTGATTTTGACATTCGGCGCGCTCTTGACCGTGAACGCGAGCCCGGCCACGGTCCGGTATTCCCGCAGCGGCAGAATGTGCCCCGGCAACGCCTGTTCGATCAGGCAGAACTCCCGCAGCACGTCGTTGACGGCACCGGTGTAAAGCGCTTCGAAGCGGGACAGCAATTCTTTGTGCGGGATGGGAAACGGGGCGTCAGAGACATGCTCGCGGGATTCGATCAGCTTCTCGAGATTCATCATCCCGACTTCTTTTTTGTAGGTATCGATGGACATAAGTTTCAGAGCCCGAGCCCGCCATCCACGAACAACGTCTGTCCGGTGATGTAGCGGGAGGCCTCGGAGCACAGCAAAAGGGCGGACCCGGCGCAGTCGTCCGGGTCCCCGAAAAATCCGGCGGGGATGGCGGCGCGGATTTTTTCCGCGTAGCTATCGTCCGCGAGCGCCTCCTCGTTTCGGTCGGTGCGGATCACGCCGGGAGAAAGCGTGTTGCAGGTCACTCCGCTTGCTGCAAACTGGAGCGCCAAATTTTTCATGAGGGCTGTCTGCGCCACCTTGGAGGCGGCATAGACGGCCATCTGCGGGTGGGGCTTTGTTTCCTGGACGCTTCCGATCGCAAGGATCCTTCCCCACTTCCGCGCGAGCATCCCCGGCGCGAGTTCCTGGATCATTTCGAGGGATGCGTGGAAATTTGTTTGCATCTGGAGCAAGGCATCCTGCCCGGTGATTTCCTGCCAGGGCGCACGACGCTGCATGGAGGCGTTGAGGACCAGGATGTCAACCGGCGCGCATTGCAGGGCGCGGTGTGCCACGTCGCGCCCACCGCCGGCCAAACTCAAATCCCCCGGCACAAACCACGCGTCGCCGCCCATTGCCCGGGCTTCATCGACCGCACGATGCGCCCGCTCGTTGTCGGCGCTGGCATGAAACACAACCCTCGCGCCGGCCCGGGCGAGGGCCATCGCGATGGATTTGCCGATGCCGCGTGTGGATCCGGTGACGAGCGCGGTTTTTTGACTTAATGAAAAACTCATTTCGATTCCTTTCCTGACTCCGACTTGATCAGCCGTCCCATGGCTCTGGCGCATTTTTCCAACTGCTTTTGAAGCGCGGGCTGCCGCAGTTTCGAGAACTCTTCCGGCCAGCCGACAACCGTGAGAGCCACCGTTTGTTTCGCGGCCAGGGCCACCGGCGCTGACAGTGCCCAGATCGAGTGATGCACCGTCCCGAACGCCCGCGCCACGCCGCATTGCGCGGCTTCATGGATTTCGCGTTCGATTTCTTCCCGGCGATGCTTCTCAATTCGCTTGGACGGCGGTGCCGCCAGAATCCTGCGGGATTCCTCTTCGGGCATATTTGCCAGGAGAATGACCCCAGCCGAGCCCGCTTCCAGCAGGTGGAGACGCGCCCCGACCGGAGTGGAAATCAGGTTCATCCGGTCCGCCTCCGCGCGCATCGCCGTGACCGCATACCTGCCTTCCCGCAAAGAGATTTTTGCGGACAGCCCGGTCTCCTCGGCCAACTGCTCGAGCAGCGGGCGCACGAGCAGAAGCTGCCGGTCAACATCCGAGCAGGCCCGCACGGCACGGGCCAGGCCGAACGCGACATGGTATTCCCCGCGATCTCCCTCCCGAAGCCAGTTGGCCTGGCCGAGTGTCCGCAGGATCCGGTAGCACGTAGCCGGCGGGATCTCCAGCTGCGACGAGAGCTGCTTGGCCGTGAGGCCGCCGCCATTCGTCCCCAGCGCGTCCACTACGGAAATCGCCTTTTGGAGAACGGGAATCGTTTTCATGCAATGCGGCATCTTTATCATACCAGATAAAAAAATTGTCAATAGAGATTTGACGGAACGGGAATTTTTTGCGAGTTGTTCGTTCGTTCCCATGAAAATCATCGATCTTCGCGTCCGCACGGTGGCGATCCCACTCACCTGCCAGCTCCGCCACAACACGGGGGTTCATCCCGGCTACTTTCTGAGGACGATCCTCGAGCTGATCACCGACGAGGGGATTGTCGGCCTTGGCGAGGTCGGCGGAGGCGACCAGCGCGCGGCATTGACCAAGTTGAAGCCGCGGATTGTCGGGATGGATCCGTTCCACCTGGAATCCATCAAGCTGAAGGTTCTGCGCAGCATCTATTATGTTTCCAACGCGCGGCTCTACGCCGCGATCGAGATGGCCTGCCTGGACATCCAGGGGAAAGCCACCGGCCGCTCGCTCTCAGACCTGCTTGGCGGGAGCGTGCGCGGGCGGATCCCGATGATCGCCTATCTGTTTTGGCGATACGACCGTCCTGGCGGCGGGGACGACACCTGTGCTGAAGACCTGGCCGGCTGGTGCGAGGAGCTGCACGAAACGCTTGGGGTGCGGGCGATGAAGCTCAAGGCAGGGGTCATGGATCCCGACGAGGAAGCCCGGGTGCTCGAGCTTTGCCGGGAAAGGCTCGGGATCGGGTTCGGCCTGCGCATCGACCCGAACGGCGTCTGGTCGGTCCCCACGGCTGTGCGGATCGGGCGGAGGCTGGAGGCGGTCGCGCCGGAGTATTTCGAGGACCCGAGCTGGGGGCTGAACGGAAACGCGGAGGTGCGCCGGCAGGTAAGGATCCCGATCGCGACGAACATGTATCCCGCCCGCTTCGAAGATCTGGCCCCGGCCATCAAGCTCGGCTCGGTGGATATCGTTCTCACCGACATCCACTATTGGGAGGGGCCGCGCGGCGTCAAAGACCTCGCCGCCATCTGCCGCGCGTTCAACCTCGGGATCTCGATGCACAGCGGAGCGGAATTCGGCATCGAGCTCGCAGCGATGCTGCACACCGCCTCAACGATTCCCGAGATGACATTTTCCGGCGACGCCCACTACCATTATCTGACCGACGACATTACGACCATGGGCCTGATGAGATATGAGGACGGCTGCATCGCGGTCCCGCAGGGCCCGGGGCTTGGCGTCGAGCTCGATCCGGAAAAGATGGACAAATACGAGCGAGAGTTCGAAAAGCGCGGCGACTACTACGCCCGGTTCCACCAGGATCCCAAACGCCCCGACTGGTATCCGATCGTGGGAGGAATTTAATACAATGAGCAAAAAATCCACCGCATCCATAACGTCAGACAACGCGACCAGGCTGCTCGAGAAATTCGAGAACCGTCCGGCGGCGCTCGAGGAGCGCATCCGCCTGGGCATCGAAACCAACCGCAAGGGAACCGGCCGCCTACGGTTTCTCAATTCCAGAGGGCGTCCGGTCGCGGGCGTCAAATACAGGCTCAAGCTCGTCCGGCACGAATTTCTTTTCGGGGCAAATGCTTTCATGCTGAACGGGTTTCCGACGGTGGAAAAAAACAGCGCTTACGAGAAGGCGTTTGCCGGGGTTTTCAACTCCGCGGTTGTTCCGTTTTATTGGTCAGGCACCGAGCCCGAGCCAGGGGAGTTGCGCTTTGATGCGAACAGCCGCCCGATCAACCGGCGGCCGCCCACTGACCTCTTGCTCGAGTTTTGCACAAAGAACAACCTGACGCCGAAAGCCCACTGCCTGGTCTGGCATCAGTTTCTTCCAAAGTGGCTGCCGAAGGATTCTTCAAAAGTGATGGGCCTTCTTTGCAAGCGGATGGATGAGATCGCCGCGCGGTATGGCGACAAGATCGGGCTGTGGGATGTCGTGAACGAGCCGATGGAAAAAGCCCTGTTCCCCGACCGCGACATCTTTCCGAAGGACTATGTTTTCAAATCCTTCGAGCACGCGCAGAAAGTTTTTCCGGAGAGCTGCCGGCTGATCCTGAACGAGGCGACGACATTTTCCTGGAAGGAATTTCACGAGGAGACGAGCGGGTTTGATTTACTCGCCCGCAATCTCATCCTGCGAGGCGCCCGCATTGGCGGGCTGGGGATGCAATACCATTGCTTCTTCTACGGTCCCGGCGGGATGTTTGCGCCCAACAGCTTTCTCCCGGAATCGGGTGCCTACCTCGCCCAGGGCCAGCACCTGCTGGACCCCGAGCATCTTCTGGATGTCCTCGACAGCTACGGCGCCATGAGGCTTCCGATGCAAATCTCAGAAATCACGCTGCCCTCCTACGAGGATATCCCCGACGGAGAGCAGCTCCAGGCGCGACTCGCCGAGGAACTCTACCGGGTTTGGTTCAGCCACGCCGCAGTCGATGGCATTTACTGGTGGAACCTGATGGACGGGACCGCGCACGGCGGCGAAACCTCTCTGAAATCCGGACTGCTCCGCGCGGATCAAACCTTCAAGCCAGCTTATACCGCGCTGGAAAATCTGATCAAGCGGGAGTGGACGACTGCGCTCAATGGAATGGCCGACAAACCCACCCTTTTCCGCGGATTCCACGGCGACTACGAACTCGAGGCCGAAGTCGAGGGCAAGATGTCCAAGCATCAATTCACGCTCACTTCCGAAGGCGAGGAGTTTGTGGACATCCCGATATTTACCGACGCCTCCGGATACGAAGGGCTGTAAGAGTTATTCGATCAGCTTCATCCTTCCCCAGCTCGATGGCATGGTGCGGACGCTGGCGTCCTTTTTCCTGGGCCAGAAAACCTCGCGGGAGGAATCCGCACCGATCACGGAGAGGCTCGCAGCGACCCCGAATTCCCCGCCCGCGCGCGGCGGGTAGCTCTGGAACGCGGACGCCGGGAGAAGGAATTCCATGACATAACCGTCGGCGGTCCGCTTGACCGCGCTTTTCAATCCCGGGATGTCAAAGCGGTTTTCCGTAATCTCGTCCTTCGCCTTCCACTGTCCGGCATAGACGCGGTTGCCTTCAAAATCCGGGACGAACCAGAACTGGTGGTCGCCGGACTCAAACGCGTCGGTCTTCCTTGCGGAACCGGTCGAGATAAAAAGTTCCAAGGCGTCGCCGTCCCAGAACTCCCGCGGATTTTTCACTTTGCCTTTCGAATTTTTGACCTCCACCGCGCCGTAGAGTCCCTCGGGTGCCCACGCGAGCCAGAGCCGGGCGTCGGGGTTGCCGCGCGTGGAGCCGAGCATCCAATCCGGAATATTCGAATCCTTCGCCCAGTCGGATAGGTTGCCGTCCGGCTTCAAGTTTTTCGCGGCCCGGAGCGGGAAGCGATTCGGGATGATCGGCGCCTGCAAGGAGACACCCTTCGAAGACTTGAACGATGCTGTCGCGCTTTCGCCGGGCTTCCAGTCCGCGCTCCAGGCGAGTTCGATTTGCACCTTGCGGCGCTCGCCCGGCTGCAGGGCCGCGACCGGAAGCTCGGAGACTGCGGACTGCCAGGTGGAGGGCAGTTTCCACGTGAGCGTCCCGTCCTGAACCTGTGCGGAGCGGTTCTCGATCTGAACCCCCACGGAGGCCCGGCCGGGCTGGCCCTCGAGCGGCGAGATCTCCAGCGAAAACGGTTTTTGCACGACGATGTCGAGAGGCATCGACTTGACGGCGCGTCCCGCCTCCTGAAAATCCACGTGCGCCTGCGCGGCGCCGGGGGCCTGGCTTGCGGGAACAGAGAACTTCAGCGCCAGATCCCGAAACTCGCCCGGCGGAACGGAATATTTCGCCTCACCTTGGACGAGCGGCCATCCGGCCGGCGGAAGGATCACGGCTGTGCCATCGATCACTTTGTCCCGGTTATTCTTGACCCTTGCAGCAACCTCCACGATGTCGTCCGTGCATGCGGCGACCGTGTGGTTCGATTCGATCCCGTAGGCGGTCTGCGCGTAGAGCGGATCGCTTTTTTTAAGCCCCACGGCGTATGTCGGAAACGAGCGCAGGGCGGCTGATATCCCGTCGATCTTATTGCCGAGATAGTCGCGTAGCTCGTCGGCCTCGAAGCTGACGCGCGGCCCCTTGTCCCCAGTCACAGCCCAGAGCCCGGCGACCAGCTTCCCGTCGTTTTCAAAAATGTAGCCCGCGGTGTTTGGCCCGGCATTGATGCTCCCGACATAGACCGGGTTCGGCAGGATCGACGAGAGCCCGGCCATCGAGGCGAACGACAGCTTCGGCTCGTGCCGGAAGTTAATCAGCCCGCAGCCGTCGAAAAAATGCGAGGCCTTCGCCTCGTCCACGTCGAAATTATAAAACCAGAACGCCTTGTCGGTGCCCGCCGCAAACGACAGGAGGAACCCGCGCTGCAGGTAGGCCGCCTGCTGGGCCGGCGTGACGATCGGACCGGCCAGCGTATCCCAGCCAAACTCGGTGAGCCAATGCTCGCGCTTCTTTCCGTCGGCAATAGCCGCGCGCTTGGCCGCGCGCAGGGTGTCGAAGAACGAGCCCGGACGACGGCCTTCGGGCAGCCGCTCGCCGCTGTTGAAATTGTCGGCATTGGTCTCCGGCGGCTCCGTGCCGGTGTAGTGGTGGGAGTTGACGACTTGGATCTGATCGAACGCCCCGCTCTTCACCGACTTCTCGACAAAGACCGGATACATCCCGGCGCGCCCGTTCTCAACCGCTGTCAGTTGACCGTCGCCGAGCAGCGAGACCAGCTCGCCGAATTTCTTGTGGTAGAGGTTGTAGTTTTCCCATCCCACGGCCCGCTCATCCAGCGCGTGCTTGAGGTCGTATTCGTTGGCCAGCTCCCAATACCGGAGCTTCGGAAAACTGACGAGAATGTCCGCGATATCGAGCGTCCACTTTCGCTCGGGGCCCAGGCGGACGGCCTTTCCATCGGCCATCACTGGGGGTTCGATCGCAAACAAAACCGGAAGGCAGATGAGCCCGAGCCGGTCGTAATCCGCAAGGAGCGACGGGTAGTTCGGCCAGCCCTTGTAGCTCCGGTCCGCCCCCCTCGCCCGCCGCATCCCATCAATGCGAAACGAATAGTCCCGATACCAGTAGAGCCCGGCCTTCTTGAACGCGGCGAACAGGCGCGCTCCGCCCCCATGGTAGTTGAGCCCATAGGGAGAGGCCACTTTCTGCGCTTCCGTCGGCTCCGGGAGCACGGGCACCTTGGCCAGCGACATGGATTTTTCCAGCGCCGTTTTGTCGGCGCACGCGATCTTCACGGCGACAGCGTAAATCCCGAAGCGCCCGGCTTTGATCGGATATGTTTTTGCGAACGGCGCTTCGACCCGGACCGCCTCCTCCCAGGACTGCACTTCGGCTCCATCCTGATCGGTCACCCTGAAGCTGGCCTTGCCATCGAGCGCGCCCGGATTCCAATTCACGATCTGGATCGTGAACGCCGGCGGCGTCCCGGCAAAAACGTTCGCCTGCTCGGTCGTCGAGAGATTGACCGAGACAAGCGGCGTTGCCGGAACCTGCTTCAGAGCCTTCGCGGCATCCGCCGGCGCCGGGTCCGGCTTCCAACTGCGAAGCCATCCGGTCGCGGGGTCCACGTCGGAAATATCCGTCTCCACCTCGATCCCGCCCAACAGAAATTCCGATTCCAACTTCTCGGCTTTAAAAGAAAAATTGTGCGCCGTGACCCCTGCGATCCCCACCGGCCTGACCCAATCGTCCGGCACGTCAAACGTCACGGTCTGCCAGTCCGGCGTCGCGGCGAGTTTGACATCCCAGCTCAGATTTTTCTGCACATCCGATGTGCGCCCCCATCCGTCCGCAAAAATCATTTTAACAGGAAGCCGCTTGTCGGTTCGCTTCACCCTCAGAGTGATGCGGCGGACGTTGCCGGGAATATACAGCGGCTTCGCGGGCGACGCTGTGAAATGCTCGAAGCCCTGGCCGCTGAATGGGATCCTGACCTTCAAGCTCCCCCCGCTCGCCATGTCGGGTGCGCGGTCGGGGACCACCGAGGCCACTCCCGGTGCTGTGACGAATGACGATGGCACCCATGCCCCGCCGGAAAAATCCTCTGCGACTTTCCGTGCGTCGGACGGCTCCGCGCCGCAAACCGGGCCTGCGCCGACGATTGCCAAACAAACGGAAACCAACGACACGGCACGCGGCCACGCGAAGAATGAAACGGGAGAAATGGAGTTCATAGGTGGAGTAAATGGGAACATTCCCGATATGCTCACCCGGATCGGTGCGCGTCAAGCTCGCACCAAGGAAAACGCATAAACTAAATACTCAAGAAGAGACTCACGCCAAGGACGCAATGCACGCAAAGGAATGAAAGAGAATATTGCACTCACCACCCGGGCGACACGTTTTCGGTCCAATCCCTTCGGGATCTTTCTGCCTTGGCGGGCCTTGCGCCCTTTGCGTGAAATTCAACTGCTTTTCGTCTCGCCGGAAAATCGTGTCACGGAACGCCAATCCGCTACAAATAGTGACATTCAGAGGGCGGGGACCTGAAGGGTGCCCCCCTCAAGAAGATCCCTGATGGGAATTTCGAAATCCGGCAGCGGATGGTTGTTGAATTTCGGGACGATCCCATCGGCAAGCGTTTCAACAAGAATTTCCGGGGAGTCGGCAGGACGGATGGCCGCGCGGTCAAAAAGGAGTCCGCCTGTGACAAGGCGTCCGTTGCCCGGGCAGAACGGAAACAGACCCAACGCGCCGAAGATATACCACGCCGACATCTCCCCGTTGTCCTCGTCGCCGCAGAATCCCCGGGGGCCGGAGTTGTAGAGTTCGGTGAGAACCCGTCTGATAAAATGCCGGTTTTTCTCCGGAGCTTTGGCCAGCGTGTAAAGCCAGAGCGCCCCGTGCACCGGCTGGTTGCTGTGGGCATACTGGCCGAAATCCGCCAGAGCCATTTCTGTCATCTCATGGATTTCCACGGTATACGTTCCCGCGTGAAAATGCGGAGGGGTCGCGAGAAGGGCTTCGAGTTTCGCCAGGAATTTTTCCCGCCCGCCCGCGAGCGCGATCAGCCCCTGCGGATCGTGGGGGACGGCCCAGGTGGACTGCCACGGGCCACCCTCGACATAAGGTCCGCCCCACTCGAAAGGATCGAACGGCGCCCATGATCCGTCGCGGTTGCGCCCGCGCATGAACCCGGATTCCGTGTCCCAAAGATTTCTGTAGTTCTGCGAGCGCCGGTAAAGGATTTCGGCATCTTTCTTGTGTCCGAGCGCCTCGGCGACCGTGGCGGCGCAATAGTCGTCGTAGGCATAGTCCAGTGTGATGGACGCCGACTGGCGCATGGAATCCGCCGGGACGTAGCCGAGTTCCAGGTAGTCGCGGAGCCCCTCGCGCCCGACCTTGGCGCGGTCGGGGATCTCCATGCAATCGCGGCGCATGGCGGCGTAGGCGGTTTCCCGGTCGAAGCCCGTGATCCCGCTTGCCATCGCATGGGCGAGCACGGCCTCCGCGTGCGTGCCGACCATGCCACCCCGGGGGCCGGGGCTCGACCACTGCGACAGCCATCCGCCTTCACGGTAGAAATTGAGGAAGCCCTCGATCATTTCCGCCGAGCGCGGCCGGTCGAGCAGGTTCAGCAGCGGAAACTGCGTCCGGTAAGTGTCCCAGAACCCGGTGTCCGTGTAGAGCGGGCCGGCATGCACGTTCCCATCGCAGGGGCTGTAGTGGACCATGTTGCCGCCGGCATCGAACTCGTGGAACATGCGCGGAAACAGGAAGCAACGGTAGAGGCATCCGTAGAACGTGCGCCTCCATTCCGCGTTTCCCGTCTCGATCTCGATCCGCGCGAGAACTTCCCGCCAGGCCGCTGCCGCCTCCTGCCGCAGCTCCGGCAGGCTGCGGCCCGCGAGTTCCCGATCAAGGTTCAGCCGCGCCTGCGCGATGCTGATAAACGAGGTGGCGATGCGAACCTCGACCGAGCCCCCCTCGAACTCGACGAATGCGCCCGCACGGTCGCCCGAGGCGTGCAGACCGTCGGTGGGTTTCCCCGCCACGAACGTCCCGGCACGGACAACGGGCCGATCAAACTCGATGGCGAAATAGCAGGCGAAATTCGCCGGGACACCGCCGGAATTTCCACGCGTCAACCCCACCACCCGCCGCTCGTTCACGAGGACGGTCGCTTCGGAATCCCCCTTCTGCGGCTCGAT
>JBAWVC010000077.1:0-11025 GCA_037147455.1 Verrucomicrobiota bacterium | reverse complement strand
TCATGCGGTCTCCGGGTGGTTTTCGACGGGCGCGGCTAAGAGGGCGGGGCCTTCGCGGCGGCGGACGATTTTGAGAAGCATCAGGATGAAAAGCGACGCAAAAACTAAATGTCCGGCGAGAAGCAGAACCCCGGAGATCCCGCGCAGCCAGCGGAACGGGGTCGCATAGTCGAGCGAACTCCGGAACGAAACCGTCGGGTCGTAGAGCGCGAGCCCCTGGAGAAAACCGCCGATGGTGAGCGAGCCGGCCATGAGCAGGACACCGGCGGCAACGAGCCAGAAATGCCAGCGGATCATGGTAGCCGAGGGCCATTCCCAGCCGACGAGGCGGGGGACAATGTAATACATGGCGCCGAACATCATCATCGAGAAAAACCCATACATGCCGAGGTGCGAGTGACCGACGGTGTAGTCGGTGAAGTGGGTGACCGCATTGAGCGAGGGAATCGACATCGAGGCGCCCTGCAAGCTCACCACCGTGTAGGTCATCGCGCCGAAAACCGTGAACCGGAGTGTCGGGCTCCACTTCAACGCGTCGAAGTGGCCGCTCATCGTCAGGTGGAAGTTGATCGCCGCGGCCACGACCGGGACGAACATCATCACGCTGGCCGCCACGCTCGCGCTAACCATCCACGCCGGCAACGGCCCGCCGATCAAATGGTGCATCCCGTTCCAACTGGAAAATAGCGCCAGCGACCAGAACCCGAGGATGCTCAGGTAGTAGCTGTGGATCGGGCGCCCGAGGATTTTCGGGATCATGTAATACGCGCTTGCCAGCCCGATCGGCGTGAACCAGAGCCCGAGGATGTTGTGGGCGAACCACCAGTTCACAGCTCCCTGCGCGGACCCCTGGACCGGCTGCCAGACGAGCAGGATGTTCGCCGTGCCATACATCCACGGGAGCCACAGGAACGCGGCCAGCAGATACCATTGCGAAACAAAAATCCGCCCGGGCTTCCGAAAACGGAACATGATCACCGCCCAGACGCCGGTGCACGCAAAGGCGACGAAGAGGATCGGCGTCGCGTAGCCGGGGAATTCGAGCCATTCGATCGAGCGGCCCTCGCCCGCGAGAATCCCCAGCACGCCCACGAGAACGCCGACATTCCAAAAGACCGCGGCGCTGACAAGCAGTTTCGAGCGCATCAGCGGAACCCGGCAGAGCCGCGCCATCAGCCAGAGCCCGGCCCCGATCCCGGCCTGGGAGGCCCACCCGTAAATGACAACATTCAAATGCGCGGGACGGATCCGTCCGAATGTCAGGAACCCCGTCGAGTCTAACAAACCCGGATGCGTCATCTTCCACGCGGAGACCAGCCCGAGCACCGACCCGGCCAGCAGCCATAAAACGGCGCAGCCGAAAAAGAGGAGGACCGGGCGCCGCGTCGAGGCGTCGATCTCCGCCCGCTCGCAAGCGGTAAGTGGATCCGGCCCGATGGACGGATTGAGAGACGAGAGCAGGCGCTGCGGGTTCATTTGAGGGACTCGAAAACGAAATGGATTCGATAGCAATCGGATTGTTATCAGATTTTGTGACTAAGTAGCACGGCGAAAGTGAGAGCCCGTTTCATCATACATTCTCAAGCGCTGTTTCCACGGCCGTTTCGTAGGGGAATGCAGAAGTGAGGTCAAGTCCCCGGAAAGGCAAACGGCGCCGGAAGATCTTATCTTCCGGCATCAAACCCGGCAGCGCAAGCCCACCGCGATGAGGATTCTCTTGTCACAACCCTGAAGACGCGCCCTCTCCCACCATGCGCGCGGTTGATGCGGGCCTGCAAAGGTTCACTATACCCAAGCATAATATTTTTCCGCATTTAGTTGTTGCATTAGCGTGGCGATCTAATGCTAAATTCCAATCTTCAACTATGGATATCAAACACATCACCAGCGATTCCCTCCGCAGCCTGCTCAGCCTGACGGACAAAAAGGAACAACTCATCAAGGCTATTGCCGACGTCGAAAACCAGATTGTCAGGACGCTCAAGGGCGCCGCAACGACCACCAAAGAAGTCGCCAAGGCGGTCACTCCTTTCAAAAAAGCCAGGAAAGCCAAAAAATCCGGCAAAGCCAAAGCCAGCAAGTCGGGCGGCCTCAAGGAGCGGATCCTTGGAGTTCTCCAAGCCGCCGGGGACGAGGGGCTTCGCGTGAAAGACATCGCCGCAAAGCTCGCCTCCAATCCCGCCAACATCTCCGTCTGGTTCAGCACCACAGGAAAGAAGATCACCACCAAGCTCGCGCCCGGCCTCTACGCAGCAAAGGGGGACGCCAAGTCCGCCCCGGCACGCAAGGCCGCCAAGCCGGCTAAGAAGGTCATCAAGGCGAAGAAGAAAAGCGGGCTGAGCGCCGCAGGCCGCGCCCGGATCGCCGACGCCGCCAAGGCCCGCTGGGCCGCGCATCGCGCCGCCAAGGGATCCAAACCCGCAGCCAAGCCGGCCAAAAAGAAGGTTTCCTAAACAGGTTCCGGGATCAGGCAACCGGGACACAGGCCCGAAGCACGAGGGATTCGTGCCCGGCCTGTGCCTGCATCGGGAAATTAAAAACATCCGCCCGCGCGCAGAAATCCACATCTGCCGGGGCGTGGAGGGGGGTGGAGGGATCGAGAAAGGTGGCGGCCGCGACGGAGGTGCGGACCCGGTCAAGAAACGGCCCGACCGGCGGCCGGTTTCCGCGAACTAACTCCGCCATCCATTCCGCGCAGGCGAGATCGTCGTCCGCGCTGCCGTAATGGACGGTGCCCGTGATGACGAAGGCCACGCGTTTGGCGCCTGAGGCCCGGAGCGCATCGGCGGTCGCCGAGCCCACGAGGAAGCTTGCCGCCCAGAGCGAACGGGCATCGCGGCAACAAACCAGCCCGCGCGTTCCGGCGGTCGTGCGCTGAACGGCACGGCGTCCGGCAAACGGGAACGCTGCTGCTGCGACGGGGGAATTGCCCAGATCGAATCCCGGCACCGGCCGGCAGTCGGTTTCTCCCATGAGGATGAGGTCCGGATCGCGGGCGCTGCGGCCAAACGCCTCCTCCACATCCAGGACCGGATAGATTTCGACGGCCCCGCGCCCGAGCGCGACAGCCGCCGTGCTGAACGCCCGCAGCACATCGATCACGACAACCGCGTCGGCGTCCGGCGGGCCCTGCAAATCCCTCAGATCCTCAATCCTTGTCTCGATCCTCATTTCTTGGACGCCGCCTGCTGCCGGCGCAATTCGAAGCGCCGTGTTTTGCCGCTGACGGTCTTGGGCAATTCCGCCACAAACTCGATTTCGCGCGGGTATTTGTAAGGTGCCACCAGGTGTTTGCAGTGGTCCTGCAGTCCCCGCTTCGTGTCATCGGTCGGCTCGTGGCCGTGCCGCAGCACGATAAACGCCTTCACGATCTGCCCCCTGATCTCGTCGGGCGTGCCGATGACCGCGACATCCAGAACCGCCGGATGAGCGACCAGCGCGCTCTCGACTTCGAACGGCCCGATCCGGTAGCCGGAACTCTTGATCACGTCGTCCTTGCGGCCGATAAACCAATAATAGCCCTTCGCGTCGCGTGTGGCGCGGTCGCCGGTCAGATACCATTCTCCGCGGAAATGGTGCGCGGTTTGGTCCGGGCATTTCCAGTAGTCCTTGAAAATTCCAACCGGCGGTTTTTTTCCGAGGCGGATGGCGATTTCGCCCTCTTCGCCATCGGGGACCGGGTTGAGGTGGTCATCGAGCAGGCACACCTCATATCCCGGAGTCGCCCGGCCCATCGAGCCGGGGACCACAGGAAATCCGAGACTCTTGAAATTGCCGATGAGGATGACGGTCTCGGATTGCCCGTAGCCCTCGTAAACCGTCAGGCCGGTGGCGGCTTTCCAAGCGTGAAAGACGCTCGGGTTGAGAGGCTCGCCAGCGGTGACGCAATGTCGGAGGTGCCGGAAGGCGCGCTTGCCGAGGTCCTCTCGCACCATCATCCGCAGGGCCGTGGGCGGCGCGCAGAGGCTGGTGATCGGGTAGGATTCCAAAACATCCAGCATGTGGGCGGCAGAAAATTTTCCGCGCGCATCCCACACGAAAAGGCACGTCCCGCAATGCCAGGGCCCGAAGAAGCTCGACCAGGCGGCCTTCGCCCAGCCGAGGTCGGCGGTGTTCCAATGGACATCCGCGGGGCCGAGGTCGAGCCAGAGTTTCCCGGTGACTTCGTGGCCGAGGCCGTAGCTGGCCTGGGTATGCAGCACCATCTTCGGGCTGCCAGTCGTGGCGCTGGTAAAATAGATGATGCCCGGAGCATCGGCCCGGGTGGGTTGAGGGGAATAGTCCAGAGCCGGCTGAAGCAGGGCTTCGCCAAGATGATGCCAGCCTGGCTTCGGGGAATCGGTCCGCCAGGCGATGCCGGTGAAGCCGGGGAGTTTGTCTGCGCCCTCAGAATCGGTGATGACGGCGCGGATGTGGCCGGCTTCCAGCCGGTAGTTCAGATCGTGGGGAGTGAGCTGGGGGGTGCAGGGAACGGGCACCGCGCCAAGGCGGGTCAGGCCAAGCATGGCGATCCACCACTCGGGAACCCGCGGCAGCATCAGCATCACCGGATCGCCGGGGCGGATTCCGGATTCTTGAAAAGCGCAGGCCGCGCGCCGGCTGAGATCGCCCAGCTCGGCGAAGGTGAAACGGAGTTCCCGCGTCCGGTCCTCATTGACCCACCAAAGGGCCAAAGCCCCGGGTTGCTCTCCGGCCCACCGGTCAAACACATCGGCTGCAAAGTTGAAATTCCCAAGGTGGTCCATCATGGCTTGCTCTGTGGGTATCCGCACCCCAGCCGCAGTTCAACCGTTATCAGCAGGATTCCGCCAAAATTCCAACCGCCCCGCTGCGGGGCCGTGCTTGGCGAAAATGCCGTTCGGTCAGGTGCGTTATTGTTGGCCAGAACAGCCGGAGCATGATCTAAAACCCTTGAAACAAAACCTATGAAAGATTGGCTCTGCAACTATATCCAGAAACAGAAGGAGACTCTCGACTCGATTCCTCTCGACAAGGTCCGGCTACTCATTGAAGTCCTCAAGGCAGCCTGGAAGCAGGACCGCCAGGTGTTCGTTTTCGGCAACGGTGGCAGCGCCGCCAACAGTTCCCACTTTGCCACGGATCTTGGCAAAGGGGCATCCGTCAAGCTCGGCAAAGGTTTCCGGGTGCTTTCCCTGAATGACAATGTGAGCTGGATGACCGCGCTGGCAAATGACTACGCCTACGAGGAGATCTTTGTTCGCCAGCTCGAAAACTACGGGCGCAAAGGCGATGTGGTGCTGACGATGAGCGTGAGCGGCAATTCTCCCAACTGCGTCAAGGCGCTCGAATGGGCGAAGACGAACGGGCTCGTGACGATCGCTCTCACCGGCGCAAAAAAAGGGCGCATCGCGGAGATCGCGGAACACGTCGTCGTCGTCGATGACTCGCATTACGGCCGCGTCGAGGATGCCCACATGGGCATCTGCCACATGCTTTGCTACGCGTTCATGGAAAACCGCGCGCCCGCAATGTAATACCGATTTCCCATCGAAAAGGGTCCAATCAGTTTTCCGGGTTTTCCTGCTTGAGAAACCGGACGCGGCGGTCGGCTCTCGGGAGGCGGATCGTGAGCGTGAGGCCCCGGCCCGGGGCGCTTTCGAGGACGACCTCTCCGCCGTGGGCGCGGACGATCCTGCGAACGATGAGGAGCCCGAGCCCGTTCCCGCCGGCCTTGGTCGTGAAATACGGCTCGAACATCCGGCCGATATGCTCGGGGGAGATTCCGCCGCCGGTGTCGGAAAACGAAATGTTCACGTGGGTCTCGTCGGCCGATGTCCGGATGCGCAGGATCCCGCCGGATTTCATAGCCTGGAAGGCATTCCGGCTCACGTTGTAAAACGCCTGCTTGATCTGGTCGCTGTCCAGGTGGAGAGGAGGAAGGTTTTTATCGAGCTCGGTCTCGACGAGGATGTCGCGGTCCTGGATCTCGGCGGATAAAAACCGGAGCGACTCCTCGACGATCGCACTGATGTTGACCGGGCGGAGCTCCAGCGGTTGCGGGCGGATCGCGCGGAGGAATTGCGTGATGATGTGGTCCAGGCGCGAGACCTCGCCGCGGGCCACACTGACCGACTCCTCGAGGCCGGCCCGGGTTTTGGCGGGGAGCTTGCGCAGCTCGCGCTGCATGAGCTGGAGGTGGATGTCGAGCGAGTTGAGAGGGTTCCCGATCTCGTGGGCGACACCGGCCGCGAGCAGCGTGAGGGCGGAAAAGCGTTCGGTCTCGATGGTTTCCTGGGTCGCGCGGCGGCTCTGCGTGATGTCGCGGAGGATGACCGCGCCTCCGACCATTTCGCGGGTCCCGCCCTCGGCCTCGTCGCTCATCAGCGGGACCACATAGAAATTGAGGAACCGGTTTTCCGGATAGAAGACCTCCAGGTCGCGGTTCACCACCTCGCCGCCGGCGCCGCTCAAGGAGCTCCAGTCGAGGCCCCGGATCACGTCCCCCAGCGGCTTTCCGAGATTGCTGGCGGCCTCGATACCGAAGAACCCGCAGGCCGCGCGGTTGAGGTAGATGATCCTCCCTTTCGGGTCGGTCACGATCACCCCCTCGAGGATCGTGTTGAAAATCGTTTCGAGAAACCCCTTCTCCCGCGCGATCTCGACGAGGTAGTTCTGGACTTCGCCCGGCTGGACGAGGCCGATCCGCTCGATGAGTTTGTCCAGAAATCCGCGCGTCATTTTCTTATCCGGGTCATCTTCTTTCCGCCGGATGGCATCACCGGAACGCTCTCTACTGCGGGGCGATGACCTGTTCCGACTTGAATTTCTCGGTGCTGGTCGTGAACGTCTCGACGCGGTAGGTCTCGCCGACTTTCATTTCGCGGGTCGGAATCTTTTCCTGATATTCGATCCGCTCCTTAGGGTTGATCACCACGATCCCCTCCTCGGGTTTGAACGCATGGTCATCGGACCAGCGGTCGATGACGGTGCCTTTCGGGTCATACGTCAGGATGTCGATCCTTTGGGTTGTGGGGTATTCCAGGCGGGAGATATTTTTCGTGTTGTTGCGGATCGTGTAGGTGACGTTCACCTCCCGGCGGTCCTGGAGGGAGAAATTCGAGGGTTCGACCACGAGTTTCTCGGAGGCGGGAGCCGTGCGGATCGGGCCGAGATTCACGGATGCAAACATGCCGGTGAAAAACTCTTTGATCTGGGCGGGCGCGCTGCCCGGGGAGTTTCTGTTTTGAGGGTAACCGGCGATGGCGTCGTTCGCGTCGCGGCCGGCGTAATCCGCGTTGCGGGCGCGGGAGGCGGCCCCGGTATTTTCAAAAAACGGGCTGTTTTCGTCCGGTTCCGCGATGGCGAAGGCGGTGGCCGCATCCACGGGGGTGGACTTGGGCTTCACGTTCTGGGCGCAAAGCGGGGCAAGTCCTGCTGCCAGTAAAAAGAGCACGGCGCGTTTCATGTCGGGTATTCCCTACCGCACCGCACGGACGGTTGCAAATCCAATTGCTTCAAATACCATGTCCCCATGCGCCAACACTTCCGACTCCTTGCGGCCCTCGCCGTATTTTTTCCGCTGGTGGCTCACGCCGGAGCCAAGAAGCCCTCGCCGGTCAGCATCCGGGTTTTCTGCGAGGGAAACGAGAAAGAGGGCGAATCGTTTGTCACCCCGGTCGAGCTGACCACCCCGCAGAAACGGGTGTTCCTGCGGAAGGTCCCGATCGTGACCGATCGGGATTTCACGGCGTTTTATCCGTTTCCCGGGCGCGACGGGATGATCGGGGCCTATTTCCGTCTCGACCCCCACGGGTCCGACAAGCTGGACCAATTCACGACCGAGGACCGCGGGAAGCTCGCGGTGATTATGATCAACGGCCGGGTCGCTTCGGCGCTGCAGGTCGTGGAGAGGGTCAAGGACGGGATCCTTTTCGTGCCGGGGGGGATTCTCCCCAATGAAGTCGCCCTGCTCGAAACGAAATTTCCGGTCATCGGGCGCGAATCGGAATTCGGCAAGAAGGCGCCCAAAGAAAAGCCGGTAAAAGAAAAAAAATGATCCCGCGCCTGCTCGCGGCCCTGCTTGCCATTTCCGGCGCGCAGGCCGCTTTGTTCGATTTCCCGACGAAGAACCTCGCGCTTGTCGATGGCCGCCCGGAGGACTTTTACATGTATGTGGAGAGGGATTTCGAGGGCGCCAAGACGCATCCGTGGGAGGGGGGGCAGTTCGGGTTTGTCCGCGGGCCGCAGCGGACACAGCAGGGCGTGGAATATGCGAGATTTCACGAGGGGGTTGACATCCAGCCGCTGCTGCGCGACCCGGCCGGGAACCCTCTCGACGACGTCCTCGCCTCGGCGGCAGGGCGGGTCGTCCACGTCAGCAAGGAAGCCCGCGCATCGAATTACGGCCGATACATCGTCGTCGAACACCGGGTCGAGGGATGCCCGATCTACACCCTCTACGCGCATCTTGCCTCCACGACCGTCGAGCCCGGACAGGAGGTCCGGCAGGGCGAGGCGCTCGGCAGGCTCGGCTTTTCGGGCGCCGGCATCGACCGCACCCGAGCGCACCTCCATTTCGAAATCGGCATCCTGCTCAGCGATAATTTCGAGGCCTGGTATGGCGCCCGTTCGGCGGGCGACCCCAACAAGCACGGGCTCTACAACGGGATGAACCTGTCCGGCACGGACCCGGCACGGATTCTGCTCGCGACCGCGAAGGACCCCGGATTCCGGATCACAAAACTCCTCGCCGGGCTGGAGCCGGTTTTTAAAATCACGTTCCCGAATTCTCCCGATCTCTCGCTGCTGAGGAATTATCCGTGGCTCGTGCCAAGCGGGGAGCCCGCGAATCCCCCGGCCTGGACGATCGCGTTTACAGGCACCGGATTCCCCGTCCGCGCGGCCGCGTCTCAAAAGCCGGTGGCCGCCCCCGAACTCGCGTGGGTCAAGGATTCCCGGACCGCCTACATCCACGCCACCCGCGGACTGGTCGGCGGACCGGTCGGCCGCCCGCGGCTCACGGAATCCGGAAAGCGGTTTGCAGAGCTGCTCATCGCGCCGCCGGGCCCCGCAAAGGCCGAACCCGCCGCGCAGGCCGTTTCGATCAAGAAACGCTGAGTCCGTCCGCGCCGGTTCGTTCGCGGCTTCCCACAGCTTGACCGCCTGTGGTAGCGTCCCGCGCCATGGCACAGGGAATGGATCAGCAGGTGGGGAAGAAGGCGTTTCAGATCAACATGGACCGGAGGTTCTACGGGACCTTTGCGGAGATCGGGGCCGGGCAGGAGGTCGCGCGGCGGTTTTTTTCCGCGGGTGGCGCGGCCGGAACGATCGCCAAAACCATTTCCGCCTACGACATGGCGTTCAGCGATGCGATTTACGGGACCTGCGAGCGCTACGTGAGCCGCGCGCGGCTCGACACGATGCTGGCCCACGAGGTCGGGCTCCTGATCGAGCGCCTCGACGCGGCGGTCGGCGCCGGCCGCCAGTTTTTTGTCTTCGCCGACACCGTCGCCGCACGCAGCTTCCGCCGCCACGACGAATCCCACGGGTGGATGGGCCTCCGTTTCCAACATGCGCCCCGCGCGCCGTTCAGCGAGATCATCCTCCATGTCCGCATGCTGGATCTGGAAAATCTGCAGCAGCAGGAGGCGCTCGGCATCTTCGGGGTGAACCTCGTCCACGGCGCCTTCCACCTCGCGGACCAGCCGGAGGGGCTCATCGCCTCGCTCATGGACGACCTTTCCCCGGGCCGGATCGTCGTGGATATGATCCGGTTTTCCGGCCCGGCGTTTCCCGGGGTGGACAACCGGATCATGAGCCTGCAGCTCGTCGTCCAGGGGCTCACGCGGGCGACGCTCTTCCGTTCGGACGGCGAGGTCGTCCAGGCGGCGGATGCCTTCTACAAAAAGCCGCTCCTCGTCGAGCGCGGAAGCTTCCGCCCTGTCACCCACGTCACGAACGACATGCTCGACTGCGCGCTCAGGATGTTTGAAAAAGAGGAGGAGGTCCGCGGCACCCAGCCGGAGATCCTCATGGAGATCACCATGAAGAACCTGCTCTCGACCGGACATCTCGACCTCCGCGATTTCCTCGACCGCGTGGACATGCTCGGCGCCCTGGGCCGGACGGTGCTGATCTCGAACTACGGCGAGTTCCACAGGCTCGTCAACTACCTCTCGATCTACACCGACAAGATGATCGGCCTCCCGCTCGGCATCCCCGGCATGCACGAGCTCTTCGAGGAAAAATTTTACGCCGACCTCGATGGCGGGATTCTCGAAGGCCTCGGGCGCCTCTTCAAAAACGGCGTCAAGCTCTACGCCTACCCGCGCCTCATGCCCGACGGACAAATCGTCACGGCCGACAACTTCACCGTCGCCCCCAACCTCACCCACCTCTACGCCCACCTCCTCCAGAACCGGTTCATCGAGGGCATCAAAGACTACCAGGCGGACTTTCTCCCCATCCGCTCGACCGACGTCCTCGCCCTCATCCGCAAAGGCGACGCCTCCTGGAAAAACATGGTCCCCGCCGAAGTCGCCGCCATCATCCAGGACCGCCGGCTCTTCGGATGCCTGTGACAGCGCGTGCGTCTTTCAGCGCACCCCCAAGGTCTCGAACCCCGGACGGACGGCATGCCGCCTGCTCTTCTGCTAGAGGCCCCGTGCCTGAGCGGTCGAATGTCAAATCGGCGTTCATCGAAACAACCCACGGGCCAGCGATAAACTGGACGAGTCTGTAGATATTTATTTTTTCCAGGTCAATGCAAGTCGCCGCTGTTCCTTAGCGCAGTCCAGCAAATATAGATTGATGAGATTCTGGTAAGGAATCCCGGTATCAGTAGAAAGCGCCTTGAAGTAATTGATCACATCGGGTTCGAGTCGAATGGTGACCGCCTTTTTCAAACGCTTCACATATGGATTCCGCTTTGCCGCGGAAAAATCATACTCTTTTCTCATTTTTTGTTCTCCCAGTATGGTTGCTTTTCTTTGGTTCCGGCTCGTCGTGCCGAAATCACTCTGATCGACGAACCGCTTTTGCGAAAACAGTGAACAATGACGAGGA
>JBAWVC010000076.1:0-11038 GCA_037147455.1 Verrucomicrobiota bacterium | reverse complement strand
CGACCGGCGAGCAGACCACGATCGCGCTCACGGCCATGGCGATCCACTCGCTCGGAGCCAAGGCCATCTCGCTCACGGGCGCGCAGGCCGGCATCATCACCGACGGAATCCACACCAAAGCCAAGATCTCGAACATCACCCCCCGCCAGATCCGCAAGCACCTCAACGAGGGCTTCATCTGCATCGTCGCCGGCTTCCAGGGCCAGACCCTGCAGGGGCACATCACGACGCTCGGCCGCGGCGGGTCCGACCTCACCGCGATCGCCGTCGCCGCCTCGCTCAAGGCGGACAACTGCGAGATCTACACCGATGTGGACGGGATCTATACCTGCGACCCCCGCGTCGTGCCGGATGCCCGCAAGCTCGACGTCATCGACTACGACGAGCTTCTCGAAATGGCCAGCTCGGGCTCGAAGGTCATGCAGTCGCGCTCGGTCGAGTTCGCGAAAAAATTCCAAGTGCCTTTCGAGGTGCGCAGCAGCTTCAACACCAACCGGGGAACCATTGTGAAAGAAGAACCACTCGGACTTGAAAACGTCGTCGTCCGCGGCATCAGCATCGAACGCAACCAGGCCAAGGTGACCATCACCCACGTGCCGGACAAGCCGGGCACCGCCTCGCGCATCTTCACCGCCCTCGCGGAGGCGAACATGAGCATCGACGTCATCGTCCAGAACGTCTCGGTGAGCGGAACCACCGACATCTCGTTCACGATGAACGGCGACGAGCTCGAAAAGCTCGGCGGCCTGATCGACGCGGTCGCCAAAGAAATCGGCGCCGGCGAGGTGACCAAGAAGAAGGGCGTCGCCAAGCTCAGCGTCGTCGGCATCGGCATGCGCTCCCACTCGGGCGTCGCCGCCAAACTCTTCGAGTGCCTCGGCAACGGCGGGGTCAACATCCAGATGATCTCGACCTCGGAAATCAAAATTGCCGTGATCATCGACGAGTCGAAAATCGAATCCGCCGCCAAGCTCGCCCACGAAGCCTTTGGCCTCGCGGCCGCCTGACCGGCCGGACATCAATCCGGAGGAAGTGCAGACATCCTGAGGTGTGAGGAAAGCGTGTGAGACGCGAAAGCCAAGGGAGCATGGGCGTCTCGCCCGTGTGGGCGCTGATTTCCGTTTCGAATGGGGTCATCGATTTTCCTCGCCACCCCATTTTTTCTGGATGACTTCAGGATGTCTGAAGTGATCTCCTCCGCTCTATTGCCCCATGAATGACATCATGGATTCAATCGCCTCGCTTGCGGCCGGGAGATCATAGTCAACCTCGCATTTGATCCCGTAGGCGCCGGAATACGACTCTAGAGCGGAGAGCAGGATCGGGTGCCGGGCGGCAATCTGCGACGGGACCACTTTTGCCTTTTTCAATACTGCGGTGAGGGCATCCGGAATCCTGACCATCGCCGCGTCCAGCCCTTCCTTGGTCGAGATCGTATCGAATCCGAGCACGAATCCCGATGCGGCATCCACCATGATCAGCATCAACGGGAGGTAGGGGGCCTCGCCAGGCGGGACATCGTTGATCGGGGTCAGCATGAGGATCAGATCGGCCTCGACCCGCAAACCGGACCTCGGAATTCCAGCGAGCGCATCCCGGGGAAGTTCGGCTTTCAGGATATGGTGAAGGACCGGAAGCTCCGCGACCAGGACTGTCGAGTCCTCCCAGTCTCCGTTCCTCTTTCGCAGATAAAACTCCGGCTCATCGAACGGCCGGAGAAGGTCTTCCCCTTCGGCCGATCTCCGCAGGACAACCAGAGTCTGCTCCAGAAGACCTTCAAATTCCTCCACCTCCAGCGCGTCGGGAATCCATGGCAGCCTGGCGGGGCGGTGGCTCCTGAATGCCGGCCATTTTCCGCGGTAGGTTTTTCCGAGGGATTTCAAAATCTTCAGATCGGCCGGAAGCAGGTTCCGCTTGGGCTCGAAAGGCAGTTGCAGGTGGTGGTTCAGGAGGATTGCTTCGAGCGCCACGCGCTCGGGGAGATCCTCCATCTGCGACATCCGGAATTGGGAAAGGCTTTCCATGCCCGGATAATACGCGATCGCGTGATGCTCGCCCTGGCTTCCCATGACGCTGACAAAATAGACCGGCCCCCCGGCTTTGGGCTGGATGGCAAAGAGATCCTCCTCGAAGGTTTCCTTCCATGGCGCGAGCGCAAGAATCTCGTCGGCGGTCTCATAAAGCCTGCTCCACCGGGACATCGGAATATTCATTGGGATCGTGTTACACGGCTGACTTCCGAACCTCCAGCCCGATTCGTGAAGGATCGCGTCATCCAAGCTCGCGAAGCCTTGAGGATCGAGCGTCATCCGGCTGTCGCCGACCGCAGGCTGACCGGAATTTTTTCGTTTCGTTCTTGTCGCGGGCGGGTGTTCGCGGGAACAATCCACCGATTATGATCCCAGTCGCCATCGTCGGAGCCAACGGCTACTCGGGGGAGGAGCTCTGTGCGATTCTTGCTCGGCATCCTTCCGTCCGGGTCGTTGCCGTGACGTCGCGACAGCATGCGGGGAAAAGGGTGGGGGAGGTTCTGCCGCGGCTGGCCGGGCGCGGGGAGTTTTCTGAATTGGTCTTCAGCGATCCGGATGTTCCCGGGCTTCTGGCCTCGGGCGCGGAGTATTTCTTTTTGGCGCTGCCGCACGGGCTGGCGGCGGGATTTGCCGCGCCGCTTTTTGAGGCGGGTCGGCGGGTGATCGATTTGAGCGCGGATTTCCGCTTGCGGGATGAGGCGACGTATCGGGAATTTTACGGCGAGAGCCACGGTGCCGGGCATCTCCTTTCGCAGGCGGTTTACGGGCTGCCGGAACTGTATCGGGACGAGATCCGGAAGGCCGGGCTCGTGGCCTCGGCGGGCTGCTATCCCACGAGCATTTTGCTTCCGCTCGTGCCTTTGCTGAAAGGCGGGCTGATCGCGGCGGATGACATTTCTGTTTCCAGCGCCAGCGGGGTGAGCGGGGCGGGTCGGAAGGCGGAGACGGCGCTGCTTTACGGGGAGTGCAACGAAAGCCTCCGGGCCTACGGGCTCCCGAAGCACCGGCATCTTTCCGAGATCGAACAGGAGCTTTCCGTGGCGGCCAAACGCCCGGTCATCATCTCGTTCGTCCCGCACCTCGCACCGATGACGAGGGGAATCCACACGACGATTTTCACCCGGCTCGCCGCCGGGGTGGCGGAGGACGCGATCCTTCCTGCACTGGAATCCGCCTACGCGCAGGAACCGTTTGTGCGGGTCTCGACGAACCTTCCCGACACAAAAAATGTGATTGGCACGAACTTCTGCGACATCTCGGCGCGATTCGACGGCCGGGCCGGGCGGCTCGTTCTGCTTTCGGCCGAGGACAATCTGGTCAAAGGTGCGGCTGGACAGGCGGTGCAGAATTTTAATTTGATGGCGGGATTGGAAGAGACGGAGGGACTTTTATGAACAAGATGCGAAAAATCCATGGGGGGGTGTGCGCGGCGCAGGGGTTTGTTGCCGGGGCCACTGGCTGCGGGATCAAGGCCGGCAAGGTCACCCGTGATGATCTGGCGATCATTTTCTCAGAGGCTGCCGCCATGGCAGCGGCTACGTTCACGACCAACAAAGTGAAGGCCGCCCCGGTGCGGATCTCCGCCGAGCACCTGCGCGCCGGCCGCGCCCGCGCGGTGGTCCTCAACAGCGGGAACGCCAATGCCTGCACCGGCCCGACAGGAATGGCCGACGCCCGCGCGATGGCGTCGGCGGCGGCGAAGTCGCTCGCGCTGAAAAGCTCCCAGGTTCTTGTCTGCTCGACGGGACGGATCGGCGTCCCGATGCCGATGCCGGTCGTCCTCAAGGGAATCCCCTCCATCAAGCTCGCGCGCTCCGGTTCCACCAAGGCCGCGAAGGCGATCATGACGAGCGACACCTTCGCCAAGGAAATCGCGCTCGAGGTGACGACCCACGACGGGAAATTCCGGATCGGCGGGCTGGCGAAAGGGGCGGGGATGATCGACCCGAACATGGCCACGATGCTTTGCGTGGTGACAACCGATGCGATTGTTCCGGCAGATGCCCTGCGCAAGGCGCTGCGGGCTTCGGTCGAGGATTCCTTCAACCGGATCACGATCGACGGGGACATGAGCACCAACGACACGGTGATCCTCCTTGCCAACGGCGCGAGCGGGATCTCGCCGTCTCCGGCGATTTTCCTCAGCGCCCTCGATTTTATCAACCGCGCCCTGGCCCGCATGATCGTCGAGGACGGCGAGGGGGTTTCGCGTTTTGTCGAGGTCGAGGTCCGCAGGGCCTCGAGCCGGTCCGACGCCCGGAAGGCGGCCGAGGCGATCGCCAACTCCACCCTCGTCAAATGCGCCTGGGCCGGCGGCGACCCGAACTGGGGACGCATCCTCGATGCCGTCGGCTACTGCGGGGCAAAGATCAAAGAGTCGGCGACGGACATTTTTTACGATGCGCTCCCCGTTGCGGTGAACGGGATGGTTTCCAATACCCCGTTGAAAAAGCTCCGGCAGATCGCGGCGAAGAAGGCCTTCCGCGTCACGGTGGACCTCAAGCTCGGCAAGGCCTCCCACGTGGTTTGGACAACGGATTTGACGGAGGAATATGTCCGCCTCAATCTCGGGGAATAGATGAGCGCCCAACTGACACCCGAGCTGAGATCCGAGAGCCTGATCGAGGCGCTGCCCTACATCCAGGAATTCCGCGGCCAGACGTTCGTCATCAAATACGGCGGGGCCGCGATGGAGGACGACCAGATCGTGGAGAAGTTCCTGCGCGACGTCGTGTTCCTCGAGGCTGTCGGGATCAACCCGGTCCTCGTCCATGGCGGGGGCAAGGCGATCACGGCCAGGATGCGGGAGGCCGGCCTGAAGGCGCAGTTTGTCAACGGGCTGCGCGTCACCGACGGGGTGGCGATCCGGATTGTCGAGGAGACATTGGATGGCGAGATCAACCCGGCGATCGTGCGCTCTCTGCAGGAGTTCGGCGGGCGCGCGGCCGGGTTCTCCGGGAAAACGGTTTTTCGTGCAAGGCGGCTCCCGCCGCAAACCGGCGAGTCCGGCGAGACCATCGAGATCGGGTTCGTGGGCGAGGCCGCCAGCATGGATGCGAAGGAAATCCTGGCGGCGATCCGTAAGGAAACCGTGCCGGTGATCAGCCCGATCGGCGCCGCGGAAGACGGCACGGTGCTCAACATCAATGCCGATGTCGCGGCCGCCGCACTGGCCGCCGAGCTCAAGGCCACGAAGCTCATCTTCGTGAGCGATGTGCCGGGGATCATGCGCAACCAGAATGACAAAAACTCCCTGATCCCCTCGGTCACCGCCGGGCAGATGGCATCGCTCATCCGGCAAAAAGTCATCGCGGGAGGGATGATCCCGAAGGTCCAGTCGGCCGCCGCTGCGCTCAAAAACGGCGTCCTAAAAACCCACCTCATCGGCGGCCAGATCCAGCATTGCCTCCTCCTGGAAATTTTCACAAACGCGGGCATCGGCACGGAGATCGTCCCATGAGCGGACTCATGCGAGGTAATGTTTTTTTATGGTTCAAGGTCCAACATGGTAGATTGGGACGGTGATGACTCTACGGACATTTTTCGGATGCAAGATGAAGGGTGGCGAGCGGGTCCTTCTTTTTCTGGTGCTTCCGGTGGTTGCGGCTCTGACGGCGGCGGTCATTTACCTGCTTCTTCACGAGGCGAAGAAGGTCCCGCGCGATGCCGAGTCCGCGAGCTCTGGACCCGTGCGGCCCACGGAAGTCCGGTCCCGTCTTGAACCCCAGGTCCTTCTCCAAAAACTGCAGGAGGCGGAGGGTTTGGAAAAGCTTGGGGACTTTGCTGCGGCGGAACCGGCATTCCTCGCAATCACGGGGACAAACCCCGAGAGCGACCGGGGCTGGGGAGGTCTCGGAAGGACGCTGGTCGCCGGAAAAAAGTATCGAGAGGCATCCTCCGCCCTCGACATGGCCTGTCGACTGAACGTCGTCGAGCCCAGGCACTTCGCCGCGAGGGGTGCGGCCCGCCGCGCGATGAACGACTTGAAACACGCCATCCGGGATTACCGGGACGCCCTGAGCCTCGACCCGGGAAATATTCAAACCTCAAACATCCTGCTTTTCGTCGCCCTCGAAATCGGAACCGCGGATTTGTTTGAACAAACGCTGGCAAAAGTCCGCCAGGATAACCCGGGCGCCGAGGCCCGGTGGCTCATGGCGGTAGCCGTATCGGAAATGCGCTCCGGCAACAGCGACGCGGCGGTGGAGATCCTCAACAAGGCCCCGGAAATCCTCTCCCCGGAACAATATCGCACGCTTCTTTCCGACAGGATCTTTGCGGACAAGCGCAGCCAGGATTTGATCGGGAAGTTGGGCAAGACGGTTTCTCCGTGAGTTTTCCGCCTGTATCGGTTATGCAGTCGTCGGATCACCGCGCTTCTTGAAAATCCAAATCCTCACCATCTTCCCCGAAGTTTGTCGTGCCGTCCTTGGTGAAAGCATTCTCAAGCGGGCGCAGGAGAAGCGGCTTGTGGAGATCGAGGCGGTGGACCTCCGCGATTGGACGGCCGACAGGCACCGCAGCACGGACGATGCGCCCTACGGCGGCGGGCCGGGGATGGTGATGACGATCGGGCCGATCGACCGGGCGCTCGCAGGGCTCCGTAAACCGGAGTCCAAAGTGATTTTTCTTTCTCCCCAAGGGCGGCAGTTCTCGCACAAAATCGCGGACGAACTCTCCCGCGAACCGCACCTTATCCTGCTTTGCGGCCATTATGAAGGGGTGGACCAGCGGGTGTGCGACCATCTGGTGGACGATGAGATTTCCATCGGCGACTATGTTTTGACGAGCGGCGTCCTGCCGGCCCTGGTTGTCACGGACGCTGTCGTCAGGCTCGTTCCCGGCGTTCTCGGCGACCTCCAGTCCGCGGTCCAGGATTCCTTTGTCGCCGGACGGCTCGACCATCCCCATTACACGCGTCCGGAAAACTACCGGGGCTGGGAGGTTCCCGGTGTCCTGCTTTCCGGAAACCACGGGGCCATCGAAAAATGGCGCGCGGACGAGGCCGAAAAAATCACCCGCAACAAGCGCCCGGATCTTTCATCCGGGGACACGGCCCCGTGAACGGCATCGATCCCAGATCCGCGCGGAAGGAGCTCCTGAGATATTTAAGGATGGGGAAAAGCGTCCGCTCGCGGATCGGCGCGAACCATATCCGGAATTATATTTTGGAATCCCTGGCCGACCCTGCCGTCCACAGGCTCTGCCGCGAGTATCAAATGAAGGCTGGAGATCTCTGCCTCGCCTGCACGGAAATCCTGGACAGGAATCCGGATCTGTCCGTAACCGGCGGGGGCGAAATCCCGGCTTCGCTGCTCCTCTTCAGCGATCCGGGGCGGCTCGAGGGGCTTCTGGGCAAGCTTCGCGCGGCGACCCATGGGCAGGTGGCGATCCAGCGACGATTGGCGATCGAGGCATGCGCCCGAAACCATGCCGGTCAAATGGCCGCTCCGGTCGCTGACCAGCGGCCGGCGGTCACGCGCTCGAACCTCCTGAAAAAATCCATCTTCAACAACCTTCTGCTGATGATGCTGATCGCGGGCCTCGTCGTCGCAGGGATCCTGCTCGCGCTCTTCCTGCTGTGAGGTTTCATTTGCGGTCATTGTTCTGATCCGCGGGGAAAAGGCAGGCTTCGAGCGTCTCGGCGACGGCCCCGGTGGAGATCTCGTTCATGCAGCGGAAATCGAGCGGGCAATCGCGCAGGAAGCACGGGCTGCATTCGACCTGCTGCCGGGCGACGCGGCTCCGCGGCCCGCGCGGGCCGGTGAACGCGGGCTCGGTCGAACCGAAGACCGCGACGAGCGGGACGCCGAGAAAATCCGCCAGGTGCATCGTGCCGGTGTCGTTGGTGAGCAAAGCGGATAGCCCGCTGAGCGCGTTCATCAACTCCTCCAATGTCGTTTTTCCGGTGAGGTCGGTGACGTTCGGGAGGCCGGCGGCGATCGATTGTGCGAGCCCGGTATCGGCGGCGGTCCCGAAGATCACCCAGCGGCACGCGACGTGCGAATTGATGCGATCGACGACTTCGCGGAAGCGTTTCGCCGGCCAGCGCTTCGCCGGGCCATACTCGGCTCCGGGGCAGAGGCCGATGACGATTGCGCCTTTCGGCGGATTCCATTGAGGCCGCAAGGGTGGGGGAGCGGCCGCCCCGCAGCGGGAGGCGATCCTCCAATACCGGTCCGCGTGGTGCTCCGGCTGGCGGAGTTTCTTTTTCGGCGGCGGGATCAGCTGGTTGAGGAGCGACTTGCGGAAGTGCCCCTCGAATCCCGCGCGCCGGGGGATCCCCGCCATCCAGACCTCCAGCGCCGACCGGAAGGAGTTCGTGAAAAGCACGGCCGCGTCGAAGCGCCCGCGCAATTTTCCGGCGACGGAAAACACGGAGTCTCTTTTCGAAAAACTGATGACTTCATCCACCTCGGGAATCCTCTGCCAGAACCCGGCCAGCTTGGCGGGAGCGAGGACGGCGAGCCGGACATCCGGCCGGCTGGTCTTGAAGGCCCGCGCGGACTCGAGGCACATGACCGCGTCGCCAAGCCAGTTCGGGGAACGCAGCACGATCCGGAATGGCTGGAGGTTGTTTGAATCCGGCGGGAGGAATGTCCCGCGTTTCGCGGTGGCGGTGAGGAAGTTCGGCCAGGGCATTTTCCACCGGTTGTGGACCCAGAACCAATCCTGCGGGGAAACCCGGATCTGGCGCTCGAGCGCTGCGTTGATGTCGGCCGTGAGCTTTTCCGGCTGGTCCGGGCTCCAAGGGATTTCCTCGCTTAGCACGACCTTCCACCTCGCGAACCCGTCGGTGTAGATGGCGACCGGGATCACCGCCGCATCCGTCCGCATGGCGAGCGTTGCCGCGAGCGGGGAGGTCGAGCAGAGCCGGTTGAAAAACGGCGTCCAGATCCCCGCGTCCCCGGCGTTCTGGTCCACGAGCACGCCGACTATCCCCGGCTCGCGCAGGAGCGAGATCGCGGCGTTGAAGCCTTTTTTCCTGTCGAAGGTCGCCACGCCAAGCCTCCGGCGGTCGCGGTTGACAAGGTCGTCCACCAGCGCGTTGCGGAGCGACTGATAGACGGTTCCGAACCGTGCCTCCGGCACCTGGAAGACGAGCTGGGCATACAGTTCCCAGTTGCCGATGTGGTTGATCGCGAGCACGACCGGGCGGCTGCTGGCGATATTCGTGCGGATCCGGTCGAGGTTCTCGATCGCCGCGATCTTCTGGATGTCGTCCTGCGCCACCGCCGGGATTTTGAACGCGCAAACCGCGTTCGCGCCCAGCGTCGTGAAATGCTTGAACGTGAGCGCGCGGATCGCCGAAGCGGATTTTTCCCCGGCGAATGCGAGGCTGAGGTTTTCCCGTGCCAGCCGCCGGTAGCCGGGCAGGATCAGCCACATGAGCGCACCCACAGCCTGGCCGAGGAGGAAGCATGCGGACAGCGGCAGCCGGCGAACAATGTTCACCGCAGCCAATGCGATTATGTAAACCAAGCGATCCGCCATGTCTGGGAAAACAATTAGCCCCAAGTCCCGTCCGCCGGAAAGCAAATCTGTGCGCCTCCAGAGGGCCCATGACGTGAAAGTGACGCGTCCCGCTCGTCTTCCAAGGAGTCGGGTCGCCCCCGGCCCGATGCCGGAAACCGTTCGCGGTCCCGCTTCTTCCCGGGGACGGGGCGTCTGCTCCCCATTGGTCACTTTCCCGTCATGCGCCGGTCACCAGAGCGAGATCGTTTTGTTCGGGAAGTTCACTTCCACCAGCCCCTCCTGGATGAGCGGGCTTCCGATGATTCCGTGTCCGGAAAGATACGGCACTTCGAAGACGGCGAACGGAAAGTCCCGGTAGCGGGCACCTCCGATCCGGGTCTCATCGATGAGGCCGAGCAACGCTGTCTCCCGGCCGATCTGTCCCCCGTCGCTGATCTTGGTCACCGCCTCGACTTTTCGAAAGTGGCTTTCGATGCCGTTCAGGTTCGGGACCAGGTTGATCTGTGCCCCGCTGTCAAAGATCATGCGGCAGGCCGTGTTCCCGATCGTCACCGGGAATGCCGGCGCGTGCAGAAAATACGAGAAAGCGATCACCGCCTTCGGATTCCGGGGGGCTTCCCCCTTCCCGCCCGCTGCCGGACGCACTCCGATCCGCCGGTTCCGCCAGTCGAAAAGGACCGCGCAATTTTTCAGCTGCTTGTGTCCGATCGCCCCGAGGAGCGGCTTGATTTCCGGGGCTTCCATGGCCGAAAAATCATGCAGCTGTCCCCGGATGTCTCCCACGCGGAGCTCCTCCCATTGAAACGAGCCGACCGCGCCCGCTCCCAGGTGCGGCTTGATCCCCTGCACCGTGCTCGTGACACCGGGCATGGCATTCCGGAAATCCGGCAAAAAATACTTCTTGTTCAGGAGCATCCCGGAGCTTCCGGTATCGAGCAGAAAGAAGCCGGTCCGGCCATTGATCCGCGCGCGCACAAACATGAGCCCTTTGCTTTCCACAAATGGTGACGTGAACGCTTTCGACACTTTTGCCTGCGGGGTCTTCCACAGCGGGACGGGGTCGATCGTCCGGATGCGCTGCGCCTCATCAAACCCGATCCGCATCATCATCATCGAATTCCTGAGATAGAGGGCGACCTTGACATCGGTTCCTGCGGCGGATGGGGCCATTGAAAAAACCTGGAGATTCACGATCGCGGACGGCGGCCAATGCATCCCGGACCTCAGCCCCGCCCTCGACAGCTCGTCCGTCATCCCCTCGACCTGGATGGTGTCACCCAAAAGGCCGAACAGCTTGTCCGCCGACCGCTGGTTCAACGCCTCCTGATACCGGACAAGGATCGCATGGATCTCCCGCTTGCGGGAAGGGGCGACCGATAGGCTCTGGCATCCGCTTTGGAAAAGCAGAAGCGCGGCCAGGAGAAGCGCTGTCTGGAATCTGGCGCGAGGCTGCTTTGACATTGCTGGGATCATAAAATCGGATCAAAAGGCCGCCGAGCCTGCAGGGATAAGTGGCGTCTCGCCTGAATAAT
>JBAWVC010000075.1:0-11102 GCA_037147455.1 Verrucomicrobiota bacterium | reverse complement strand
CTAGATGCCCTTCGGAGCCAAGCGCAATGTAGAGGAACACGGAAAACCAGCGCGATAGAGCTTCGTAAAGAGGGGGAAGACGAATGTTTGGTGCAGGGAGCACAACCGAAGCGCAGCGAAGCAACATGTTTCTTCAGCTTATGCACGGATTTGGGGACGGTGTGTCGCGTTGATCAGTGAGTTCCCGATCGCTTGAATTCCGATTGCTTTGACGTTCAGCGTCTCAGCTGGTATAAGTCTGCGCCCCTCACAGGACACCTGACAACCATGACCACGCACCGGATTTTGATCGTGGATGACTCCCCCGTCATCTGCAAGTCGCTCGAGGACCGGCTGCGCAGCAAAAGGCACTCGGTGACGACATGCGCATCGCTTGAGGCGGCTGAGAAAAAGCTGGCGACCAGCGTTTTTGATTTGGTTTTTTTGGACGTCGAGCTTCCGGACGGGGACGGGCGGGATTTTCTCGAAAAGATATCCGAGCTGTCGCCGGTCCCGCTCGTGATCATGATCACGGCGAACACGACGATCAAAGTGGTGGTCGACTGCATGCGTTCGGGGGCGTTCGACTACATCACGAAGCCGTTTTCGATCGGGCAGATCGACATTGCGCTGAAAAAGGCATCCGACTTCCAGCGTCAGGTCAAGGTGACAAATTTCCTGAACCGGGACCATGCGGATTCGCTCAAGATGATCGGGGACAGCCCGGCGATGCGCCTGTTGCGGGACATGATTTTCCGGGTGGCCAAGACCAACGCAACCGTCATGATCTGCGGGGAGAACGGCACGGGAAAAGAGCTCGTCGCCAACGAAATCTTTCTCCACAGCCAGCGGGTGAACCGCCCCTACATCAAGGTCAACTGCGCGGTCATTTCCGAAAAGCTGATCGAGAGCGAGTTTTTCGGGCACGAGAAGGGGGCCTTCACCGGAGCGACCGAGCAGCGCGACGGGCGGTTCGAGCTGGCCGATGGCGGCACGATTCTGCTGGATGAGATCAGCGAGATTCCGATCGCCCTTCAAGCGAAGCTGCTGCGGGTGCTGCAGGAGCGAGAGTTCGAGAGGGTGGGGGGGAACAAGACGATCAAGGTGGATTTGAGGGTTCTGGCAACGACGAACCGCAACCTGAAAAAGGCCGTCGAAAACGGGAGCTTCCGCGAGGATCTCTACTACCGGCTCAACGTCTTCCCGGTAAATGTCCCGCCGCTGCGCGAGCGGGTGGAAGATATCAAATCGCTGGCAGAATTTTTTTTCCAGCTTGCGTCGAAGCAGAACGGGCTCAAGGCGTCCGGCTTGTCCGAGGGGGCAATCGCGGGGCTGCTGCGCCACCGTTGGCCCGGCAACGTGCGCGAGCTCCAGAACGTGATCGAGCGGGCCTGCATCCTGGCCGAGGACGGGAAGCCGGTCGGCTTCGACCTGATGGGCCTCCCGCCCGATCCCCAGAGCCGCCCGGCACCGGAAGCCCCGTCCGCTGCCGCGCCTTCAGTTGCGGCGCCGCCCGCTGCCGCGCCTTCCGCGCCAGCCCCCCTGCTTGGGCAGCCGCTGCGCGAGTTGGAAAAAGCGGCGATTTTGCAGGCGCTGGATCTCAGCGGAGGGAACCGCACGAAAGCTGCCGAAGCGCTGCAGATCAGCATTCGCACCCTCCGCAACAAGCTCGCCGAATACCGCGGGGGCGGGGAGTTGCCGGAGGTGTTGGCCGAGGATTCCTCCGATTGATTTTTTTCAAGCCCACAGCGTCATCGGGCCGGCAGTGGCGGGAGCCTTGTTGGGAGGGGGAGCGTCCGGGGTTCTTGGCTGAGCTTGTCCGCCAGCCTGTGCAGGTTGGCCGCCGTCCCGATGCCCCCACGAATTTTGCTCCGGACGATGGTCCCGGCCTTGTCCGCCCGGCGACCCGCCGGCATCCTGCCGCAGGAGAGAAAAGCTTGCGTCCGCCAGCTTAAACCCGCGCTCGCCGGTTTTGACGGCAAAATCCGGCCACGATTTTTCGAGGGCATCGCGGAGTTCCGGAGAGTCGGTCCGAATGGTTGCATGGATCTCACCCGATCGGAGCTCGACGCGAATTTTTACCGTTTCGTTGTCCCGGAGCGGGACATCGAGATCCATGCGGCCCTGATGGGCGGAGGAGAAGCTTTCCGCTACCTCCCACACTTTTTCAATAATGGGAGAGAGGTCGCTGCGTCCGGGAGCTGCGGTTTCCGGGATCCGGGCGGCGGGGCCAGCGAGGGCGGCAGCAGTCGGGACGGCGATGACCGGGGGAGATTCGGCACTCCGCTGCGAGGCTGGAGCGGTCTTGGACGGATCGTCGGGCGTGCGCTCCTGTTCGCTGCTGCGGGCTGACGGCTGCTCTGTCGCGGAGCCGGCCACTTTGGATTCCTGCGAACCGGTTGGGGAGAGGCTTGCGAGGGAGCTGCTTGGCGGGCCATCAGATTTTGGCGCGGCGGTTGGTGGGGCTGCCGTATCGGCTGGACGTCCTGAAGTGGCGGGCGATCCCTTGGGGTCACCGGATCCAATCACATTGGCCTCGAAAGGCGCTGGAGATTTCGGCCCTTGCGGCGCCGGTGCCGCGTTTTCCGATTGGTGTGCCGTCCCCGCCTCGCGCTCGTTTTTTGGGAGTTGGCTGGCTGGCGGCGCATCTCCGAAAAGCGCAAAAACAGGGGAAACGGGCGTCTCGCCCGTTTGGAGACTGGGCCTCGCATCAAAAACCGGTGCCCATACGGGAGGGGCGCCCGTGCCCCCTGGGCGGACATCTTCGATCCCGCGCTTTTCGGAGTTGCGCCCGCTGGCTTGTGCGGATTCCTGGCCGGCACCCGTGCCGGTGGCACGAGGGGAAGGAAGGGCTGGGAAAGCGGCGAGAGCGCTGTTGGGGGAAGGTTCGGTTTGCACGGCGGGGGCTTGCGGCTGCGCTTCGCTCATGGCCGGGCGGAGCGGGATCCCGGGCTCTGCGGTGCGAAGGGAGGACGCCGGAGCGCCTGTTGCATCGCGGGGAGTTTCCGGCAAGCGTATCGCGTCGGGAGAGGGAACGGTGTGGAAAACGGCTGGAGCACCGTTGGGGGAAGGTTCGGTTTGCACGGCGGTGGCGGGTGTAACCAGTCCGCTTGGCCTGCCGATAACCAGAGGCAAAGTCGGGGATGTCAAAACCCCCGGGGCAGGCCTCGATGCAATTGGAGGGATCGGCGCTGTCCCGTCCGTTGCTATCCACGGACGACACGGCGGTCGTTCCTCCAGCAACAAAGCCGAGGCAAGCTTCGGGGTATCAGGCCCAAGGGAAATGATATCCTCTTCGCCTTCGGCCGACTCCGGGGCGGTGGTGTCGGAGGGGGGGGCGAGATCCCAGCGGATCATCGGCCATGACCATTCGCCAAGGGCTGCCTGCCGCGATGGATCGGAGTTTGGCCCGGACAGTTCACAGGGGAGCGGATCGGATTGGGCAAGCTCATGCTGGTCAAGAAGGTCGCCAAAATCTTGTTCCGGGGCTGGGTAGAGGGAGAGCCCGGAGTCCTCCGGAGCGGGATCCGGGGAGGCAAGCGGGCGGCAGGGCGGGGAAATCGAGGCAGGCGGGATCATGGGGTTCCCGCCTTGGGGTTTTCCTGTTTGAGAAGACGCAGCATTTCCGTGATGCGGGCCGCCCGTGCGCTGCCCGTTGTCTCGTCCGGTGGGCCTTGGGCGGGGGTGGCCTCCTGAGCCATCTCGGAAAGGATCTTGGCCACGGTGTCCGGCTTCATCAGAGAAAGGATTTTGACGATGATGTCATCGTTCGTTTTGCGGAAAATGGCTGCCGCCTGGGGGGCTTTCATGGCCGCATACGAGCGCGAAAGCGATTTGATGTTTGGCCTTTCCGCTTCCATGAGGGTGATGACCGTCTTGTCAATCTCGTCCCGGATGGCCTCGATTTGTTCGCGGACGCGGGTTAATTCGGCCTTTTCGGTTTCGAGCTGTTTCTGCCAGGCGGAGAGATCCTTGTCGCGATCGCGCACGGCCTGGCGCTCCTTGATGAGATCCTCCGAAAGGGTGCCGATCTCCAGGGTCCAGAAGTCCCAGTTCTTCGGGACGATGGCTGGAGCGGAAGCGGCCCTCCGCTGTTTGAGCGCTTCGGCCAGCGGGATCCAGCGGACGAAGAGAGTCGCGAGCGCGACAGCGAGGCCGAGCAGGGCGGCCAGCATGGCGACAATAGCAAAGGGGCGGCTCATTTTAGGTTTGAAATTCTTCCGGGCTCTGGCACAGCGTTTGAAACCGCTGCGAGTTCATCAAATCGTTGAGGAGGTTTTCCTCTTTGCGGGCCTCCAGGTATTGCGCGGCCTTGAGGCGCTTTTCCCGCAGCCGCACGAGGATTTCGTGTTCGCGGGAGGCCTTCACGACTTGCACCCGGCACTTTTGCACGGCGGTCTGGCATTCTTGAACCCGCTCGTGAAGCGCCTGTGCGTGGCGGGTCTGGCGGAAGTAGGACTGGCGGGCCGCGTGCGATTGGGCGGCGGATTGGGCGGCGGCGGCCGAGCAGATGCCGTCGGCGATGGCGGCCGCTTCGCAGCGGGCCTGGTCGCAGTCATTCTGTGCGGCTCCGAGCCCAGCCAGCGCGAGGCCCAGGGAGTTTTGCGCCTCCTCCAAAGCGGAGGCGCGGAGGTCGAGGACGGACTGGAGGCGGAACCACCGGGCATTCATGAAAGGATTTTTGCGAGGGCGGAAAAGCTCTCCTTCCGGGAGAACTTCGCGTCGATTTTTTGGCGGAGGAAATCCATGATCCCCGGATATTTTTGCACGGCGGCGTCGAGCTTTTTGCTATGTCCGCTGACGTAGGCACCGATCGAGATGAGGTCCTCGCTTTTTCTGTAGAGGGCCAGCAGGTCGCGGGCCTTGGCGGCCAGTTCGATTTCCTCCGGAGCGCAGACTTCATTGATCACTCGGCTCACGCTTTCGAGCACGTCGATGGCGGGGAAGTGGTTCGCGGTGGCCATGGCCCGGCTGAGGACGATATGTCCGTCCAGGATGCCCCGGACGGCATCGGCGATCGGCTCGTTCATGTCGTCGCCGTCAACGAGCACGGTGTAGATGGCGGTGATCGAGCCGTTTTCGCCCATGCCGGTGCGCTCCATCAGGCGCGGCAGCAGCGAAAATACCGAGGGGGTGTAGCCGCGGCTGGCGGGAGGCTCCCCCACCGCGAGGCCGATTTCGCGCTGGGCCATGGCGAAGCGGGTGACCGAATCCATCATGAAGAGCACCTTTTGTCCCTCGTCCCGGAAGTATTCGGCGATGGATGTGGCGAGGAGCGCCGCGCGCAGGCGGACGAGGGCGGGCTGATCCGAGGTGGCCACGACGATGACCGAGCGGGCCATGCCCTCCGGGCCGAGGTCTTTTTCGACGAATTCGCGGAGCTCGCGGCCGCGTTCGCCGACGAGGGCGATCACGTTGACCTCCGATTCCGCCTTGCGGGCGATCATCCCCAGGAGGGTGGATTTTCCCACGCCGCTGCCCGAGAACAGTCCCACGCGCTGGCCGCAGCCGAAGGGGGCGAAGACGTCGAGGGCCTTGATGCCGGTTTCGAAGGGATCGCGGATGCGCTGGCGCTTGAGCGGGTTGGGGGGGGAGTGGTGCAGGCGGCGGGTGGCGGAGGCCTCGATCGGTCCAAGGCCGTCGATCGGCTGGCCGAGGCCGTTGAGAATGCGGCCGATCAGCGCCTTGCCGACGCGGTGGTCGGCGCAGCGTCCGGTCGCAACCACCGAGCATCCCGGGTGGATTTGGTGCATCTCCCCCAGCGGCATCAGCAGCACCCTCTGGCCGCGGAATCCGACCACCTCCGCCGCGAGCCCGGCCATGCGGTCCGAGCGGATCTGGCACAGGTCGCCCAATGAGACCTGCGGGCCATCCGACTCGATCACCAGGCCGGTGACCTGGACGACTTCGCCGAGGCGGCTGATCGGGTTGACGTCGCCGATGCGCCGCCGGCAGCTTTCCAGAACAGAATCAAGAGGGGAGGGGGCGGATGTCATAGCAAGGCCTGGGAGATATTTTCGAGCTTTCCGGCGAGGCGGGCGTCGATCGTCCCGAACTGGCTGCTGGCCAGGCAATCTCCGGAGTGGAGCTCGGGGTCGCCGACCAGCTCCAAGCCGGGGTATCTTTGTCCGAATTCCCCGGCCAGCGCCTCCACCAGCCGGAGGTCGTTGGGGCTGAGCCTCAGCTTCACGCCAGGAGTTCCAGGCGCCAGCTCGGCCAGGGCTTCGTCCGCGACGGCCTTCACCTGGCCCGCGTCCAACACGATCCCGGCAAGGGCCCGGCGGGCGACGGCGACGGCAAGGGAGGGGAGCTCCCGCCGGACGTCATCGATCAAAGACCCGAACTGGCTGGAGATCGCTTTCAGGGTGTTTTCCTGAAGGTTGGCGATTTGGGTCCGCTGCTCGAGGATTTGCAGGTTGAGGGCCTGTGTCGCCTCCTCGTAGCCCGTGCGGCGGCCATCCTCATGCGCGGCACGCACCGCCTCGTTCGCGTCGGCATCGCGCACGAGAGTGACCGCGGAGGGGGGGGTGGTAAACCGCACGGATTTAGGCGACAAGATCATCGGCGTCGAGATTGAGGACAATTTCTCCCGCTTCCACCAGCGTGCTGATGGTCGTGACGATGCGGTCCTGTGCCTCTTCGATTTTTCGGATCCGGACGGGCCCCAGGTTTTCCAGCTCCTCCCGCAAGGACTCGGCCGCGCGCTTCGACAGGCCGCCGAAGAGGGCCTTGCTGACCTTGTCGCTGGCGGTCTTGAGAATCATGCACATATCCGCGCTTTCGATCGCACGCAGAACCTTTTGCATGTCGCTCGGCGACATCCGGGCCAGGTCCTCGAGCGAAAAAAGTTTTTTGCGGATGGCGGCGGCGAGCGGTGCATTGATCTCCTCGATCCGCGACAGAAGGTTTTTGCTGGCCTCGCGATCCAGCGTGTTAAGGAGGAGGGCAACGGCGTCGACCCCACCGCGGCGGTGGATGGCATTCCTCTGGGGGCCGGAGGCGATGCGCTTGCTCAGGGAGTGCAGGACCTTCTTGATGAGGTCGCTTGAGATGGGCTCCATCGAGCCCAGCCGCTCGACGATTTCCTCGCGGTGCGCCGGCGGGAAAAGCGGGAGGATGGCGGCGATTTTTTTGGGTTCGAGGTAGGAGAAAAGAAAGGAGATGGTCTGGGGCTGCTCCTCTTTGATCAGGCTGAAGATCTGGCGGGCATCCATCGTGTCCAGCTCGCGCACGGCGTCGATGGAATCGCCGGCCGGCAATGCCCGGAGCATGATATTGGCGGCGACATGGGGGCCCTTGGCCTTGACGAGGGCTTTCTGGGCGAAGGGAACACCTCCGAGAGACGAGTTCAACCCGCTGCCGACGAGCGCGCAGAGATCTTCCACCACCTTTTCCTGAAGGTCGAACCCCACCACGTTCAGCGCGGCCATTTCGCGCACCACGGATTCGACTTCCTCGTCGGTGAACTGCTCGAGCAGCTGGCCCGCCTGCTCCTCCCCCACGGTGATCATGAAGGCGGCCACTTTTTGGACCTTGCTCAGGGAGTTGTAATCTGCGGCGGTCATGGCGGGCTTACAAAGTCACGGGCTTGGCGGACAGCCATTCGCGGATGGTGGCGCTGACGTTCTCGGGTTTCTGGCGGATCAGATCGTTGAGAAGCTCCGGGGAGATTTTATGGTCCTTGGTCTGCGGCAGCAGGTGGAGCTGCGGCGAATCATCCTCGACCAGCTCGAAGGTGATCTGTTCCGGTTTGGTTTTGTGGATCGCCCGGAAAAAGATGAGGAAGACGGCGGCGGCCAGCAGGAGGGCGGCGCCGGGCCCGAGGAATTCGCGGAGGCTGCTGAAGCTGGTTTCCGGGGCGGCGCCGGCGGTGGCCACATGGGCGAAGGGGAGCTCCGTGACCGAAACCAGCCGGTCCAGCTCCTCGGTCGTGCGGGCGGTGACGCCGAGGGCGTTGGCCACCATCTGGCGAAGCTTGCCGGTTTCCTCCGGGGTGCGCGGCGCAGCCTGGGCCCCGCCTTCCTTCGCGGTTGGCGGCTTGAGGAAAACCGCCGCCGTGATCCGGGTGATGGTCCCCGGATTTTTTGTCGTGTTCGTGGTGGTCCGGTTGATCTCGTAATTTTGGGTGCGGGAGGTCTTGGTGGTGACGCTGTTTTTTGTGGGCTTGTTGGGGTCGGCGGCCGCTTGCGGCTGCTGGGGGACGTTGGCGGCAACGCCTGCGGCGGCGCCCGCGTCCGTTTTTTCGAGGGTGGAGGTGCTGTCCTCCATCAGGTTTTCCGTGCGGGCCACCTGGTTTTCCGGGTCAAACTTTTCTTCGAGCACGGTGGCGGTTTCGGAGTTCACCTCGGCCGAAACCCGCACCACCGCGCTGCCGACTCCGAGCACGGTGGCCAGCATCGTCTCGACCTTTGTGCTCAGGTAGTTCTCGATTTGCTGGCGGTATTTCATCTGGCTGGAGGAGGAGCCGAGCTGGGGGTCGCTGTTCAGCTCCTCGGACAAAACCTGGCCCTGGTTGTCCACGACGGAGACATCCTGCTGGCGGAGGCCCTGCACGGAATTGGCGACGAGCGAGCGGATGGAATTGACCGACGAAAGGTTGAGGGCGCTGGTGCCGGTGTCCACGAAGACGGAGGCGGTCGGTCGGGTTTCGTCGCCGCGCAGGAGGAGGCGGTTCTCCGGGACGACCACCAGCACGCGGGCCGAGCGCACCCCCTGAACCTGCGAGATGGTCCGGGAGAGCTCGCCCTGCAGAGCCCGGAAGTAGTTCGTGCGCTGGACGAAATCGCTGATGCCAAAGTTCGTGCGGTCAAAAATCTCAAATCCGACGCCGCCGCCGTTGGTGGGGAGGCCCTTGGCGGCGAGGTCCATGCGCGCCTTGTAAACCTTATCCCCGGCGACATAGATCGAGCGCCCGCCTCCGCCGATTTCGTATTTGACCCCCGACTCCTCGAGGACCGCGAGCACCTCCCCCGCCTCCTTCTCCGCCAGGCCGCCGTAGAGCAGCTTCATCTGCGGCTTGTTGGACCAGAACAGCAAGGCGGTCAGCCCTCCTATCACCATGGCCCCGGCAAGAACGATGCTGATTTTTTGGTTGAGCCCCAGCTCGCGCCAGATCAGGGAAAACTGATGGAATACATGCTTCATGGAGAGGTGGTGAAAGCGGGATGAAGGTTGAAAGGGGCGAGGATCAGACCTGCGAGCGCATCAGCTCCTGGTAGCTTTCCACCAGTTTGTTGCGCAGCTCGACCATAAATGTGAAACCGATGCTGGCCTCCTGGCTGGCAATCATCGCCTGGTGCAGGTTGGTCGTTTCTCCTGTGAGGACCTTGTTGCGCTCATTCCCGGAGGTTTTGATTTGAGCATCGACCTCGCTGACAAAACTGCCGAGGGTTTTTCCGAAGGATTGGGTTCCGGCGGAAGCTCCCGGCTGGACGCCGCCGGCGCCGCCGGGCTGTTCGAGCTGCCGGGAAGGGATGTTCAGGGGTTGCTGGAGATGCCCTGCGACCGGGCCGGCGATGGTGTTGATAGGGCTCATGGCTGAAAGGATGGGATTGGGTGATGGTTAAAAGAAAAGGGTTACCGGCCGATGCTCAGGGCCTGGGATGCCATCTGGCGCGCGTTGCGGATGACGGCGAGGTTAGCTTCGTAGGAGTGGCTGGCGGACATGAGGTCCACCATCTCGTAAGCCAGGTTCACGTTCGGCATCGTCACCATCCCGGCTTTGTCCGCATGGGGATGGGACGGGTTATAAAACGTGGAACCCTGGGACGAGTCCTTGGAGACCCCCACCTGCAGCCCCTGAGATCCGAAAACCTGGTCGGCAACCGCCTGAAAAGAAACCGTCTTCCGCTGGTAGGGGAGGCCGTCCGGCCCCTTGGTGGTGTTGGCGTTGGCGATGTTTTCCGCGACGATGTCCAGGCGTAGCTTTTCCGCATTCAGGGCGCTGGAGGTGATGTGGGAGGCGGCGAGAACGTCCATATATTAGTAGGCGGATGGCGGGGGAATTGTCATCTTGCTCAGGTGGATCTTCCTGTGACGGCCGTGCGGAGCTGCCGGAAGGAGCCGTTGAGGAACTGGGTCAGAACCTGGTAGTTGGTCGAATTGGTGCTCATCTGCAGAAGCTCCTGGTCGAGCTCGACATTATTTCCATCCATGCGGGAGGAGATGGCGGAGGGGTCCTTCTCGATGGCGGGCTTCAGCCCGTCAAGGTTCAGGGGCTGCCCGCTTTTGATCCGCCCCTGCAGCTCCTGCTCAAAACTTTTGGTCACCTGCACCCGCTTGTAGCCCGGGGTGGAGGAGTTCGCGATGTTGGCCGCAAAGGCCTGGTGCTTTACCGTGGCGACGTCCAGCATCGCTTTCGTGGCCTGATAGCCGGGGTTCTCAAACATCGAGCTCACGATTTGCATGAAGCCCCTCACAGCAGAATGCGTGCCAAGGAGGATGCGTTAGTTTGTAAATGTCTAATATAAAGAAAGATGCAATTAAAATGAGTTCCCATTCGACCGAATAATGGACCGCTGTGCGCCGAAATGGAAATATCTGCCTACTGCCCGGAGACCCGCCTCTTATCTCCAACAAGGCGCGGATTTCTGGCCGGCCGCAAGTCAGGATGTCTGATCTGTCTTGCCGGCTGGCGAGGATGGATGGCAATATGCAGACATGAAGTCTATTGATGCCATGTTGCGCTGCCGCCCATGCGGGCCGGATTGAAATCGGCGCGACCGGCTTCCTGCTTGCTGGCGATCTTTTTTTACCATGCCTGAGGAATTTTCGGATTTGAGAACCCGGGCGGCCGCTTTTCTCACCTCGTTGACCACCATCACGCTGGCGACCGTTGATCATAACGGCGCGCCATGCGCGGCCGCTGTGTATTTTGCGCAAGATGAGCGGCTGAATCTCTATTTTCTCTCGGCCAAATCGACTGATCACAGCGCCAATCTTCTCGCACATCCACGAGTGGCAGGGACAGCTTATGAAGAGCATCAGGAATGGAAATCTCTCAGGGGACTCCAATTGAAAGGGGTAGCGACCCCGGTTGAATTTCTGGAATTCCCCCACGCGGCTGCCGTCTACACAAAAAAATATCCATTCGTTTCTCTGGCCACCAGAGGATCCCCCGCTGA
>JBAWVC010000074.1:0-11121 GCA_037147455.1 Verrucomicrobiota bacterium | reverse complement strand
GCGTTCGCGGCATCCTTCAACGCGGCGGCGTTGAAGTGGCGGAAGTGGTGGTCGATAAACCGGGAGACTGGGCTCATGGCTCCCACTGTTTTTGATCCCGGCGAAATGTCAAGAAATGCGGACGCGGCGCAGCGAATTCCAGGAGGTGGAAATCGCGCGGCCCATGACAAAAACCGCAAGCACGCCGGCCAGCCCGGCAAGGCCGGTCGAAACCGCCGCAGGCAGCGACACGGAAAAAGAATAATCCGCCAGCGGAGCCGCAAAAGCAGGGGCCAACGCATGCAGGAAGCCGAGTTTTCCAGCCACCGATTCGAGCCCGTCAGGGAGCTGGCACGCAAGGGGACTGAGCACCAGGGCGATCAAAATCGCTGCGACAGAAGGAGCCAAGGCGCCCTTCCGAGAATCGGCCGCCGGTGCGCAAAGCAGAGAAAAGGCAAGCGCCGTGATGATGGCTTCCCCGACCCCGATGACCGCATGCGTCCCCAGCATCGCAGGGACGGAAAGAGAAAAAGGAACGATTCCGGCGAACGCCAGTTCGAGCGAGCACGCGATCGAGGCGAGAACGACCGAGACCCACGCGGCGAAACCCAATCGCGCGAGCGAAAGGGCCGAGCGGTCCCGCAACCGCCCCGCAATCAGGCCCCCGACGCCGGCCCCGATGAGCGACATGTTCAGGGCGTTCGCCCCCAGAACCGCAAGCCCCCCGTCGGAGAACAGCAGGCATTGCACCCCGAGGACCAGGGCGATCGCCAGCACGCCGAACGGCGTCCCCAGCACGGCGGCGGCAAGCACCCCGCCGAGCAAATGGCCGGAGGTCCCGCCGCTGATTGGAAAATTCATCATCTGCCCGGCAAAAACCAAGGCGCTCACCGACGCGAATTTCATCGCGTCCGGTTTGTGCCCGCTCTTGGACGCAGCCCATGCGGCTCCCGCGATTCCTGTGGCGGCCACGGCAGCGGTCACCGGACACACCTCCCCGTTCATCATTCCAGATGGGATATGCATACGGGCGAAAATAGAACCTCCCCGGTTTTCTGTCGATAAAGAACTGGATTTGCGACGCACGCGTCAACGCGGACGCCGGGTCTCTCTGGTTTTTGCAATTTTCAGGCAAGCGCTCGGTGAATGGTCTGTTGATCTGCAAACACTCAGTCAGTTAGTGACTTTTAGTGCAGATTAGTGGTTAAACATCGAGCGAAGCCTCAGATGAACACGAAGTACTTTCAATTCCTCGGGAGCGTCACCGCCGTCCGGCGCACGGATCGCGGGATGGAGTTGGAGGTGGACCCGCAGGTCCGCGAGTTGCTGCGCGTTGATGTCATCCGCGTTGATGTCATCCGGCTCAAGATTTCGCGCAACCGGCGCTTCGATGAGACGCCGACATTTGCCGTATGCGCCGACCTCGCGGCGCGGGCGCCGGAGTTTACGTTCGAGGAGACAGACGGGTTCGCGCGGGTGAGCACGGCGACGATGTCGGTGACGGTCCATAAGAATCCATTCCGGATCGAGGCCCACCGTGCCGACGGCAGCGTGATCCTGAGCGGTTGGCAGGATGAAAGCCGGCACGGATGGGACTACGCCACTCTGAACGATGAGTTCGTGGTGCGCCGCAAATGCCGCCGCGAGGACGCGTTCTTCGGCTTGGGCGAGAAGACCGGCCGGTTCAACCGGCGGGGCTGCGGCTACACGCTCTGGAACACCGACGTCCTGTCGCCCGGCGTCAGCGGGAGCTACAGCGATGGCTCGGACGGAAGTTCGGCCGTCGATCCCACGAGCACGAAGTTCGATCCCTACTACATTTCGATCCCGTTTTTTTATCACATGCCGGACCACTCCGCGGAGGTGGCCGGGTTCTTTCTCGACAACGGTTATCGCGGGCGCTTCGAGTTCGTGAGCCCGGAGGAATACCTGATCCATTTCGAGGGCGGGCAATACACCGAGTATCTTTTCGCGGGGCCGGCGATGCGGGACATCCTGTCCGCCTACACGTGGCTGACGGGAAGGATGTCCCCTCCCCCGCTCTGGGCGCTCGGCTACCATCAGTGCCGGTGGTTCGCCTACACGCAGCCGAAGGTCGTCGAACTCGCCGGGAAACTCCGGGACAATGAACTGCCGTGCGACGTGATCTGGCTGGATATTGACCACATGGACGGCTACCGGGTTTTCACCTGGGACCGTGAGCGCTTTCCCGACCCCGAGGGGATGCTCGCCGGCCTGCGCGACGATGGGTTCCGGGTGGTAACGATCGTGGACCCGGGCGTGAAATTCGAGCCCGGCTATCCGGTCTTTGACGAGGCGGTGCGGCGCGACGTGCTGTGCCGGACCGAGGGCGGCGCGATTTATCTCGGGCAGGTCTGGCCGGGCAGAACGGCTTTCCCGGATTTTGTGACCGCCGAGGCGCGGAGGTGGTGGGGCGAGCTCAACGCCGCGCATGTGCGTTCCGGGCTGGCCGGGATCTGGAACGACATGAACGAGCCTGCCACCGGCGACATTCCCGACCGCGCGATGCGGTTCGGTCGCGGGGAGTTCCCGCACGAGCGCTACCACAACCAGTATGCCCTGCTCATGGCGATGGGCACGGTGGATGGCCTTCTCGCCGCCATGCCGGACAAACGCACGTTCGTGCTCTCGCGGGCGGGGTCCCCCGGCATCCAGCGCTACGCCGCGAACTGGCTCGGAGACAACATCTCGCGGTGGGAGCATCTGTGGATGGGAATCCCGATGGCGCTCGGGCTCGGGATTTCCGGCCAGCCCTTCGTCGGTTCGGACATCGGGGGGTTCGGCGGAGACTGCACCGCCGAGCTGCTGGTGCGCTGGTTCCAATACGGGGCGCTCACGCCGTTTTGCCGGAACCACAACAGCACGAACCAGGCCGACCAGTATCCGTGGGTTTTCGGCGAAACCGTCGAGGGGCTCTGCCGCGCCGCGCTCGACTTGAGATACCGGCTGATGCCGTATATCTACTCCGGATTTTTTGCGGCCTCGGAAACCGGCGAGCCCGTGCAGAAGCCGCTGGTTTTCGAATTCCAGGGCGACCCGGCGACGCGCGACATTGACGACGAGTATCTCTTCGGGGACCATCTGCTCGTGGCACCGATTTTCGAGGAGGATCGCACCGCCCGCCAGGTGTATCTGCCCGAAGGCACATGGCATCACTGGCACACGGGGGAAAAATTCGCCGGGCGCGGATATGTCATCGCGCAAGCGCCCATGGACTTCATCCCGCTCTACGCCCGCGGCGGCGCGGTGATTCCGGCCTGGCCCGAAGTGCCTCGATCCACGATGGGTTACCATCCGGAAGAGGTCGAGCTGCACGTCTTCGTTCCCGATGCGGACGGGGAGACGCCCTCGATGCTGCACGAGGACGACGGGCTGACGTTCGCCTCGCGCGACGGGGCGTTTTATCGGACGGAGTTCGTGCTCGGAAAAATGGGGCGGCATCTCACGTTGACCGCGTCGGTGTCCGGCAACGGCTATCCGGAATTTGCGCGCAAGCGGTTCCTGGTGCGGCTTCACGGGGCGGATGTCCGGGCGATAACTGTTGACGGCGCGCCGGTTTCGGTTGCCGATGGCGTTGTCGTTTTAGAGAACGCCGGCCGAAACTTTTGTTTGGAAGCGGAGATCGCTTAACGAGGGGCGATGAAAACCTACACTTTCCGCCTCGGATGCTGGATGCTCGCCGTTCTCGCGGCCGTCCACTGCTCCTGCAGCGATGCCGGTTCCGGAAAGGAGGCCGGGCGGGTCACCATCAAATACTGGGAAAAATGGACCGGGTTCGAGGCCGACGCGATGCGGGCGGTTGTGGACGATTTTAACGCAAGCCAGAACCGGATTTTTGTCGAGTTCAGCAGCGTGAGCCAGATCGACCGCCGGCTCATGCTGGCGACCGCTGGAGGCGTGCCGCCGGACGTGGCTGGAATCTGGGGCAAGTCGCTCCCGGTCTATGCGGAGAACAACGCGCTGACCCCGCTCGACAGGCTTGCAGCCGAAGGCGGCGTGAGACGCGACCAGTATATCGATATCTTCTGCCAAATCTGCTCGTATCGCGGCCACCTTTGGGCGTTGCCGACCACCCCGAGCTCGCTGGCTCTTGTCTGGAACAAGAAGCTCTTCCGCGAGGCGGGGCTCGATCCGGAGCACCCGCCGCAATCGCTCGCGGAGCTCGATCAATTCAACGAGAAACTGGTGAAGCGCCGTCCGGATGGAAGCCTGGCTGCGGTCGGGTTTTTGCCTGCCGAGCCCGGGTGGTGGAACGAGATCTGGGGGTGGTGGTTTGGCGGAGAGCTTTGGGACGGACGGAATGCCATCACAGCGAATTCCCCGGAAAACGTCGCGGCCTTCCAATGGATCGAGTCGTATCCGCGCCGGTTCGGGGTGCACGATCTGCTCGCGTTCCGCGATGGCTTCGGCAATTTTGCTTCGCCGCAGAACCCGTTTTTCACCGGGCGGGTGGCTATGGTGCTGCAGGGGCCGTGGATTTACAACTTCATCAAGAACTTTGCTCCGCCGGATTTCGAGTGGGGCGTCGCCCCGTTTCCGAGCGTTGACCCCGCGCGGTTCCAGAACATCACCCAGGTGGAGGCCGATGTGCTGGTCATCCCGGCGGGAGCGAAGCACCCGAAGGAGGCGTTCGAGTTCATCAAATACGTCAACTCGCAGAAGCCGATGGAAAAGCTCTGCCTCGGCCAGCGGAAGTTCAGCCCGCTGCGCGAGTGCTCGGCCGAATTTTTCCAAAAGCATCCGAACCCGCACATCGGCGAATTCCTCGCGCTCGCCAAGAGCCCGAACGCGCGGTTCGTCCCGCAACTGACGGTCTGGTCGCTCTACAGCAACGACATGACTCAGGCCTTCGGACGGGTCTGGACGGAAAAGGCGAACGCCGGAGAATCCCTGGACGAAGTGCAGCAGCATGTCCAGCAGGCCTTCGACCACCAGCAGAAGCGGTGGGAGCGGATTTCGGAAAAACTGACAAAGGAGTGGGACGAACCATGACCAACGGCGACAAACACAACCTTCGTCTCGGGCTGCTGTTCATCAGCCCGTGGGCCCTCGGATTCCTCGCGCTCTGCGTCTACCCGCTTTTGAGCAGCCTGTTCTATTCGATGTGCGATTACTCGGTGCTCTCGCCGGCCGTGTTTGTCGGCGCGCAAAACTACCGGGACATGTTCACGGACGCGATTTTCTGGAAGTCGGTTTACAACACGATCTTCTTCGCGGCCTTCGCGATCCCGCTCGGGCTCGTCATGTCGCTCTCCCTCGCGATCCTGCTGAATTTCGACCTGCCCGGAAAGGGGATCTTCCGGACGGTTTTCTTTTTGCCGTCGCTGGTGCCGATGGTCTGCCTGGCCGTGCTCTGGCAGTGGATGCTCAACGGGGATCTCGGCCTGGTCAACAACACGCTCAATCCCGCGTTCGGCGCCGTCAACGCCCTGTTCGGCACGCATCTTGCGCCGCCGAACTGGCTGCAGGAGGCGGCCTATGCCAAGTGGGGGATCATCTTCACCGGGCTCTGGGGGGTCGGCCACGCGGTCGTGATCTACCTGGCCGGACTGCAGGGCGTCCCGCGCCACCTTTACGAATCGGCCGAAATCGACGGCGCGAACTTCTGGCACAAGACCTGGCACATCACCCTGCCGGTGCTCTCGCCCGTGATCTATTTCAACACGATCATGGGGCTGATCGGCTCGTTCCAGGTGTTTGCCGTGCCTTATGTTATGACCGGGGGCGGGGATGGTCCGGAGCGCTCGCTGCTGTTCATGGCGACCTACCTTTACCAGAATGCCTTCGACTATTGGAACATGGGCTACGCCTGCGCGATCGGCGTGGCTCTCTTTCTCCTGATCCTCGCGCTCACCTACGCCGCCACGAAGCTCTCCGAGCACCACATTCACTACGAGGGGAAATAACGATGCCAACACGCAACAACCGGTTTTTGAACCTCCTGGTCTTCGCGGTCCTGGTCCTTGCGGGCATCGCGTTTCTGGCCCCGTTCGCGTGGATGATCTCGACCTCGCTCAAGCCGCTGGGCGAAACGATGACTCTGCCGCCGCGGTGGATCCCGAGCGACATCCAGTGGCGGAACTATCCGGACGCGATCGCCGCGATGGGCGATTTCTGGCGTTACACCGGCAACACGGTTTTTCTGTGCGTGATGACGGTGACCGGCACCGTGGCGAGCAGCGCGCTCGCCGCGTATGGGTTTTCGCGCATCGAATGGCGCGGACGCGACACCGTCTTCCTCGTCCTGCTCGCGACGATGATGATCCCGTTTCCGGTCATCATGGTCCCGATCTACAGCCTGTTCAAATCCCTCGGCTGGATCGGCGGGTTCAAGCCGCTCTGGGTCCCGTCGTTCCTCGCGGGCGCGTTCAACGTTTTTCTGCTCAGGCAATTTTTCCTGACCCTTCCGAAGGACATGTCCGAGGCGGCACGGATCGACGGCTGCAGCGAATTCCAGATCTTCTTCCGGATCATCCTGCCGCTTTCCAAGTCCGCCCTGCTCGTCGTCGCGCTGTTCCAGTTCATGGCGACATGGAACGACTTCCTCGGCCCGCTGATTTTCCTCACCGAGCAAAAGCACTTCACGCTCGCGCTCGGACTGCAAAGCTTCCAAAGCCAGAACGGCGGCACCGCGTGGCACCAGCTCATGGCCGCCTCGACGCTGGTCGTGCTGCCGGTGATGGTGGTCTTCTTCTTCACCCAGCGCGCATTCGTCGAAGGGATCGCCTCCACGGGAGGCAAAAACTGACGAACTGCAACGCATTAGCATGAAATCCATAAATATCCCCACCGGTGGAAGTGGCGCGGCAGCGCCCGGTAGGGGCACATCGCCGAGGCGCCCGACTTTTGGGCGCGGCAGCGCCCGATCTATCATCAGCGGACGGCTCGGCGATCCGTCCCTACCAATGATCGTCTCCCCCGCATTTTTCTGCACCTCCAGTATAGCAATATGAAATCCGTCTTCCTTCTCATCGCCGCTACCGCCGTGGCGGTCTCCCTGAATCTGTGCGCGAAGCCGCCGCGGGAAACCGTGCCAAACGCGACGCCGCCACCGAAAGCGGCGGAGCGCAAGGAAAGTGGAAGCTCCTGGGACAAAGTCTGGTCCGCATTGCAGACCGAATCCATTCCCGACGCCGCCAGGGAAGAGGGGCCGCCGGTCCGTGTCGGAGATCGAGTGCTGTTCCGGTTCCGGGCGCCCGATGCGAAGAAAGTTTATCTGGCGGGAAGTTTCAACGGCTTCGCCCAGAACCACGCCGGCCACGTTTCCAGCGACCGGTTCGCGATGCAGCCCCTGCCTGACGGGATGTGGTATCGCTGGGCGAGCCTCGGCCCCGGAACTTACACCTACAAATATGTCGCGGAATCGGAGAATGGCGGCCAGTCCTGGCTGACCGACCCTCATGGCCAGGCGACCGGCAACGATGGAAACTCGGTCCTGCAGCTGCCTGTCGCTGACCCTGCGGCCGCTCCTCAAAATGAAAAGGGCAGGGCTTTGAAGACATTTTCTCCCTGCGCGGATCCCAGCGATGCCGCCCCGCTCGATGTCCGGCCCGGGAAAGTGTGGGTCCAACCGGACGAGGTCAACGCACTGGTGGTCACCTCCAACGCGACCGGAAACGCGGGCCGTCTGGATTTGTAGATTGTGACGCCGCTCGGGGAAGTGGTTCACACTTCCTCGCACGAATGGAAGGACGGCGAAAACCGTCTTCCGGTTCCAGCGCTTTCCGGCGAGGGAGGCTATATCGCGCGGGTCACCCTTTCCGGATCCAGTGGCGTCGTGGCCCGGGGCGATGCGATCGTCTCTGTGGTCCGCAATGTGGCGGACGATCTGCGATACGGGTTTTATGCGACTTACGGAGAGACAGCAGACAACTACGATGCCAAGGCCGTGCTGCTGGCCCGCGCGCACATCAACGCCGTCGAGTTTTACGATTACTTTCCCGGGCACGGCAATTACGCGCCGACGGAGCCCAGGTATCGCTTCGAGCCCTTCGGCATCGCGATCAATGCTGTTGATATCCAGCGCAAGATCGCCGCGGGCCACGAGCGCAACATCCTTTCCGTCGCCTACATCGCCGCCTACGCCGCCTCGGAAAGCGTCTATCGGAAATTCCCCTTCCCCATGACCGATGAAAATGGCTCGCCCAATATTTTCAACGGCGAAATCATGTCCGAGGAAAAAGCCGACCGCCTAGGCAAGCCGAAGTGGTTTTGGCTGATGAACGTCGCCGGGGATTCGCCCTGGCACGGCCACATGATGGGCGAGTTGCGCCGGACGCTCGATGACAGTCCGTCCGATCTGGTTTCGTTCGACGGTTTTGAAATCGACACCTACGGCGACAGCCCGGACACGAAATTCTACGCGCAGGGCAGCCGTCGGAACGGGGATCTGCTCCGCGATGTGCTGCACGATTTTGTCGGCGATGTCCGGTCGCTGACGCACGAGGTCAAGCCCCGCGGCCTGGTGTCGTTCAACAGCGTCAACGAGTTCGGCGTCGAGCAGATGTATGACGTCACCGACTTCCTCTTCCTGGAAATCTGGCGCTTCCACACCGACCAGCTCGGCGCGCTCGTGGATGTCTGCGTCCAAAACCGCGCGGCGCAACGACAGCGAGTGGTCCTGAAACTTTACCCGTCCGACATGGAGCCCAAACAAAATGCCTGGCCGGAAACCGCCCTGCGCCGCGTCCTCGGTGCCGCGATGACCGGCGGCGGATCTCTCATGGTTGTCGGCGAGCCGGACGAAAAGACCGGGACGATGCACGGCCTGAACACGATGTTTTATCCCGACCATCAGCCGTTGCGTGACGGAAACGAGGCGATCCTGCGCGCCTACAACCGCCACGATGCGATGCTGCTCGGATACACCCACGGACACGACGTTTTCAACACCGGCCTCCAGATCTCCCTGCCCGGCTGCATCGCCCGCACCTTCGCCGCGCCGAAGAACCGCGCGCTGGTCGTGCAGCTTCTGCATTTCGGCGAAAACAGCCGGTGGTCGTCGGACGTGCCGCCGCCAACGTCGATGGTCAACCAGGAAGTCTCGATTCCGCTTCCGGGCGGGATCGCGCCGAAAGCCGTCTATTACGCGAGCCCCGACGTGCCTGCCCTCCAGACCCCCGTGCCGCTTGATTTCGATGCCGCCGGAGGCATCCTGCGGACATCGCTTCCCGAGCTTCAAGTCCACGGGACGCTCATCTTGCGATACGAGTAAAGCCCCGCTCGCGAGCCGGACGCGATTTACAAAACTTTGATGCGGCCGCACAAATGTTTTGCAAAACCTGCTACGCGGAAATCGGATGGCATCGGACGGGGAATCTGGCATTGTTCGCGGGGTGCAGCTGGATTTTAATTTGAAAGGTGGACCCCGTGCATCTGCGGCCCCGGCGGCGGCTGCCGAGCCTGTGGTCTTGAGCGTGGGCGCCCTCACCCGCAAGGTCCGGGAGTTGCTCGAGAACGGCCTGGGAGAGGTCTGGGTCGAGGGCGAGGTTTCCAACCTCAGGAGGCAGTCTTCCGGGCATGTCTATTTCACGCTCAAGGACGCCTCTTCGCAACTGGCCTGCGTGCTCTTTGCCGGGCAGGCGGCCCAGCTGCGCGGGATCAAATTTTCCGATGGCGTCCAGGTCCAGATCTTCGGCCAGATCACCGTCTATGAGGCGCGGGGAAATTATCAGATTATCGTCCGGAAGGTCCAGGAGCGTGGCGCGGGTGCCCTGCAGGCGAAATTCGAAGAGCTCAAGCGGCGGCTGGCGGAGGAGGGTTTGTTCGGCGCGGAACGCAAGCGGGCGCTGCCGAAATTTCCGAGGAGGATCGGAGTGGTGACGTCGCCGACCGGTGCGGCGATCCGGGATTTTCTCCATGTCCTCGCGCGGCGCCAGCGGGGGATTGCGGTCGTTATTTATCCGGTGAGGGTCCAGGGCAAAGGCGCGGCAGCGGAAATCGCTGCGGCGGTCAGGGAGCTTGGAGATCCGGCCGGTCTGGGGATCGAGCCGGTTGACGTGATCGTCGTGACGCGCGGCGGCGGCAGCCTGGAGGATCTCTGGGAATTCAACGAGGAGGCGGTCGCGAGGGCGATCGCCGCCAGCCCGGTGCCGGTGGTCAGCGCCGTCGGCCACGAAATCGATTTCACCATCGCGGATTTCGCCGCCGATGTCCGCGCCCCGACCCCCAGCGCCGCAGCGGAAATTCTCTCTGCGGATTCCGCCGAGATGCTCGAGCATCTCGCGCAGGTTTCCTCCCGGCTGAGCCGTTCCATCGGGGCTAGGCTGGAGACTGTCCGGCAGCACATCGGGAGCTTCCGCCGCACGGCCTTGTTCTCTGAGCCCGCGCGGTCGGTCCGCGAACACCAGCAAACCCTCGACCGGCTCTCCGACGATCTGGAGAGGGAGGCCGCCGGGTGGGTGCATGGCCGCCGCCTGACTCTCGAACGGGCGGGCGGCGTCCTTGGGGCCTACAGTCCTGACAAGCGGATTTCCGAAGCGATTCACCTCTTGGGAAATTCCCGGGTCGCGATGAAGCGGTTTTGCGATGACGGGCTGCAAGGCATTCGCTCACGCCTCGAAAAAAACGCTGCGGTCCTGGGTGCGCTGAGCCCGTCGGCCGCGCTGGCGCGAGGATTCACCCTCACGCTGGGAAGCGACGGAAAGCTCATCCGCAGCGCAGCGTCCCTCGCGGACGGAGACTCGCTGGTGACAAAATTTGCGGACGGGTCCATCCGCTCCGTCGTGACGCCGGCTCCGCTGCGCGATCCCACCTGATCCTTGACGGGCAGGCTCCAGCGGAGAAACTCTCCCCCGATGAATTCCTTTCCAATCGGCAAACTTTTCTCCTCGCGCATCTGGGAAGACCCCGCTCTCACCGCCATCAACCGCCTGCCGATGCGCTCGACCCTGTATCCGTTCCCGGATGCCGGAAGCGCCAAAACCCTCGATCGCGCCAGATCCCCCTGGTTTCAGCTGCTCAATGGCGACTGGAATTTTCGCATCCATCAAAAACCCGAAGATGCCAATACCGCCGACGTGGCGGCGGAGACGGACCGTTCCGCGTGGGATCGGGTCGGTGTCCCGGGCAACTGGACGCTCCAAGGCTACGGGAGCCCGCATTACACGAATGTGAATATGC
>JBAWVC010000073.1:0-11168 GCA_037147455.1 Verrucomicrobiota bacterium | reverse complement strand
AATTCTCGACTGCTGCCACCCGTAGGTGTCTGGACCGTGTCTCAGTTCCAGTGTGACTGGTCGTCCTCTCAGACCAGCTACCCGTCATAGCCTTGGTGAGCCGTTACCTCACCAACTAGCTGATAGGCCGCGAGCTCATCAGGAAGCGTCTTGCGACTTTGGCTTCGGGAGGATGTCCTCCCTGGCCATATGCGGTATTAATTCGCCTTTCGGCGAGCTGTCCCCCACTTCCCGGCAGATTGCTCACGTGTTACGCACCCGTTTGCCACTGGACCAGATCTGTATTGCTACAGGCCTGATCCCGTTCGACTTGCATGTCTTATCCACGCCGCCAGCGTTCGTTCTGAGCCAGAATCAAACTCTCCGTGAAAAGTTTGCCCGCCATTGCTGGCGGAAATTTCCTGACTATCCATATATTGCCGGGTGAGACCCGGCCACTATTTGGGCCGTCAAATTAAAATTACAAAACCGACGGAAACGCACAATTCAGCATATTGCTGATTGTCTATTTGTGTTTGCGTTCTGAATTTTGCCGAGACCGGCGAAAATTCGAATCAGACTATCAAAAAACAAACCCGCTTGGTGGCGCGTCCCGCAGCGGTGTTAACCGCTGGTTCGACGTGTCGAGGCCACCCTCGGGAGATCAATTCCCTGCCAACCTATTGGCTAGCGGGATTGTCAGAATACAACAGCTCGCGGAAACGTCAACGGTTTTTCGAAAATATTTTTTTCGCCCCCTGGAGCCGGGGCCGGATATTCGTGGCCCACGTCTTGGAACCAGCTTGTTATCAGCATTCCAGGACGTCAACAAGAAAGTTGGAAAAAAATCGACCGGTGAAAATTCTTTTTCGCAGCCGCGAAAAAGCAGGCGAAAAGGCGACAATAACCGGCATCCGGGACGCAGGTTTTTCGAATCCGCACCCGGCTTCGCGCAGCGCGTGCGGCGCAGGGGTTGGCATTCATGCTCCGAGTCAAGAGTTCCATCACATTTCCGGCAAACTCTGTTTACATGTCGCCGTCGCGATGGCTTGATAGCAGGGTATGGCATCCAAATTCTCTGACATCCAGCCCCATGGCGGGTTTAATTTTGCCACGGGGCTCCCGCTTCTGCGGGATTCCCTGCGGAACAAAGGCACGGCATTCAGCATGGAGGAGCGGGACGCGCTCGGGTTGAGGGGGCTGTTGCCACCGCGGATCTTTTCCATGGCCCAGCAGGTGGAGCGGGCGCTCGGGCAGTTGCGCAGGAAGGAATCCGACCTTGAGCGGTATATCTTTTTGACGGCGCTCCAGCAGAGGAATGAAACCCTTTTTTTTCGTGTGCTTCTGGACAATCTCGAGGAGACGATGCCGATCATTTACACCCCGACCGTCGGGCAGGCCTGCTTGGAATACGGTGGAATTTTCCGGAGTCCCCGGGGGCTATGGATCAGCATCGAGGATCGCGGCAGCGTGGAGAGCACGCTTCGTCACTGGCCGAACCAGGGGGTCAAGCTCATCGTCGTGACCGACGGGGAGCGGATTCTCGGCCTCGGGGATCTGGGGGCGCTCGGAATGGGGATTCCCATCGGAAAGCTCGCCCTCTACACCGCCTGCGCGGGCCTGCATCCGTATTACTGCCTTCCGATCACGCTCGATGTGGGAACCAACAACGAGAGCCTTCTGGAGGATCCGTTTTACATCGGCCTGTCCCGCAAGAGGGCGAAAGGGGAGGAATACGACGGGTTCCTGAATGAATTCGTTTTGGCATCCCAGAAGGTTTTCCCGGGAAGCCTGATCCAGTTTGAGGATTTCGGGAACCACAACGCCTTCGACCTCCTCGGCAAATGGCGGCATCGGATCTGCTGTTTCAACGACGATATTCAGGGCACTGCGGCCGTCGCTCTGGCGGGGCTGATCGCCGCCACGAAGGAGACCGGGGTGCCGCTTCGCGAGCAGAAGATCCTTTTCCTGGGTGCCGGCGAGGCGGGCACGGGAATCGGGGAGCTTTTTGTCAGCGCTTTGGGCGAGGAAGGCGTTGGCGAGGCGGAAGCCAGGCTGCGCTGCTGGTTTGTGGATTCGCGCGGGCTGCTGGTCAAGAACCGCGGGGACGACATGCCCAAGCACAAGATCCCGTTTGCGCACGAGGCGGAACACGTCTCCACGCTTGCCGCCGCGATCGAAAAAATCCGACCGACCGCCCTGATCGGCGTCTCCGGACAGGGCCGCACGTTCACGCCCGAAGTGCTTCGTTCCATGGCTGCGATCAACAAGAAGCCGGTGATTTTTGCGCTATCCAACCCCACCTCGAAAGCCGAATGCACGGCCGAGGAGGCGTATCAGCATACGGAGGGCCGGGGGATTTTCGCCAGCGGAAGCCCGTTCAAACCGGTCGATTACCAAGGCCGCTCGATCCATCCCGGACAGGGCAACAATGTTTACATTTTCCCAGGGGTGGGCCTTGGCACGCTGTGCTGCGGGGCGGAGAGAGTGGACGACTCGATGTTTCTGGCTGCGGCGCGAACGCTGGCCGGCGAGGTGACGCCGGAAGACCTGGCGCGGGGCAGCGTTTATCCTTCGCTGTCGCGCATCCGTTCCGTCTCGCTGAAAATCGCCAAGGCGGTCGCCGAGCGGGCCTACGCCGTGGGCTACGCGAAACTCCCGCGTCCGGACGATCTGGAGCAGCATGTCGCTGAAAGGATGTTTGTGCCCGACTATGCCCCTTATTGAAGCGCTGGCGGCAGGGTTTTCCGGCGCGAAAAAAATGAGCGCGCGTTTTCCACATGAGGAAGGTTGACACCATCCGGCAAGCTGGTAGTTTCTCCCTCCCGCCAAATCTCTAATTCTATGGCCCACACCGAAATTATTCTCACTGCCAACATCCCGTCGCTCGGCGCCGAAGCCGACATTGTCAAAGTCCGCCGCGGATATGCCCGGAATTTTCTTCTTCCGCAGGGCAAGGGCCTCGAAGTCACGAAAAGCTCCTTGCGTCAAATCAACCACCTGAAAGCGAAACGCGCCGAGCGCGAGGGGCGCGAGGTGACCGCCGCCGAGGAGCTCGCGGGCAAGATCAACAAGCTCAAAATTTCCTTCGTTTTGGAAACCGGCGAGACCGGCAAGGCCTTCGGTTCGGTCACGGCCAAAGACATCCACGACCGGATTGCCTCGGAGCTGAAGCTCGAAGACCTGCCGAAGCACGCGGTCGTTCTTGAAAAGGCGATCAAGGAAACCGGCGACCACGAGGTGAGCGTGAAGCTGCACCCGGATGTCACGGCGACCTTGCATCTCAAAGTCACCGCCCCGGCGGTTGCGCCGAGGGTTGAGGAAGCAGATCCTGAGGGCGATCGGAAGCCCCGCCGCCGGGTCACCGCAAAATCCTGATCTGAATGCCCGCCGGATCTCCTGGTCGTCCTGAGGAGAATCCCGTTTCTGGAAACGGGGCTCCCGCTGGAAAGGGCCGGGGAAAAAGAGGCGATTATTCACAAAAGCCGGCGAGTTATTTGCCGGATGTTCACAGGGCGCTCCCGCAGAGCCTGGACGCCGAGAAGGGCCTGCTGGGTTCGGTTCTTCTTTCGTCAACCGTCCTCGACGACTCGATTTCCCAGATCGAGGCTGGGCATTTTCACCTGCCGGCCCACCAGAAGATTTTCGAGCTTCTGGTCGAGATGCGGAATGCCGGCAAGCCGATCGACCTGATCTCGGTCACCCAGCACCTCGAAGACCGGAAGCTTCTCGATGAGGTGGGCGGCGCCTCGGTCGTCACCGATCTCCTGACCTTCGTCCCCACGGCGGCGAACGCCGACTACTACCGCGAGATCCTTTGCGAAAAATACCTGCTCCGAAAAGTCATCACCGTGTGCACGGAATATGCCGCGCGGTCCTACGACGAGCAGGGGGATGTGAAATTGCTGGTCGATGAGGTCGAGCAGAAAATTCTCGAGATCGGCGAGGAGCGGGTCAGCTCGAGCATCCCGACGATGAAGGAAATGGTGAACGACGCGATCACCAGCATCGAGCAGCTCGTCGCCAACAAGGGCGGCATCACCGGGCTGTCCACCGGGTTTCATGTGCTCGACAACATGACGAGCGGCCTGCACGCGGGCGAGATGTTCGTCATCGCCGCGCGCCCGTCCATGGGCAAAACCGCGCTGGCCATGAACATCGCCGAGCATGTGGCGCTGGATGCCGGGAAGCCGGTCGCCGTCTTCAGCCTGGAAATGAGCTCCCCGCAGCTCGTGCAGCGCCTGCTTTGCTCCCGCGCCCGGGTGGATTCCAAGAAGCTCCGAGACGGGTTTATCGGGAAGCAGGAGCTCGGAAGCATCAGCTCGGCAGCCGGGCTGCTCTCCAAAGCGAAGATGTTTGTGGACGACACCCCGGGGCTCAGCATCCTCGAGCTGCGCGCCAAGGCCCGCCGCCTCCACAACCGCGAAAATATTCAACTGGTCGTGATCGATTACCTCCAGCTCCTGCGCTCGAACACCCGCCGCGCCCAGGAAAACCGCCAGATCGAAATCGCGGAAATTTCCTCCGGCGTCAAAGCGCTCGCCAAAGAGCTAAAAATCCCGGTGATCGTGCTCGCGCAGCTCAACCGCAACCCGGAATCCCGCACCGGGGACGCCAAAGGGCGCCCGCGTCTCAGCGACCTGCGCGAATCGGGGAGCATCGAGCAGGACGCCGACGTCGTCGCCCTCCTCGTCCGCGAAAAATATTACGCCGAGGACGAGGAAGCCCGGAAGGAAGCCGAAGGAAAAGCGACGCTCATCATCGCCAAGCAGCGCAACGGACCGACCGGCGATGTTCCGCTGACATTCCTCGAGGATTACACGCGGTTCGAAGACCGCGCCGAGGAGCGCCGCGAGGATTAGCGCCGGACAAAATCCGGAATGTCTGGTGGCGTCGGGGCATCATTTGCTTCCTTTGGCTGGCACACTCAAGGAGGGGCCAGCGCCGTCCGGCCCGTGATGATCTGTGGCAGACACGGCGGTCGTCCTTCCTCCTTTACTTCTCGTCGAGCGCCGCAACCCCAGGGAGCGATTTACCTTCGAGCAGCTCGAGCGAGGCGCCGCCGCCGGTCGAGCAATGGCTGACCTTGTCGGCGACCTTGAATTTTTTTGCGGCGGTCGCGGTGTCCCCGCCGCCCACGACGCTGATCGCGCCGGCTGCTGTGGCGGCCGCGACGGCGTCGGCCATGCTCTTCGTGCCTTCGGCGAAGCGGTCGAATTCAAAGACCCCGGCGGGGCCGTTCCAGATGATCGTCTTCGCGCGCCCGATCACTTCGGCAAAGAGCGCGCGGCTTTTCGGCCCGGCATCCAGGCCCATCCAGCCGTCCGGAATCCCGGCGATGTCATCGGATTCGCGAATCTCGGCGTCCGCTGCAAATTTGTCCGCGCAGACGAAGTCCACCGGGAGGTGGATCTGGACGCCTTTTTCCTTCGCCTTGGTCATCAGTTCGATGACGATTTTCGCGCCTTCAGGATCGAAGAGGCTGTTGCCGATCGGCATGTTGCTGAGGACATTTTTGAACGTGAACGCCATGCCGCCGCCGATGATGATCTCATCCGCCTTGTCGAGCAGGTTGCTGATGAGCGGGATCTTGTCGGCGACTTTCGCGCCGCCGAGGATCGCGAGGAGCGGGCGCTTCGGGTGGTCGAGGACCGCCGCGAACGCATCGAGTTCCTTCTGCATGAGGAAGCCGGCGACCTTGTCCGGCAGCGAGACGCCTACGACCGACGAGTGCGCACGGTGCGCGGTCCCGAACGCGTCGCTGACAAAGACGTCTCCGAGCTTCGTGAGGCTCGCGCGGAACTCGGCCACCTTGGCGGGATCGGCCTTCGTGGACGTGCCGTCCTTGTTCTTCCGCTTGCCCTCCTCCTCGAGGTGGAAGCGCAGGTTCTCGAGCAGGATCACCTCGCCCGGCTTGATCGCCGCGCAGGCCGCCTCGACATCGGGGCCGACGCAGTCGTTGAGAAATGTCACAGGCTTGCCGAGAAGTTCGGCGAGCTTGTCAGCGACCGGCTTGAGAGAAAACTTTTCCACGCGCTCGCCGTCCGGGCGGCCGAGGTGGCTCATGAGGATGACCGACGCTCCCTGGTCGAGCGCGTATTGGATCGTCGGGATCGCGGCGGCGATCCGCTGCGGGTTCGTAATCGCGCCGGTGGCCTTGTCCTGCGGGACGTTGAAATCGACGCGCATGAGGACGCGCTTGCCGGAGAGCGAGATGTCTTTGATGGATATTTTCATAGGAAGAGATGTTTGAGTGTAAAACGCATAAGTCCTATGGAACGAATGGGGCCCATAGGACTTATGGAAAGGTGGAACTCCCGATTCGCCGGGAGTTTTCGGGAGAGCGAAATGGCCGCCGAGGCAAACGCGCAGCGCTTCTCGAGCGACACGTTTGCCGGGCGATCATTTCGCATTTCACATTCCCGAATTTCGAATTTTATTTCTTGGAGATGACGCGGGCCATTTCGAGGACTTTGTTGGAATAGCCCCATTCGTTGTCATACCAGGAGACGAGTTTGACGAACGTGGGATCCAGCGCGATGCCGGCTTCGGCGTCGAAGATCGAGGTGGTGGTCTCGCCCCGGAAATCCGTGCTGACGACTTTCTGGTCGGTGTAGCCGAGGACGCCCTTCATCGGGCCTTCGGCGGCGGCCTTGATGGCGGCGCAGATCTCCTCGTAGGAGGCGGGCTTCTCGAGCTCGACCGTGAGGTCCACGACCGACACGTCGGAGGTGGGCACGCGGAACGCCATGCCGGTGAGCTTCTTGTTCAGAGCGGGAATCACCTTGCCGACCGCTTTTGCCGCGCCGGTCGAGGAAGGGATGATGTTTTCGAGGATGCCGCGTCCGCCGCGCCAGTCCTTGTTGCTCGGGCCGTCCACGGTCTTCTGCGTGGCGGTGGCGGCGTGGACGGTCGTCATGAGGCCGCGCTTGATGCCGAATGTGTCGTGGATGACCTTGGCCAGCGGGGCCAGACAGTTGGTCGTGCAGCTCGCGTTCGAGATGATCGCTTCGCCGGCGTAGCTCTTGTCGTTCACGCCATAGACGAACATCGGGGTCTCGTCCTTGGAAGGGGCGGAGAGGATGACTTTCTTGGCTCCGGCCTTGAGGTGCGCTTCTGCTGTCGCCTTGTCCAGGAAGAGCCCGGTGGACTCAACCACGATTTCGGCTCCGACTTCATCCCACTTGAGGGTGGAGGGATCCTTGACTGCGGTGAGGCGGATTTTGTTGCCGTTGACGATCAGGCTGCCGTCCTTGACCGAGACTTCCCCGTCGAAGCGACCATGGACGGAGTCGTATTTGAGCATGTAGGCGAGATACTCGGGTTCGAGCAGGTCGTTGATGCCGACCACCTGGATGTCTTTGCTGAAGTTTTTGACGGCCGCGCGGAAGACCATGCGTCCGATGCGTCCGAAGCCGTTGATACCGATTTTGATCATGATGTGTGTATAGTGTTGGTTTCTGTCCGAAGGGGGCCGGTATTAAAGAATCCCCCGCGCGAAGCGTCAATGAACAATCGCGCGGTTTCTTGAGCTAGAGCAAACAAGCGGCGTCAATGGCGGCGATTTCGTCCGGCGAAAATGCGATATTTGCCAGCGCGGCGATGTTCTCCTCGATCTGAGCGGGCTTGCTGGCACCAATGAGGACCGAGGTGACGGCGGGCCGCGAGAGAACCCAGGCGAGCGAGAGCTGGGCGAGCGACTGGCCGCGGGCTTCGGCGATCGTTGACAGCGCGCGGATGCGGCGGAGCTTTTCCTCGGAAATCTGGTCCGCCTTCAGGAACCCGTGCGGCTTGCTTGCCCGAGATCCTGGCTCGATCCCGTGCAGGTAGCGGTTTGAGAGAAGGCCCTGGGCCAGCGGACAGAAGGCGATGCACCCGACCCCAGACTCCAAAAGAACGTCCGAGAGGCCGTTTTCGACCCATCGATCAAAGAGGTTGTAGCGCGGTTGGTGGATCAGCAGCGGCACGCCAGCGGACGAAAGTAAATCCGCTGCGCGCTTCGTCAGCTCGGGCGGATAGTTGGAAACCCCGGCATAGAGCGCCCGGCCCGAGCGCACCGCCTGCACCAGGGCGCCGACCGTTTCCTCGAGAGGGGTTTCCGGATCCGGGCGGTGGCTGTAAAAAATATCCACGTAGTCGAGGCCCATCCGCTTGAGGCTCTGGTCGAGGCTCGAGAGCAGAGACTTGCGCGAGCCCCATTCGCCATACGGGCCGGGCCACATGCGGTAGCCGGCTTTCGTGGAAACGACCATCTCGTCGCGGTAGGCGAACAGATCGGAGCCGAGGATCCGCCTGAAGGTTTCCTCCGCGCTCCCCGGCGGCGGACCGTAGTTGTTCGCGAGGTCGAAGTGAGTGATCCCGAGATCGAACGCCCGCAGCACCATATCCCGGGCGGTCTCCGGCGCGTCCACGCCGCCGAAATTGTGCCAGAGCCCGAGCGATACCGCCGGCAGAAGAACGCCGCTCCTCCCGCAGCGACGGTAGGACATTTGATCGTAACGAGTGGGTGAAGCGGCGTGGCTCATGAGCAAAGAAATTCCGCAAATCCCGCCAAAGAGCAAGACCGGTTCTCTTCCTTCTTTCCCTCCAGCCTGTTCCTCTGGTAAAAAGGCTGCCTCCATGCTCACGGAAGCGGATACCTGCCGGAAATTTGTCCTCCCGAAACTCTACGCGGCGGGATGGGGTGACGAACGGATTTTCGAGCAGCTCACTTTCAGGGACGGATCAGCGTCTGTGGAGACATGCCTTGAAAGGTGAATTATGAAACTGGTTAAAATTTCTGATTTGATCGACGCGCTGGAATTTAGTTCCGACGAGCATGGGAGCTGGGTGGACCTCGAGACGGGCAGCGTGGTGCATGTGCAGAATCATCTGATCAGCGCGGTCGAGGGGGGCGAGGAGGAGGCTTTGGAGAGTCTGGCGGAGTGGGAAAAGGAGGAGGTAGAGATCGCCAAGGCGGTGGCGGCGGATTCTGGCAAGCGGTTCGTAGATGCGCCGGGCAAGTTTGATTTTCACGAATACCGGCAGATGGAACGGTTCATCGGGACAGTGGAAGACGGCGCGGCTGCCGAGCAGTTGTGGCGGGCGATCAAGGGCAACGGCGCGTTCCGCTATTTCAAGGACACGGCCAGACGGCTGGGCTTGTTGGAGCAGTGGTATCAGTATCGAGACAGCGCCATGAAGGAGTTTGTCCGGGATTGGGCCGAGGCGCACCAGATTCCCATCGCGGACGACACGAGCGCGAATCCACTGATATGAACCTAAACAAAGAAGGGGTCTGACATGGCGAAAAAACGCGAGCTTCCGCTGGCGCAGGTCTATGGGTTGCTGGAGCCTGGCCCGGTCGTGCTGGTGACAACGGCCCGCAGGGGGAAGACGAACATCATGCCGATGTCGTGGCATACGATGATGGAGTTTGAGCCGCCGCTCGTGGGGTGCGTGATCAGCAACCGGAACCACACGTTTGAAATGTTGCGGGCGACCGAGGAGTGCGCGATCAACGTGCCGACGGCCGACCTGGCGAAAAAGGTGGTCGCTTGCGGGAACGCATGCGGGCGGACGGTGGACAAATTCAAGAAGTTCGGCTTCACGCCTGTAGCCGCGTCGGTCGTCGCGGCCCCGCTGATCGCCGAGTGTTACGCCAACCTGGAATGCAAGGTGGTGGACCGGAAACTCGTCGGGAAATACAACTTTTTCATCCTCGAGGTGGTGAAGGCGTGGGTTGATCCGCGCCGAAAGCGGCTGCGGACGATCCACCACCGGGGAGAAGGCGTGTTCGCGGTTCCGGGCAGCACAATCAATCTGCCCTCGCCCAAAACATCCTTCCTCACGGGGTGAAGCCGTCCCGCTGCGCTACCGCGAGGGCGACGAAGGGAGATTCCTGCAGTGGATGGTGCTTCTTGTGGACGAGCAACTGCCACCAGACGCGCGCGTTGGCGCCAACGATCAGGATGACGAGCACGAGAAATGTCCCGGTGACCGCGCAGTTGACGTAGCTGTTGAAAATCTGGTGCTGCCAGGCCGCGACCTGCGCGGGCTTCCCGCCGGCGGCGGCTTTGGCGGAGAGGTCGCGCGCGGCGCTGAGAAACCCGAGACGCGGGTCGGCGGCGAAGATTTTTTCGAGCCCGGCAGTCATTGTGACGACCAGCAGCCAGGCGAGCGGAAGCACGGAAACCCAGATGTGGCGGAGCTTTCCCATTTTCAGCAGGACGGTTGTTCCGAGCGAAAGAGCGATAACGGCGAGAAGCTGGTTGGCCACGCCGAAAATCGGCCAGAACGAATTGATGCCGCCGAGCGGATCGACCACGCCCTGGTAGAGAAAATACCCCCATGCGGCGACGAATGAGGTGCTGGCAATCAGGTTGCCCGCCGTGGATTTGGTGTGGCCGAGCGGCTTCCACGCATGGCCGAGAAGGTCCTGCACCAGAAACCGCCCGACGCGGGTTCCAGCATCGATGGTCGTCAGGATGAACAGCGCCTCGAACATGATCGCGAAGTGATACCAGATCGCGATGGCGGCCGGGTTTCGCACCAGCCGGGAAAACATCTGCGCCATGCCCACGGCGAACGTGGGCGCCCCGCCGGTGCGCCCGATCAGGGACTTCTCACCGACCTCGGTGGCCAGGGCGGACATCTGGGCCTCGGTCACCGGGAACCCGAGATCGGTGATCTTTTTGACCACGGCCGCCGGCTCTCCTTTCATGTTGATCGCAAAATATTCCCCGGGCACCATCGTGCAGGCGGCGATCAGGGCCATGATGCCGACGAGCATCTCGGTGATCATCGCCCCGTAGGCGACGAGCCGGATGTCCTTCTCGCGCGCCAGCAATTTGGGCGTTGTTCCCGAAGAAATGATCGCATGGAAACCCGAGACCGCGCCGCACGCGATCGTGATGAAGCAGAACGGGAAGACCGCCCCCGCAAACACCGGGCCGGTCCCGTCGATGAATTTTGTCAGCGCCGGCATCTGGAGCACGGGAGCAATCACCAGGATCGCGACCGCCAGAAACCCCACCGCCCCGATCTTCAAAAACGAACTGAGATAATCGCGCGGGGCCAGCAGGAGCCAGACCGGCAGCACGGAGGCGAGCAGCCCGTAACCCATGACCAGCCAGGCCAGGGAAATTTCGCTGCACTGGAAAACCCCTTCGATCGGGCCGCCCTGGATCCACTTCCCGCCCAGGACAGCG
>JBAWVC010000072.1:0-11199 GCA_037147455.1 Verrucomicrobiota bacterium | reverse complement strand
TGAATTGCATCGAGGTCAGCGGGCTCGAATGCGTGAAGTTCGACAACGACATCCCTTTGAAATACGGCGTGGACCAGTGCATCGGGGACACGATCGGACCGGGCGGGCTTTTCAAAGCGCTCCGCACAGTCCCCGTTTTTATCGAGGTCTTGAAGGACGTGGAGCGCTTGTGCCCGGAGGCGATCGTGCTCAACTACACGAATCCGATGAACATGATGTGCCTTGCCGCCGGAAGGACCAGCTCCCTTCCCGTTGTCGGGCTCTGCCATTCCGTGCAGGGAACCAGCAACCTCCTGGCGGGCTATGCAGATGTTCCCTACGAGGAAATGGAGTGGGAATGCGCGGGCATCAACCACCTGGCATGGTTCACCACCCTGCGCCATAACAGCAAAGATTTATACCCGGCCCTGAAAAAGAAATTTGCCGGGGAGATCGCACTGGGGCTCCGGGAGTTCCGCGAGGGGCTCGTCCGCGCCGACGCCCTCGATCCGCGCAACGTGAAGGAAGGCGATATCCGGACGAAAACCTCAGATCTCATCCGCAAGGACATGTGCCTGCATTTCGGGGCATTCATCACGGAAAGCTCGGGGCACCTCTCCGAATACCTCCCCTATTACCGCAAATCGGAAAAGGGGCGCGCCCTCCTGCGTCACGGCTACGACGGCGGCTCGCGTTTCTACGCCACCAACTGGCCGGATTGGCGGAAGGCTGCGGATCAGGAACGCATGGCGCTCCTCCGGGGCACCCAGCCGATGGACTGGAAGCGCAGCTGGGAATACGCCAGCTGGATCATCGAGGCCCGCGAAAAAAATGTCCCGTTCCGCATTCACGGCAATATCATGAACCAGACGGCCGGCGGCGGAAACTTGATCACCAACCTGCCTTCGGATGGTTGCGTCGAGGTGGCCTGCCTCGTGGACCGGAACGGCATCCAGCCGACACGCTATGGAGCGCTCCCGCCGCAGATGGCCGCCCTCTGCGCCTCGAACATGGCCATGTTTGGTCTCGGGGCCACCGCCGCCATCGAGCGCAGCAAGGAAGCCGCCATCCACGCACTGCTCCTGGACCCGCTCTGCGCGGCCGTCTGCAGCCCCGCGGAAATCAAAGCCATGACCCTCGAACTCTTCCGCGCCGAGAAAGCCTTCCTGCCGGGATACAAGTAGGAGGTTACACCTTCACCCACGCCCGCGTTTTCGCGCTCTTTGAAACCGCCGCAAGGACTTTTTCGTTGGCCAGACCGTCGGCGAATGTCGGCTGCACGCTTTTTCCCACGACGACGGCTTTGGTGAAATCCGCGAACGCGTGGACGAACGTGTGCTCGTAGCCGATGATGTGTCCCGGCGGCCACCAGGCGCCGGCGTAGGGGTGGATGGATTCGGTCACGAGGATGTCGCGGAATCCGCGCGCGTCGGCGGGATCGTCCGCGCTGTAGAACTTCAGCCGGTTCATGTCCTCGAAATCAAAATAGAGCGATCCCTTGCTGCCGTTGATTTCGATCGTGATGTTGTTTTTCCGGCCCTGGGCGAACCGCGTGGCTTCCATGTTGGCGATCGCCCCGTTTTTGAAGCGCCCGATCCATGAGACCGCGTCATCGACGGTCACCTTTCCGGTTTTATCCGAAGCCTTGGCGCTGAGCCCGTCGCCCAGTTCCGCCTGCAGCGGGCGTTCCTTGATGAACGTCTCCATGAGCCCGCAGACTTCCTTGATCTCGCCGACGAGGTAGCGGCCGAGGTCGATGATGTGAGCGCCGAGGTCGCCGTGGCTGCCGGAGCCCGCGATCTTCGACTGCAGGCGCCAGACCAGCGGGAATGAGGGGTCGGTGATCCAGTCCTGCGCATAGCGCGCTCGAAAATGGTAGATCCGGTCGCCGAGGTCGCCGCGCTCGATCATCGCCTTGGCCAAGGCCATCGCCGGGATGCGCCGGTAAACGTGGCAGACCATGTTCACCACCCGCGCCTTTTTGGCCGCCGCCACCATGTCCTCGCACTCGGCGACATTCATCGCGAGCGGCTTCTCGCAAAGGACCGCCTTGCCCTGCTTCGCCGCCTCGATCGCGATCTCGTAATGGCAGTCGTTCGGCGTGCAGATATCCACGACGTCAATCTCCGGATCCGAGACCACTTCCCGCCAGTCGGTCGCCGTCCTGTTCCACCCGAGATTCACCGCCGCGGCCTTCACCCCCGCCGGTGAGCGACCGCAAAGCGTGCGCATCTCGATCTCTGCCGGAAGTTCAAAAAACCTGCCCGCCTGCCGCCAGGCGTTCGAGTGGGCCTTGCCCATGAAGTTGTAACCGATCAGCCCGACGCGGAGGGAACGCTTTTTCATACCCCCGATCAAATGGCGTCCCCGCCAAAAACAAAAGCCTTTTCCTCAGCGAAGGAGCCCGGCTTTGGAGAGGTGCTTCAGGATCTGCGTGGCTATTTCTCCGGGCTGCTTCGATCCGTCGAGGACCCGGACGCGGTGGGTTTCGCGGGCGGCGAGCTCGAGATACCCGCGGCGGACCGCTTCGAAAAAATCCTCGGATTCGCGCTCGATCCGGTCCGGGTCCCGGTCGCGGCCCCCCATGCGCGTGAGGGCGGTGGAGCGGTCGAGATCGAGGAGGAATGTCATGTCGGGGAGGCAGACTCCGACGGCGAATGCGTTGATCCGGGCGGTCACCTCCGGCGGGATCATGCGCGCGACCCCCTGATAGACGGCTGTCGAATCGAGAAACCGGTCGGAGATCACGGTGCGCCCCGCATCCAGCGCGGGCCTGATCACTTCCCGGACGAGCTGTGCCCGGCTGGCGGCGAAGAGGAGGAGCTCGGCTTCGGGGGTCAGCGCCGCACCCTCGGGGGAATGCTGGAGAAGATGCCGGATGACCTCGCCGGACGGCGTCCCGCCGGGCTCGCGGACCAGCAGCGGGTCCTGCCCGCGCGACCGCAGGGTTTCCTGGAGGAGGTGGATCTGGGTCGACTTTCCGCAGCCCTCCGAGCCTTCGAATGTGAGGAAAAGTCCTTTGCTGGCCGTGCTTGTTTCCATCGGGAGAACGTCCATACTGGCCCGCAAATCATGCCCATGGAAAGCAGGAAAATTTGTTTCGTGGCCACCGAGCCGGAGGAGGAGGAATTCTTTTCGGAGAAGTTCGAGGCCTTCGATGTTTCGTTTATGCCCGAGCTGCGCGATGTGCCGGAGGACGTCGAAGCAGTCTCGATTTTCATCAACGACCGGATCGACGAGGCCTTTCTGGACAGGCACCCCGCGCTGCGGATGATCGCCACGCGCTCGATGGGGGTCGACCACATCGACCTGGAGGCCTGCGCGAAGCGCCGGATCTCCATCACCCATGTCAGCGGCTACGGCGAGAACACGGTGGCCGAGCACACCTTCGCCCTTATGCTCGCGCTTTCGCGGCGGATCCGCGAGTCCACCGAAGCCGCGCTCGCGGGAAAATTCACCCACGAGAAATTCCGCGGCATGGACCTTCGCGGGAGCACCTTGGGGGTGGTCGGCGCGGGCCGGGTCGGGCTGCACGTGATCCGCATCGCCGGCGCTTTCGGCATGAAAGTCCTCGCCTACGACGCGCACCCGAACCCGCTTCACACCGAGCTCCTGGATTTCAAATACACCACATTGGAACATCTCCTCCGCGAGTCCCATGTCATCACCCTCCACATCCCGCTGAACCAGGAAACCCACCACATTTTTAACAGGGAAACCCTTTCGCGCTGCCGGCCCGGGGTGCTGATCGTGAACACCGCCCGCGGGCGGCTCATCGATTCCGAGGCGCTCATCGAGGCGCTCGACAGCGGGCAGGTCGGCGGGGCCGGGCTAGATGTCATCGAGGAGGAGGGCGTCTTTCACGGGGGAGCCACCGCCCTGCTGGGCGCGCAGATTGCCGACCGCGTGCGCGGGGCCGGGATGGACAGCGACCGCATCTCGCTGCCCGTCGGACGGATGAAAGAAATTTCGCGCTACATCGCCAGCAATGCCCTGCTCCGGAGGGCGAAGGTCGTCTTCACCCCGCACAACGCCTACAACAGCGACGAGTCGCGGGAATTTATCAGCAAGACCACCTCGGAAAACATCCTCCGCTACTTCGAGCAAAACCAGTGAGCCCGCTGCGGTGCGTTCCCGGAAATGTTGTGAAAATTTAATTTTCCGCTGGAAGGAGATGAGAATTCGCGCGAAGCTATAATTCCCAGCATGTCTGAACCCCATTTCGCTGTTGCAGCAACCTTTTCCCCGCGTTTCCATGCGGTGATCGCGGAAGCTGACCGGATAGCGCGCAAGTTCGGCGCCCGCCTCAGCGTTCTCCATGCGGGGGAGCGTTCGGATGAGAAGGTGGGGAAGTTTCACGATGCGTTTGCCGAACTCGGCCGCGGCGAGGTGGATATTTACTGGTGCGAGGGCGACACACCGGCGTCTGCGCTCGTCGATGCGGCTTCGAGCGAATACTTTGATCTCGTCATCGCCGGGGCCGTGGACCCCCGGAAGGATGTCCGAAATTTTACGGGCAACGTGGTGCGCGAACTCCTCCAGCGGGCCCCGTGCGATCTCCTGCTGCTCCCCTGCCCGTCCGAAGAAGACCCCGGCGATCAAACCTCGGCCTGCCTGATGATTGATGCCCACCGCCCCCGCTGGCAGCTCGCGAGGACTGCCCTCGCGTCGATTGCCCCCGCGAGCATATCCATCCTCGCCGCCGACAGCCCGTTCGCCCACGCGCGGGAAGCGGCGCTCGGCCACGAGGAAAACACCTCGGCCCTCGATCATCTTTGCGAGGCTCTGGAAGAGATTTCCGCGGATGTCGATTTGCGCACGGTGGAGTCGAACACGGGTTTTACGCTCTGCGACATCGTCGAGGAAGCCGCCCCGGATTTCTTGCTCGTCGAAGCGGAATGGTGCAACCGCCAGAGGTTCCTTCCCCGCCACCTGGACTGGTTGAATCAGGTGATCCCGGCCCGCCTGTTCCTGCTCGGAAAGCCTCCGAAGGAAGATGCGGAAACCGTCGAGCTATAGCCCGTCCAAATTATCGGATGTGAGAAAAACGATTCTGGCTCTTTTCCTGGCGGCCGCCTCTCCGGCGGTTGCCCGCGAATTCTCCGTCATGGCCTACAACGTCGAGAACCTTTTCGATGCCGACGGCGTAGCGGCTTATGAGGACTACCAGCCGGGGAACTACACTCCGGAACATCTGGCGGTCAAGGTCGGCAACATCACCGAGTTGCTCGCGCGGACCGGCGGAGGTCCCGACATCATCGTCTTCAACGAAATCGAGCTCGACCAGACCCCGGAGTCCTCGGTCAAGGACTACGACAAGTGGCTGGATTCGGTGAAGGGAAAAACGGTATCCGAGCTCCTCGCCGGGCCCGTGGTCCCCGAGGCGGTGGCCGGTCTGCCTGCTGAGGCCTGGTTGCTCAAGGCCCTCTCCGATGCGGGGCTGAAGGGATACCATGTGGCGATGACCGACGAAAAGCCGGGGTCCTACGAGGACGGGCGCGGGATGGCGATCCGGAGCGTGATCTTTTCCAGGTTTCCGGTCTCCGCCGTCCGCACCCACCCTACGCCAAACGCCCGGGCGATCCTCGAAGCCACCATCGACGTGGACGGGCACCCGCTCACCGTTTTTGCGAACCATTGGAAATCCGGAGCCGGCGACATCGAGAGCGAGGCGATCCGGCTGGACAACGCCAAGACCCTCCGCGGGCGTCTCGACGAGCTTTTTGCCGGCGACCCGAATGCCGATGTCATCGTGGCGGGCGATCTGAACTCCCACTACAACCAGAACCGCCGCTACCGCGCGATGAGGAAGACGGGGATCAACGACGTGCTCGGCTCGCAGGGGAACGAACTCGCGCTGCGCGGAAAAAACGCCGACCTCTACAACCTCTGGTTCGAGCTCCCCTCGAACAACCGCGGCAGCGACATCTACAAGGACGAATGGGGCACGCTCATCCACCTCATCCTCTCCCGCGGGCTCTACGACCAGAACGGCGTCCAATACGTCGACAACAGCTTTCACGTGATGAAAATCCCCGGCCTCAACGCGGATGTCTATGGGCGGCCGGTCCGCTGGTCCCGGTCAAAAAAACCCAGCGGGTTCTCCGACCATTTTCCCATCGCGGCGGGCTTCCGGACCGTTGACGACGGGGACAAAACCCGTTGGATGGCGCTCAACCAGCCGAGCCTCGCCGACGACGCTCCGGAGGCTCCGGTCCGCGTGGAAACCTCGGCGGTCGACCTGTTCGATTCCGCGGTCAAAACTGCCAAGCTCCCCGAGAAGGTCACCCTGCGCGACGGCTCCTTCAACGGCCGGGTCTTTTTCGTCGAAGCCCCGGCAACGGTTGATGCGCACGGCTTCGTGCATGTCAGCGTCCGGGGCGAGGACTACGATGTTTTCACCCATGACAAAGACCTGCGCCCCCGGATCCGCGAGCGCGTAAAAAGCGATGGCAGCCTCAGCTTCTACGGGGAACTCGGCACCTACCGCGGACACTGGCAGTTTCTTCTCCACGGAAAAGAATGGCTCCCCGCCGCGCCGGCGGAACCGCCGAAATCGCCGGACCGCAGGAAGTCCCCGTAGTTCCGCCGCCCGGCGGGTTGTGCGGTCTCCGAGGCGGGCCAAGACAATAATCTTCACAAGAAAATCCCCAACGGGGATAAATCCTCCAGCCCAGGGTTGCGAGGAACGATCTACCCTGGGATTTCTGTGGTGCGACACCAACCCTGAAAGGGGTTGTATCCATCGTCCGATACAACCCCTTCAGGTTTGGCATTTCTGTTCGAGTAGACCCAAGGTAGCTTCGCAACCTTGGGCTTTTTGACAAAGCCACGTTGTGGCCATTGAACTGCAGCATTCCGAAACGCTCGTCTTCATCGGGTGCATCCACAAATTTGTCCTGCGCACTTCCAAAGAAACCGGACAATATATTTATTGCGTATTTCGCGAAATAAGGAAATAGTCTAGGCGATGAAACGTCCCGCGACCGCGCACAAAGTTTTCCGCGCCCTGGCGCACCCGGCGCGCGTCCGGATCGTGAGGGAGCTGAGCGGCGGCCGGGAGAAGTGTGTCTGCGAATTGGTGGAGGCCTGCGGGCTGGGATGGTCCACGGTCTCGCGGCACCTTTCCGTTCTGCGGGAGGCGGGGGTGATCGCTGACGAAAAGCGCGGGCTCCAGGTGTTTTACCGCCTCACGCTCGCGTGCGTGTCCCGGTTCATTGACTGCCTCGACCATCCCGGACGTTACCCGGACCTGCAGAAGTCCGCCTGCTGCACATGAGGGCATATTTCCGCATTGTGATCGGCCTCACCGGAGCAGTGCTCTGGTGGCTGGTTTACAGCCATCTCGCGCCCTTCGCGGAGTGGCTGACGTTTTCCGTTCTGGCGATGAAGCGCGGGTCGCACCTGGGATCGAGCGTCGAGTTTTTCGTCTACGAATCGCCCAAGGTGCTGATGTTGCTGGCGCTGGTCGTGTTCGGGGTGGGAATCGTGCGAACGTTTTTCACGCCGGAAAGAACTCGGGGGATCCTTTCCGGAAAACGAGAGTCCGCCGGCAATGTCCTGGCCGCGCTGCTCGGGATCGTCACGCCGTTTTGCTCGTGTTCGGCGGTCCCGCTGTTCATCGGTTTTGTCACGGCTGGCGTCCCTCTGGGGGTAACGTTTTCGTTTCTGATCTCGGCGCCGATGGTGAACGAGGTCGCGCTCGTGTTGCTGTTCGGGATGTTCGGATGGAAGGTTGCCGGGCTCTACCTGGGCACCGGTCTTCTCATCGCCGTCATTGCCGGCTGGGTGATCGGTCGGTTGCGGATGGAAAAGCACGTCGAGGATTGGGTGTTCGAAACAAAACCAGGCGGCGGCGCAGCGGAGGAATCGCTCTCGTGGCCCGCGCGCATCCGCCTCGGCCGGGATGCCGTGAAAGAGATCGTGGGCCAGGTCTGGCTGTATGTGTTGATCGGCATCGCCGTCGGCGCGGGGATCCACGGCTATGTGCCGGAAAACTTCATGGCCTCGATCATGGGAAAAGACGTCTGGTGGTCGGTGCCGCTGGCTGTGATCCTCGGCGTTCCGATGTATTCCAACGCGGCGGGGATTATTCCGGTCGTGCAGGCGCTGCTCGGGAAGGGGGCTGCGCTGGGGACGGTGCTGGCGTTCATGATGTCCGTCATCGCGCTCTCGCTGCCCGAGGCGATCATTCTCCGCAGGGTCCTCAAGCCCCTCCTCCTCGCCACATTTTTTGGAATCGTCGCCCTGAGCATCATGGCCGTCGGCTTCCTGTTCAACCTCCTGATGTAACGCCCGCGCAAACACCATCAACTATGAAAAAACTACAAATCCTCGGAACCGGCTGCCCCAAGTGCAACGCCCTCGCGGAAGCCACGAAAATCGCCGCCGGCGAACTCGGCATCGAATACGAAATCGAAAAGGTCACGGACCTCAAAGCCATCATGTCATTCGGCGTGATGACATCCCCCGCACTGGTCGTCGATGGCACGGTGAAAATCGCTGGAAAAGTCCCGGGCCACGCCGAACTCAAAAAACTCCTGGGCGCAAACGGCTAGACGCATGAATCTGAAAGCATTCTCCCTGCTCCTCGCGGCGGCCGCAGCATTTTCCGGCATCGCCGGAGCCCAGGAAAAAGAACCGGGCGCCGGAACCGGTATACCCACGTCCCCTCCACAGATTCAACCGACAGGGGGTGCGGCCGGCTCCAATAATTCCACCACGAAAAAGCTGCCGCGCCTCGTAGACCTTGGCGCCGACAAATGCGTGCCGTGCAAAATGATGGCCCCCATTCTCGAAGGCCTCAAAAAGGAATACGGGGGCCAGATGGAAGTCCAATTCATCGACGTGTGGAAAACGCCCGAGGCCGGCAAGGAATACGGGGTCAGAATGATCCCCACGCAGATCTTTTACGGCACGGACGGGAAGGAATCGTTCCGCCACGAGGGTTTCTTCGGAAAGGATGACATCCTGGCGAAGTGGAAGGAACTGGGAGTGAATCTCAGCTCGAAACCCCAATGAAGCCGAAGATAGCTTTTTCTGTAGCGGAACATGGAACATGTTTCGTAGAGGGGATCTTCGGGATAAGAGGTTACATGCTACACGATCCCATCGACTGAGATGGAAACGATATTCATCACGCTTTCGCGGGCAGTTGACGGCACGCCGGGATGGGCGCTCGCGGCGGCCCTCGCGTGGGGTGTGATGAGCATCATTCTGAGCCCTTGCCATCTCGCGAGCATCCCCCTCATCGTCGGGTTCATCAGCGAACAGGGACCCGTTCCCATGCGGCGCGCGTTTGCGATCTCGACTCTTTTCGCCGTGGGGATTCTGGCAACCATCGCGCTCATCGGTGTCGTCACGGCTGCGGCGGGACGCATGATGGGTGACGTCGGGCCCTACGGAAATTACTTCGTCGCCCTGATCTTCTTCGCCGTCGGCCTGCACCTGCTTGGAGTTATCCCCATGCCGTGGTCGGGGGCTGGCCAGGTGGGCATGAAGCGCAAGGGCCTGGTCGCCGCGTTCGTCCTCGGGCTGGTCTTCGGCATCGCGCTCGGGCCGTGCACGTTCGCCTTCATGGCTCCCGTGATGGCCGTGGCCTTCAAGGCGGGATCCACCAGCCTCCCCTACGGCGCCTCGCTCCTCCTCGCCTACGGCACCGGGCATTGCTCAGTGATCGTCGCGGCCGGCACGTCCACCGAACTCGTCCAACACTTCCTCAACTGGAACGAAAAGTCGAAGGGCGTCGCCCTCGTCAAGGGGCTCTGCGGAGCCCTCGTCATCCTCGGCGGAATCTACATGATCTTCACCGCGGCCTGAACCATTCAGCCCCGCGACGGGAGCCGCTGGATAACAGCGGCTCCTTCCGGCCGGATTTTATAACTGGAGACATCCTGCCGCATGAAGAAGTGAGATGAGCCGCCAATTCTTCAGAAAACCATTTCCGGCCTCTTGCGGCTTCTCTTCGACTGCAGACATCAGGATGTCTGGAGAGGCCAGGCACGATGAGCGGGTTCAGCGGATTGGACTCGAACATTTCGGAGGGCACTCAGACCAGTGAAGATTTGCGAAGACACCGCAGGAACGCCTCGATCTGGACCAGCATGGGCACAACGCTCACGAGGCGCACCTTTTTTCCAAATGGGATGAGCCCGGCAAGCTTGTTTGTTTTTGTCTGCGAAATGAATAGCATCGCCGCAAACGAAAGAATGGCGGGTTGCACGGAAATCTCTGCCAAGCTCTTGATCGGGTCCACAAACTCAAGTGGCGTAGCAACCTTGGGAATGATCTGCTCGAAGACCGTTTCGGTGGCTCGAATCATTTCCGCCTCTTCGATGGGGCCGGGGACGACATCCTCCGGAAGCAACACGCCGATTGCGCAATTGACGAGGAGAATGAGAGAGTCCTGTTCCTTCGAGTTAAGCAATACCGGGGCAAGTTTATCGAAGTATTCGGCAATCGGCGGAAAATCTTCGATGGTGCGGCAGCCCTCCGGGTCGGCGATTCCGCTTTGAAGGCGGTCGGCGAATTCCTCTTCGCCGATCTCCTCCCACCAATCTTCGGAGTGCGTCGCGGACACCGCGCGGGCGGGCACGTTCATCTCTCCGAGAGCGAGCTCATCCAGAACCCAGCCAATGTCGTAGATGCGCCCGTCTTTCTTGCTGTGTCCATCCATCGTTTGCAGATGGCCCTTCATGAGATTGACCAGGCGGTCGCGCATTTCAGGACGCCCCGCCGCCTCGCGAGGGGTCATGTTGTCGAGCGCGGGAATCCGGTCGTCGAGAAACTTTTTGTAATGCGAATGGAAGATTTCCTGCATCACCTCGCCCACATCCTTGATTCCTTCAGGGACAAGGGAAGTGGACACAGCCAGTCGGCGCTGGGCGGGCGCTTCGTTTTCATGCTCTGGCCACGTTTGCTTCGCCAGATCGCTCACCGATTCTTTTTCAAACACGAGAATATCTCCGAAAAAGGCCTCGACCATTTTCTGCATCGGACGGAAATGGTTTTCGCTGAGGGCCGTGATTTCGACCCGCTTCGGGAATACCCGCATGTTCCCCCAGATCGGGAGGCCCGGCCCGCCGAGACCGCCGCGCAACGCCTCCGGCAACTCGGATTCCCAGCGCTGAGATTGGCCGGTGCGAAGCCAAACGTAGGCCTTGTGATTACCATGTTTTTTCAACGACTCCTCGTTGGGATCGGTCGGTTCGAAGTCCTCGC
>JBAWVC010000071.1:0-11721 GCA_037147455.1 Verrucomicrobiota bacterium | reverse complement strand
CTGGTCGGCCGAGGCATGGCTGATTTTTTCGATGAGGAGCGTGTTGATCCCGCGATGGGCATCGTAGCGGGCCACGCGTGCGAGCCCGGAGTCCACGACCAAAGTCACGCCGTCAATCGTCAGCGACGTCTCGGCGACATTCGTCGAGACGATGACCTTGCGGGCGGATGTCCGGCTGACCGCGCGGTCCTGCTCCGAGGCCGGAAGCTCGCCGTGCAGGGGGAAAATCACGCAGCGGTTTCCGAGCCGTCCGCCGATTTCCCGGATCGTCCGGTTGATCTCGTAGGCGCCGGGCATGAAGACGAGAATATCCCCTTCGGTGCGCTCGAAATTGTCCGCCACCGCATCCGCCGCGAGCTCCCAGGGCGAATCGTCTTTGGGATCATGCGCGAGAAATTCCACATCGACCGGAAAAACCCGCCCCTCCGACTGCAAGGTCGTGCAGGGCGCAAGATACTCCGTGAGCCCGGCGCGGTCGAGGGTCGCGGACATCACAACAATCCGCAAATCCGGACGCGCCGTTTCCTGAAGCGTGAGCGCGCGGGCCAGGCTGATGTCGCCGTAAAGATGCCGCTCGTGGAACTCGTCGAAGATGACTGTGGAGATGCCCCTCAACTCCGGATCGGCCAGCATCTGGCGGAGAAGGATCCCCTCCGTGACAAAAAGAATCCGGGTCGCGGCCGAGGAAACATTGTCGAGCCGGATCTGGTATCCCACCTCGCCGCCGAGCTTCACGCCGCGCTCGGAGGCCACCCGCGCAGCCAGCATCCGCGTCGCCAGCCTCCGCGGCTGCAGGATCACGCAGCGCCCGCGGCCCGGAACTCCGCCGTCGATCAGGATCTGCGGGACCTGCGTGGATTTTCCCGAGCCGGTCGGCGCCTGGAGGACGAGCCGGTTCCCGGCGGTCAGCGCGGAAACGATCTCCTCGTCCAGATCGTAGATCGGCAGGGAGTTGCTCATGGAAACTTTACTGCTCGGAGTAATTCCAGAGCAGTCCGCCGTCCACAATGACCGTCGTGCCGGTGATGTAATCAGCATCCGGGGACGCAAGGAAGGCGGCGACTCCGGCGACATCGGAGCCGGTTCCGAGGCGGTTGAGCGGGATGTTCGAGAGCAGGGCTTTGAGCAGGTCGGGGGAGTTGAGCAGCTTCGTGTTGATCGGGGTCTGGATCGCTCCCGGCGCGATGTTGTTGATCGTGATATTGAGCGGGGCGAGCTCGATCGCTAGATCGCGGCAGAGCATTTTCAGCGCCCCTTTGCTCGCGCAGTAGGTCGAGAAGTGCGGGAACGGGAGCTCCTCGTGGACCGAGCTGATGTTGATGATTTTTCCCGGGCGCTTCGTCTCGCGGAGGTGGTTCACGAAATCCTGGGTGAGGAAGAATGTGCCGCGCAGGTTGATTTTGAGGACGAAATCGAATTCCTCCTCGGTGACGTCCCAGAAGTCGGCGTGTTTCTCGACGCCTGCGTTGTTGACGAGGATGTCAATTTTTCCGAGCGCCGCGACCCCCTGCTGGATCAGCCGGCGGTCATCGGCGGTGTTGGCGAGATCGCCTCCGAGGACGAAGGCCTTGCGTCCGAGAGCTTCAATTTGCGTCTTTGTTTCGTCGGCCCCCTTATTGCCCGGACGGTCGTCGATGAGGATGTCGGCGCCTTCCTGCGCGAGGCGGAGCGCTATGGCCTGGCCGATTCCCTGGGCGCTGCCGGTGATGAGTGCGGATTTTCCTTCGAGTTTCATGGTGTTGTTGGTTTGTGGTGGTGTGAAAAAAGCGTGGCGGCGCGATCGCGCCAGACGGACTGGATCTCGTCGAGTGTGCGCCCGGATGTTTCCGGGAGCAACCCGCCCAGTAGAACGGCAGGCAACCCGGCACCCAGGGCTTGTGAGGATTCTTTCATGGCAAAGAGGACCTTGTCATTTCCAAGCGGAAAATGTCACGAGCAGCCCGCTCAAAATCATCTGGAGGGCGATGGCAGCGACGAGGATCCCGGCCAGGCGGGTGAGAACGTTGATTCCTGTCTGCCCCAGCCACCTGCCGACCGGAAGGGCCATCCTCAGGGAAAAATAGGTGATCGCGGCGGCCAGCGCGATGAGCAGAAGCAGAATCACATCGCTGATCCAAATAGAACCACCTTGGCCGATGCCCTTGCTGGAGAAAACGATGACGCTGCTGATCGGACCGGGGCCGGCCAGAAGCGGGGTTCCGAGCGGAACGATGGCAATATCGCCGCTGCCCTCGGCCGGAGAATCATCCGGCTTTTGTGGAGCGAGCACCATTTTGAGCGCGATCAGGAGGATGATGATGCCGCCGGCAATGGTGAACGTGGCGATCTGAATTCCGAACAAATAGAGGATGCCCTTCCCCCCGGCCATGGCACCGAGGAGAAGCGCGAGGACGGTCAGCGATGCCCTTTTGGCGACTCCGAGACGCAATGCGTCGGTCATCGCGGAGGTCCGCGCGAGAAAGAGCGGGATCCCCTCCAGAGGGTTGATCAACACGACAATCGCGATGAGCGCCTTGAGGATGTCTGGAATCTCGGGCATCGGTATCCTGAAAGCTGGAGCCTCTTGCCTTCCGCTTCACTCCTCGTCGAGCCAGCGGCAGTAGGTTTTCACGAGGGTGTCGCAGATTTCGATCAGGCGGAGCTGGGTCTGGTCGAGGTATTGGTGGAGGCCGGTGGAAAAAACGGCTTCGATGTTTGTGTAGTCGAGCGTCGAGCGGAGCATGCCGGAGAGGCGCTCGGCCTCGTTCGAGAAGTGGGCGCGGTCGCATCCGGAGATCTGGTGCAGGGCGAGGTCCAGGCTGTCCACGCAAAACCGGAGCGACCGGGGGAACGTGTCGTGGAGGATCAGGAACCGGGCGACCCCCCAGCTCGTGACCTGGCCGCGCGAGATTTTCAGGAACGCCTCCATCGCGCTGCACGAGCGGAGTACGGCCATCCACTGGGTGATATCGACGTTCCCGCCGACCTGCTCGCCGAAGGGCAGCAGGATGTGGTATTTAATGTCCAGAACGCGCGAGGTCGAGTCCGCCCGCTCGAGGAATTTTCCTGCCTGGAGGAACTGCCATCCCTCGCCGTGGGTCATGGTGGCGTCGGTGATCCCCTGGAACGAGTGGAGGCTGTCCACGAGGGAGCGGTAGAAATCGATCGGGCTGTCGATGAACGCCGAGCGCGCGGCCGGGCTCAGGAGGTAGAGGTAGAGCCGGTTGAGCTGCTCCCACATCTCGCTGGAGATCTGCTCGCGGACCATGCGCGCGTTCTCGCGGGCGTATGTCACGCTCGAGATGATCGAGTGCGGGTTTTTCTTTTCGAAAGTCACGAAAGCCATGACGGCATCGCCCGAGATCCCCTCGTAAATCTCGTTGAAAAGCTCCTGGTCCTCGAGCGTTGCCAGAATCGGCAGCCAGTGCTGCTGGATGGTTCCGGCGTTCTGGTCCTCGAAGTCGAGAAGAAGCTGGATGTTCACATCGAGGATGCGGGCGTTCGCCTCGGCGCGCTCCACGTAGCGGCTGAGCCAGAAGCAGGCATCGGCGACGCGGCTCAGCATATGCCCTCCCCTTCATCCAGAACCCAGGTGTCCTTGCTCCCGCCGCCCTGTGAGGAATTGACCACGAGCGACCCCTTGCGCATCGCGACGCGCGTCAGCCCGCCCGGGATGATCGCCGTCTTTTCCCCCGAGAGAATATACGGGCGGAGGTCGATGTGCCGGCCCTCGATTTTTCCGTCCACAAAGCACGGCGAGCGCGAGAGCTGGACGACCGGCTGGGCGACATACCCTCGCGGGTCGGCGATGATCGCGTCGCGGAACTTCGCGATCTCGTCCTTCGAGGCCTGCGGGCCGATCATCATGCCGTAGCCGCCGCTTTCGTTCGCCGCCTTGACCACGAGCTCCGGCAGGTGGTCGAGGATGAATTTCCGGTCGGTCTCGACAGCCGAGAGATAGGTTTCGACGTTCGGGAGCACCGGCTCCTCTCCGAGGTAATATTTGATCATCGCCGGCACGTAGTAATAGACGACCTTGTCGTCAGCGACGCCCGTGCCAAGCGCGTTGGCAAGGGTCACGCTCCCAGCGCGGTAGGCCTCGACGATGCCTGGCACCCCGAGAAGCGAGTCTTTCCGGAAGACGGTCGGGTCCAGAAAATCGTCGTCGATCCGTCGGTAGATCACATCCACCTGCTTGAGGCCCTTGGTCGTCTTCATGAAGACGCGGGATTTTTCGATGACGAGGTCGTGCCCGACGACGATCTCGATCCCCATCGCCCGGGCCAGAAACGAATGCTCGAAGTAGGCCGAGTTATAAACCCCGGGGGTCAGCACGACCACCGTCGGATCCGGGTTTCCGCGCGGCGCGACATAGCGCAGCGAGGCCAGCAACTCCTGCGGATACCTGCCGACCGGGCGCACCGAGTAGCGGTTGAAGAGCCGCGGAAAAACCCGCTTCATCGCCTGGCGGTTTTCCAACAAATACGAGACCCCCGACGGGCACCGCCCGTTATCCTCGAGAACCAGATACCGTCCGTCCGCGCCCCGGATCAGGTCGGTTCCGCAGACGTGGATGTAGATATCGTGAGGGACGTCGAACCCCACCAGCTCCGGGCGGAAGTGCTTGGCGCTGCGGATGATTTCGGACGGGATGATGCCGTCCTTGATGATCTTCTGCTCGTGGTAGATGTCGCGGAGGAAGAGGTTCAGCGCCTGGAGCCGCTGGGTGAGCCCCCTCTCGATGAAGTTCCACTCGTCCCCGGGGATGATCCGCGGAATGAGGTCGAACGGCATGATCCGCTCGGTGCCTTCGTCGCCGCTGTAAACCGTGAAGGTGATCCCCTGGTTGAGGTAGGATTTTTCGGCCAGCACGCGCTTGCGGTCGAACTCTGCGGGCTCCAGCTCCCCGAACCGTTGAAAAAGCTGCTCGTAATGCGGACGGACCTGCCCGTCCTTCCCAAACATCTCGTCAAAAAATGACCCCGGATCGTATTGTTGAAAAATCCCCTGCATCCCAGGCAGCAACCTCGCAAAGTTGCTACGCCAAGAAAAGCGGAAAATGCGAAGCCCCGCGCAGAATCATTCAGCCTTCGGCTTCAAGGGGTCGCCCTCGACGGGGCGGGAAACGCTGCCGAACTTCGGGTAGATGAATCGCGCGGTGATCGAATTGGCGCGGGTCAATCCCCTCGCCACGGGGATGTCGGATTTTTTCAGAAAGGCCAGAGAGGCTGCCAGCAAGGCGCTCGCGAGCCCGCGGTTCCGGTATTCATGGAGAATGCAGGGGCCGCTGGAGAGGTGGTTTTCGGCATCGGGATTGACATCCAGCACCGATGCCCCGATGACGCGGGTCCCGTGCACGAGGACCACGCAGGATGGTTCCGGAAGCAAAAAACCCGCGTCGAGATCCACGGCGATTTTCTCTGCCAGAGGGCGGCTGACATCCCCCCAGACCGAGTCCATCGAGAACGCGCTTTTGATCGCCTTCAAAATACTTTCCTGCTCCGGCTTCTCCGCGACGCGGATGGTGAAAGGTTCAAAGGAAACCTCATCTTTCGGGAGACCGCTTGTCTTCCATTCGAAACAGAGCCAGGAAATCATAGTGCCGGGAATACGCGCCGAGGGACGCATGGATGCGATCAGGAGACCCCCTGATCATCGCGGCTCACCCACCAGACGCATCCGAGGAGCGTGGCCGAGAGCACGGTGAAAGCGGAAAATGTAAGCATAGGCAGCGGCGGGGAAATCCCAAGTTTTCCGCCCCGAGTCAACAATATTCCGCACATCCTGCGAAATTCACGGAAGCTCGATTTGAAAAAAATCGCGGAAAACCCTCCGGTAAACGTCGCGTTTGACCGGCGGGACCCACTCGATCCGGAACGTCTCCGGCTTGATCCACCGGAAGGCGCGAAATTCTTTTTTATCGACCTCGATTTCCCGGTCGCCGAGCCACTCGGCCTGGAAGTAGAACTGTTCCTGCCCATCGCATCCGTCCTTCCGGGAACCGGCGCGGAAGGTATACCGGTAGGGCCCGTTCTGGAGGACGATGCGGTAGGACTCCGGCTGCAGCGAGATCTCCTCCCGCACCTCGCGTTGTAGGGCTTCGAGGTCCGACTCGTCATCGCGGGCCCCCCCTTGGGGAAACTGCCAGGAGTCTTTGAAGTCGCTGCGCTCGCAGACGAGGATTTCTCCTCCCGGCCTGGTGAGAATGAGGGCGACGTTGCGGCGGAATTTCATGGGCTCAGACTGCGGGTTGCTGCTGGGTCAGGCAGTGGAAGGCCCCGAGCCCCCAGATCAGCTCGCGGCAGTCGATGCCAACGATTTTGCGTGTCGGGAACGCCTCGTGGAGAACGGATTCGGCCCAGGCATCGTTGCTTTCGCCGTAGAAAGGGAGCAGGACAATTTCGTTCGCGATGTAAAAATTGGCATAGCTTGCGGGAAGCCGGATCCCCTCGCGCACGATACGGCGGGGCATGGGCAGCGTGAGAACATGCAGCGGTTCGCCATCCGGCAGGCGCATCTCCCGCAGGCGCTCGAGGTTCCTGCGGAGGGGTTCGAAATTAGGATCGCTCTCATTCTCCTCGGTCACGGTGACCACCGTCGCCCTGGAGACAAACCGGGCGAGATCATCGATGTGCCCGTCGGTGTCATCCCCCTCGATCCCGTCCCCGAGCCAAAGGACCTGCCGGACGCCGAGCGTCTCGTGGAGTTTCTTTTCGATCTGGTGGCGGTTGAGCTTCGGGTTGCGGTTCGGGTTCAGCAGGCAGCTCTCGGTGGTCAGCACGGTGCCGGCGCCGTTGACGTCAACCGATCCGCCTTCCAGAACGAACCCGCTGTGGTCGAGAATGGGCAGGCCGAGCTTCCCGGCAACTTTTTTCGGGACTTCGTCGTCGTCATCAAACGGCGAGAGTTTCCATCCCCAGGCGTTGAATTCGAAGTCGAGCACCGCGAGCCGGGGGGCGGTTTTCCGGCACACGAAGATCGGCCCGTGGTCCCGGCACCAGGGCTCGTTGGTCGGGATGCGAAAATACTCGACGCGCTCGGCCGGGACTCCGCGCAGGAGGCTGCGGACGGATTTCTCCTGCTCCGAATCCTTCACGTTGATTCTCACGGGCTCCGATTCCGCGAGGGCAGCGACCATCCGGACGAAGGTCGGCACGACGCGGTCGTAGGACCCCGGAAAGCTGTTGCAGCCGGGCTGGGGCCAGGAAAGCCACGTCGCTTCGTGGCGCTCCCATTCGGCGGGCATCGCGTATCCTTGCGCATTCTGGGTGTGACTCATCTCGCGGTAACATCCGCGCGGAAGTGAGGTGAAAACAAGCGGAATTTTCCATCGGCTCCGGCGGGCCGCGATTTCCCTTCCGGCAAGCCGCACCATTTGGTAGGCTTAAATCAATGAGCAATCACATCTACAAAAAAATCGAGCTCGTCGGTTCCTCCCCGAACAGCATTGAAGAGGCGGTCCAGAACGCGGTGGCAAAAGCCGCCCAGTCGCTCCGCAACCTGCGCTGGTTCGAGGTGGTCGAGACGCGCGGACAAATCGAAAACGACCGCATCGCCCATTGGCAGGTGACAGTCAAAATCGGCTTCACCCTGGAGGATTGATCCCATGAGCACATCACAAGGCAGCGTTTCGCACAGCCGGACATGGTTCCTCTTCGGAGGGGCCCTCTCCCTGATCGTCGGCGTTTTCGCCATCTCCACCCCCGCGCTTTTTTCGTTGGTCCTCACGCAGTTGCTCGGCGCCCTCTGCCTGGTCACCGGCGCCATCGCGATCTTCCAGGCGGTGTTTGGAAAAAGCAGCGCGCACCGCTTCCTCTCCTCGCTCTCTGCGGTCATTCGCATCGCTGCGGGGTCGGCGCTCCTGTTTTTTCCGATCGCCGGCGTGGCCGCGCTCACTCTCATCGTGGCGGCGGTTTTCCTGACGGAGGGCATCCTGTGCCTCGTGACTTCGGTCCGGATGCGCGCGAACCCGGCCTGGGTCTGGCTCATGCTTAACGGCGTTGTCGCCCTCCTGCTCGGCGGAATGATCTATGCCAAGTGGCCGCTCGACTCCGCAGGGATCCTCGGAATCCTTTACGGCATCCAGTCGCTCTTCAGTGGGTCGGCGATGTTGATGATGGGGCTTTCGGCCGGATCGCCCGCAAAAGGCTGACCGGGACAGCGAACGGTTTTCCTGCCGGGCCGGGGACGACCCGGCTTCTTGCAGAAATGTGGAAGGGCGCTCGACTTTCGCGACGCGCGCACGCGCACGCGCGCTCGGCACAACGGCACAACACTTTTTTCGGGTTCACGGTTGCCCGATGGGAAATCCTGTGCTCAAATGGACGATTGCCCATGAATGTCGTTTGTGATCCTCAACCCAATTGTATCGTCAACCTTCAAGTCGAGCTTGCCGCCGACCAGGTGACGCGTGAATGGCAGTCCATTGCCAAAGATTTTCAACGCCAGGCCAGGATCCCGGGATACCGGCCCGGCAAGGCTCCGCAGTCGCTGATCGACACGCGCTTCGCGAAGGACATCCGCGAGGAGCTCGAAAAAAAGCTGCTGCGCGACAGCATCAACGAGGCGATCAAGCAGAAGAACCTCCGCGTCCTGTCGGTTTCCAAAGTCGAGGACGTACAGATCGGCGACGACAAAACCATGCGCTACCGCGCGAGCGTCGTCACGGCGCCGGAGTTCGAACTGCCGGATTATTCTGCAATCACCGTCGAGTTGGAAAAGCGGTCGGTCGCCGAGGAGGACGTTCAAAAATGGCTGGAGCAATTCCGCGACCCGCACGCCACGTTCGAGGCCGTCGAAGGCCGCGCGTTGGCGATGGGGGACTTCGCCGTGCTGACCTACGAGGGGAAGATCGGCGACCAACTGCTCTCCGAGGCTCTCCCGAAAGCCCCCGCCCAGCTGCAGGGCCGCCGGAACGCCTGGATCTTCATGGACGAGGGGACGCTGGTGCCCGGCTTCGCCAAAGCGATCGAGGGGATGGCGATCAACGAGGAGCGCGCGTTCGCGCTCGATGTCCCCGCGGATTTCCCGCTCGAAGATCTCCGCGGATCGAAGGTCAGCTACTCCGCGACCCTCCACGGCATCAACTCAAAGCAGCTCCCGCCGCTCGATGACGCCCTCGCGGAAAAAATCGAGCCCGGAAAAACCCTCGAAACCCTCCGCGCGGAAATCCGCGAGCGCCTCGAAAACCTCGCGGAATCTCAATTTCAGAACGGCAAGCGCAACGCGGCCCTGAAGCAGCTTCTCGCCCTCGTCCAATGCGAGCTGCCCGCCCAGGCCGTCCAGCGCGAGGTCTCGAGCATCCTGCGCGAAATCGTCCAGGAGAACCAGGTCCGCGGCGTCAGCGACGACGAGCTGCGCACCCACCAGGACGAGCTCGTCGGGCTCGCCCAGCAGAGCGCGCTCGACCGCGTGCGCGGGAATTTCCTCCTCCTGCGCATCGCCGAGAAGGAGAAGCTCGAGGTGAACGATACCGACATGGTGATGGCGGTCTCGGAGATGGCGCGGCGCTACGAGATCCCGGTCAAAAAACTGGTCAAGGACCTGCAGGCGCGCGAGGGCCTCGGCCCGATCCGCGAGCAGATACTCATGGGCAAGGCGCTTGATTTGATCGCGGCCAATGTTACGGTTCGCGAACCGGCCGCAGGAGCGGCCAAAGCTTAATCTTTATGTTGGTTCCCATCGTTGTTGAACAGACCGGGCGCGGAGAGCGCAGCTACGACATCTACTCGCGGCTCCTGAAGGACCGCATCATTTTCATCGGCATGCCGATTGATGATCATGTCGCCAACCTCGTCATCGCCCAGCTGCTTTTCCTGCAGATGGAAGATGCAAAAAAGGACATCAGCATCTACATCAACTCGCCGGGCGGGTCGGTCACCTCGGGGCTCGCGATCTACGACACGATGCAGTTCGTGACCTGCGACGTGAACACCTACTGCATCGGCATCGCCGCGAGCATGGGGGCGGTCCTTCTCTGCGCCGGGACCAAGGGCAAGCGCTTCGCGCTGCCGAACTCCGACATCATGATCCACCAGGTCTCCGGCGGCGCGCAAGGCCAGGCCAGCGACGTGGAACGCCAGGTCGAGTTCATGTTCAAACTGAAGAAGCGGCTGAACCGGATCCTTTCGTTCCACACCGGAAAACCGGCCGAGCAGGTGAACAAGGACGCCGACCGCGACTATTACATGACGGCCGAGGAGGCGAAGGAATACGGGCTTGTCGATGAGGTTGTAAAGTCCCGCAAGGAGCTCAAAGGCCTCGATAAACCCGCCGAATAATTTCTCATGGCGCGCGCTACCAACCTGACGATGTGTTCTTTCTGTGGCAAGAGCCACGCGGAGGTCCGCAAGCTGATCGCCGGCCCCGGCGTTTATATTTGCGACAGCTGCATCACCGTCTGCAAAGGGATTCTGGACAAGGAATTCAAGGAGGAAAACAAGAAGGCGAAGAGCGCGATCCGGGTCCCCAAGCCGGCGGACATCAAGCACCAACTCGACCAGCATGTGATCGGTCAGAATTTTGCCAAGAAGGTGCTCGCCGTGGCGATGCACAACCACTACAAGCGCCTGCTCCAGGAGACGCCGTCCTCGGTCGGCCTCGACCCGCTCGCTGATGTGGAGATCGAAAAGAGCAACATCCTCCTGATCGGCCCGACGGGCTCGGGCAAAACCCTCCTCGCGCGCACGCTCGCGAAAATCCTCGATGTCCCGTTCTGTATCGCCGACGCCACCTCGATCACCGAGGCCGGCTACGTGGGCGAAGACGTCGAGAACATCATCCTCCGCCTCCTCCAGAACGCCGACTACGACGTGAAGCGCTGCGAGATGGGGATCGTCTATATCGACGAGATCGACAAGATCGGACGCAAGACCGAGAACGTGAGCATCACGCGCGACGTCTCCGGCGAGGGCGTCCAGCAGGCATTATTGAAAATGCTCGAGGGCACGGTCTGCAACGTCCCTCCGCAGGGCGGGCGGAAGCACCCGCACCAGGAATACATCCAGGTCAACACGGAAAAAATCCTCTTCATCTGCGGCGGCGCTTTCGTCGGGCTCGACAAGATCGTCCACCGGCGCATGGGCGGCCGCGCGATGGGCTTCCACAGCCGCGAGGATGTTTCGGAGGATTTCCTCCAGCGCGAGGCCCTGAAAAAAGTCGAACCCGAAGACCTCCTGAGCTTCGGGCTCATCCCTGAATTCATCGGCCGCCTCCCGGTCGTCGCCACCCTCGACGAGCTGACCGAGGACGAGCTGGTCACGATCCTCACTGAGCCGAAGAATGCCATGGTCAAGCAGTTCACCAAGCTGCTCGGCATGGACGGCGTCGGACTCAACATGACGAAGGACGCCCTGCGCGCACTCGCTTCCGAAGCCTTGAAAAAAGGCACCGGCGCCCGCGCGCTCCGCGCCATGCTCGAGCGGATCATGCTCGACATCATGTTCGAATCCCCGGGCCGCGATGACATCGCAGAGGTTACGATCAACCGCGCCGTCGTCGAAGGCAAACGCTCCCCCCTCATCCGCAAAAAGCAGGAAAAAGACGCGGCCTGAAGAATCGCGCAGCGCCTTCCGGGGCAGAGATCTCGAATTGCCGCGCGGAAAACACACCGTGACATGGGCGTCTTGCCGCCTCCTCGGGGTTCTCCACCGCCCATTCGATGGAACAGGTGATTAAACAGACTCCTCCCGACGGGCGATGGCGGCAAGGCACGCCTCGCGCTGGAAGACCGGAACGTAGGTA
>JBAWVC010000070.1:0-11768 GCA_037147455.1 Verrucomicrobiota bacterium | reverse complement strand
CGCTCGCCGACCGGGCTGTCGAACCCGTCCGGCATCTGCATGATGAAATCATACGCCTGCGCCCGCTTTGCGGCCTCGACGATCTCCTCGTCGGTCGCCCCGGGTTTGCCGTAGGCGATGTTTTCCTTGATCGTGGTCGAAAAGAGCAGGGTGTCCTGCAGGACCATTCCGATGTGCGAGCGCAGGCTTTTTTTTGTGAGGTGGCACAGGTCGTGCCCATCGAGCGAAACCACGCCGTTCTCCGGATCATAAAACCTGGGCACCAGGCTCAGAAGCGTGCTCTTGCCGGTTCCCGTGCCGCCGACAAACGCGACAGTCTGCCCGGGTTCGACCGTGAATCCGATGTCGCTCAAAATCACGCGCTCGTCCGTGTATCCGAACGAAACGCCGCTGAACTCGATCTGCCCCCGGACCGACTCGAGGACTTTTGCATCCGGGGCATCGGGCACGTCGTTGTCGCGGTCAAGAACCTCGAAGCACCTCGCCGCTCCGGCGGCGGCCCCCTCCAGCGCCCACGCCGTATAGGTCAACTGCTCCAGCGGCTGGTAAAGCATCACCAGATAGGAGGCGAAGACGAGAAGGTCGCCGAGGGTGAAGGTTCCTTTGCTTTGCAGCACCTGGACCGAGCCCACGTAATACATGAGCGCCGTCCCCAAAGCCATGAGCGTGCCCACCACCAGTGCGCTCGCGACCGATGTCATGTTGAGCCGCATGTTGGCCTCCAGGCTTTGCGCCGCCCGGCGGCTGAACTGCCCGACTTCAAAAGCCTCACGCCCGAACGCATGCACCATCCGGATTTGGCTCAACCCTTCCTGCGCCAGCGTCAGCAGGTCGCTCTCGCGTTCCTGGATGGTGGTGGATTGTTTTCGCACCCGCTCCGCGTAGTGGCGGATCGCGAGGACGATGAAGGGAAGGATCACCAGCGAGGCCAGGGTCAGCGGCCAGTTCATCCGGAACATTACGGCCAGCGCGGAGACGAGCATGACGATCGACGACAGAATCGTCGCGAACCCCTTGTTGTAGATCGTCTGGATGCTCTGGGAATCGTAGGCGACGCGGAAGCTCGAGTCCGCGCTCCGCCTCGCGTCGTGGAACTTGAGCGGCAGCGCCTGCAGCGCCGAGTAGAGGTCGGTGCGCAGTTGCAGCAGCGAGCGCAGGCCGACCCGGATGAAAAGGAAATTCGACGCCATGTTCACCAGGCCCGCCAGCAGGCTGATTGCGACCATCACCAGCGAAAGCCAGAGAACGGCGCCGGCCGGGTTGCCCTCCCCGAACCAATGCTGCACAAATTCCCGCGCGGCCGATGTCCCCTTCGTTGTGTCGAGCACGCCGTCGACGATATATTTGAAAGGCCAGGGCTTCAGCAGGTTGAACGCGATCGAGACAAACGTCAGCAGGACGCCGCCCAGAGTCGGCCAGAAGAACGGCCGGAAATACCGGAGTGCCCGCGCGTAGATGTTCACCAGTCCGTGCTAAGCGAGCGCGGGCCGATCCGCAAGAGGATTGGAAGAATCCCCGGTCCCGGTGTCAGATTTCCAGCGGTTTGGGAGACTTCGTGAGAAGTCGCGGGCCGCGTCTCGTGATGAGAACGACGTCCTCGTGGCGGACTCCTCCGATGCCGGGGATGTAGATTCCGGGTTCGACCGTGAGCACCTGACCCGGCAGGAAAGTGGCTGCGGCAAAGCGCGGGGCCTCGTGGACATCGAGCCCGAGGCCGTGACCTGTCCCGTGAAAGAATCCCTGCCACCGGCCGTCGCGGATTTCGGTCGGGTAGCCATGTTCGGCAAAATACGTTTTGATCGATTCGTGGATTACGGCCCCCTGGTTGCCCGGCTTCATTTTCTCAAGCGCCATCACCTGCCCCGCGAGGCAGGTCTCCCATAGCTTTCGCTGGGCACCTGTCGCCCGGCCGCGGACGACCGTGCGCGTGATGTCTCCGTAGTAACCCGAACGGGTATCGCGCGGAAAAATGTCGATGATGATCAGCTCGTTCGCGCGGAGCGGTCCCGCCCCGCGGCCGTGGGGGTCACAGGCCTGTTCCCCGCCCGCGACGATCGTGTCTCCGCGCGCCTCTCCTCCGGCGCGGACGACCGTCGTCTCGATCTCGGTGCGGAGAATTTCCGATGTCAGAATCCTGCGCCCGAGAAAAAGGCGCCCGTCCCGGTGCGGCACGGCGGCCCCGAGAACTTCCATCGCCCGCGCGATCCCGGCCTCGGCGATCCGGATGGCGGTCTCGATCGCCCGGACCTCCCCCGGGGACTTAATCTCTCTCTCCGGATAAAACGACCCTTTTGCGGGCTTCAGCCGAACGCCTTCCTTTTTCAGAAGCCGGAAGAGGCCGAGAGGAAAATCCGCCGGGACGACCGCGCTGCCGGCCTTGTTTGCGCGAAGCCACGCTGCGACGACGCGCGCATACGCGGGCTTCCTCTTTTTTCCGCCCTGCACCTTCTTCTCGACCTCGGAGAACGAATCCACGCGGATCACATTTGCCTGCTGCCGTCCCCGATCGACCTCGAGATCCGAGAGCAGGAGGAATTTCTTTTCCCCGTCCTGGAGAAAAACAAACGGATCCGGCGCGCGGAACCCCGTGGCATAGAGCATGTCGGAAGAGGATTCGCTGGAAGCGATGATGAGTTTTGGGCGCGGCATAATGGACAGTGTTCAGTTTTCAGTGTTCAGTCATCAGAGTCGCATTTTTCTGAAAACTGAACACTGAAAACTGAACACTTCAAACGCATGTATCGCTGGACACGACTGAGTTCGCAGAAGTGGGAGGACGCCTGGGACGAGCGGCTGCAGTTTCTGGGGCCCGGCCGGGTAGCGATGGTCACCTGGCCGGACTCGAAAGCGCTGAAGATCGAGGCCTTCACCGACAAGCGGACTGCTGAGGCGCTCGTCAAGCGCTTCGGGGGGCGCGTGACGAAAGTCGCGTCCCATATCTGGACCGAAAAACAATCCCGGCCGCGCGCCCCGCTGGCGATCCGGGGGAAGTTGTGGATCTACTCAGACGAGGCCTCGTGGAAGCGGTCCAAAAAGAAAGCCGGCGCCCTTTGGATTCCGGCGGGCATGGCATTCGGCACCGGCGAGCATGCCACCACGGCCACCTGCCTCCGCCTGCTTTGCGACGCTGCGAAAAGCCTCCCCGTAGGCTGGCGCGCGATGGATGCCGGAACCGGCAGCGGAATCCTGGGGATCGCGGCTGATAAGCTCGGTGCCTCGGCGGTCGAAGCGTTTGATTTTGATCCGGCCTGCGTGCGCATCGCCAGGGAGAACGCGCGGAATAACGGATGCCGCCATATCAAGGTCACGAAGGCCGATGCCCGGAAAATCACCGCATTCCATCGGGCGGACCTCATCCTCGCCAACCTCTTCAGCGAACTTCTCCTCGCCTCGGCCCCCGGGTTCGCACGCAAACTTCCCGAAGGCGGACGGTTGATTTTTTCCGGCGTCCTGAGAAAGCAGGCGGAGGAAGTCTGTGCGGGACTGGTCCGCCTGGGGTTTGAACCACCCCACGTCGTCGCCCGAGGAAAATGGTGCGCCGGGGTCACCCGCCTGAAATCCAAAACAACCAAATAACACAATCATGTCCCTGTTCACCGCACACTGGTTCAGCCAGATTCTCGAAAAATCCACCACGGCGCAGATCATTTTTCCGGACACCGGCAAGCCCCCGTTTCCGACCCTCTACCTGCTTCACGGGCTCTCCGACGACAGCACGATGTGGCTCCGGCGGACGCGGCTGGAAGTTTATGCAGCGCAGCTGCCGCTGATCATCGTGATGCCCGACGGCTATCGCGGGTTTTATACGAACAACGAGCAGGGGCCGGCGTATGCGCGCCACATCGGCGAGGAACTGCCCGCGTTTGTCGAGCGAGCGTTCCCTGCCATCCCGCGCCGCTCCGCCCGCGCGATCGGCGGGCTTTCGATGGGTGGGTATGGGGCGCTCCGGGTCGGACTCGGCTACCACAATAGATTCTGCTCGGTCCACAGCCATTCCGGTGCAGTCGCTTGGGGGCGGAATGAAAAATTTGAGGCGCTAAAAAAATCGCCTGGCTGCGATGATGGCATCGCCGCCGAGAGGTTCCGCATTTTCGGGCCCTCCCCGGACGGCACCGCTCACGACCTGCTCGCGCTTGCGAAACGCACAAAGAGCGCACGCAAACTACCAGAAATCCTCCTCGACTGCGGAAAGGACGATTTTCTCCTCAAGGACAACCGCGCTTTTGCGAAAGATCTCCGGGCCGCAAAAATCCCGCACGCCTACCACGAGCATCCCGGCGGACACGACTGGGGCTACTGGGACACCCACATCCAGCAGGCGCTCGCGTTTCACATGAAAAACTTGTCGGGAAAGCGCTAAGAAATTACCAGTGGGGCAATCAGGAGGAAGCGCCGCCCGTGACCAACAGGGAGTCCGCGCAGCCTTCCGGACGAAACGGTTGGATATTTGTGGGCGAGGTCCCCAGGGATTCCAGAGTGGAGGAGATGTCGGCGAGATCGGCCAGGGCCAGGAGGTCGGGGTGGACGGTGGTGCGGAGTTCGTAGTTGACCCCGGAGGCCAGAAGGAGCCGGAGGGATTCCGCGGGCGCTTTGAAGGAATGTTTTTTTTGGGTGATCCGGTCGTAGCGCTCGTCAAACGGGGCTTTGACATCGAGCCCGACCCAGTCCACCAGAGGGAGAATATCGGCGAGAAGATCGGGAAAAATCCCGGCCGTGTGCAGGCCGATTTTGAATCCGAGATCCTTCGCCGCGCGCATGGCGCCCGGAAGGCAGGCCTGCGCGGTGGGCTCCCCTCCGCTGAACACCACGGCCTCCAGAAAATTTTTCCGTTCGGCGAGGACCGAGAGAACATTTTGCCAGGTCTGGCGGCCGCCATCGAAGGGCTGCAGGTGGGGGTTGTGGCAATAGCGGCACCTCCACACGCACCCCTGGCAAAAAACCACGGCGGCGAGGTGTCCCGGATAGTCCACCGTGGTAAACGGGACAAAGCCTCCGACCTGGAGGGTGGTGTGTGGGGTTTCCATGGAAAAGTCTCAGCCCAATAACGGTGGAAGAGCAGGCTGTCTGAAGTTCATGACGTTTTGGAATGCCGCCCATTCAGGGCAGAACTCCACATTTTTCCAAGACCCGGGGTGGAGCGGACGCTTGCCCCGGGCTGTCGGATGCTGCCCGTTGCTTCGCTGCGCTCCCCCCTTCGGGGCTGCCTTGCGGCAGGCTGTCTCCGCTTCGCTTCGGCTCGGGGCTTGGTCCGGACAGGAATGCATCGCATGGGCAGGATGCCCATGCCACGAAAACCGTCAGGCCGCGCGCTGGGCGGCGACGCGCTCCTCGAGGAACGGGGTGCGCTCGCGGTGCTCGCTTTGTTTGCCGGCATTGAACTGCGAGACCGGGCGGTGGTAGCCCATCACGCGCGTCCAGACCTCGCACCTCGTGCGCTCACTGTCAGGGATGTTTGTTTTTTTCATAAATTTGGATCAGGCGGCCAGGCACTGGCTGTGCTTTTTTTCAAGCTCGCCATCGCAGACCGGGCAGAACTCGTGCTCGCCCGCGAGGTAGCCGTGCTGCGGGCAGATCGAGAACGTGGGCGTGATCGTCAGGTAGGGCAGGCGGAAATTGGTGAAGACCCGGCGGATGAGCTCGCCGCAGGCGCGCGCCGAGGACATTCTCTCGTTCATGTAAAGGTGGAGGACCGTGCCGCCGGTGTAGCGCTTCTGAAGATCGTCCTGGTGCTGAAGCGCCTCGAAAGGATCGTCCGTCCACCCCACGGGAAGCTGGCTGGAGTTCGTATAATAGGGGGCCTCCGGCGTGCCGGCCTGGATGATGCCCTCGAGGTTTTTCTGGTCCATGCGGGCGAACCGGTAGGTCGTGCCCTCGGCCGGCGTGGCCTCGAGGTTGTAGAGGTGCCCGGTCTTCTCCTGGAACTCGACCATCCGCTCCCGCATGTGGTCGAGAATCCGCAGCGCGAACAGCCTTCCGAATGGCGTCGCGATATGCTCGGCGTCCTTCGTGAAATTCCGGATGCATTCGTTGATCCCGTTGATCCCGACCGTGGAAAAATGGTTGCGGAGCGTGCCGAGGTAGCGCTTCGTGAACGGGTAGAGCCCGCGGTCCATATTCTCCTGAATGACCTTGCGCTTGATTTCCAGGCTCTCGCAGGCGAGGTCGAGAAGATGGTCGAGCCGACCGATCAGGCCGGCCTCGTCGCCGGCGAAAAGGTATCCGAGGCGCGCGGCGTTGATCGTCACCACCCCGATCGAGCCGGTTTGTTCCGCCGATCCGAAAAGCCCGTTGCCGCGCTTCAGGAGCTCGCGCAGGTCGAGCTGCAGGCGGCAGCACATCGAGCGCACCATGTTCGGGGACAGCTCGGAGTTGAGGAAATTCTGAAAATAGGGAAGCCCGTATTTCGCCGTGACTTCAAACAGGAGCTGCGCCGTGGCGCTCTCCCACGGAAAATCCTCCGTGATGTTGTAGGTGGGGATCGGAAACGTGAACACCCGCTGGAGCGCGTCGCCGCGGGCCATGACGCGCAGGAACGCGCGGTTGATCATGTCCATCTCGTGCCCGAGCTCGCCGTAGCAGAACCCGGTTTCCTTTCCGCCGACCAGCGCGGGCGTCTCCCGCAAATCCTCCGGACAGACCCAGTCGAACGTTAGGTTCGTGAACGGCGTCTGCGTCCCCCAGCGCGAGGGGACGTTCAGGTTGAAAACAAATTCCTGCATCCCCTGCTCGACATCCTCGTCGGTCAGCTTGTCCACGCGGACATAGGGCGCGAGGTAGGTGTCCACCGAGCTGAACGCCTGCGCCCCCGCCCATTCGTTTTGCAGCGTCCCCAGAAAATTCACCATCTGTCCGAGCGCGGTCCGGTAGTGCTTCGGCGGGCCGGATTCGATTTTGTTCGAGATCCCGTTGAAGCCCTCGGTGAGAAGCTGCCGCAGCGACCATCCCGCGCAATACCCGGAAAACATGTCCAGATCGTGCAGGTGAAAATCCGCGTGCCGGTGCGCCTGCCCGATCAATGGCGGGTAGATATGATCAAGCCAGTAGTTCGCGGTCAGCTTCCCCGCCGCATTCAAAATCATGCCGCCCAGCGAGTATCCCTGGTTCGCATTCGCGTTCACTCGCCAGTCGGTTCGCTGGATGTATTCTTCCAAGACGGAGGCAGGCTGGATCGAGGTGGGAACGACGTTCGACATGTTTTTTTAGCGGGCTGACTGTTAAAGGGAAACCACCATATGTGGTGGGTTGGTTATTGGCAAGGGGCGATATATTGTATAAAGCGGATCGAAATCACCTTGACCTATGTCAAGAAATGAACGTTTTTATTAAAATATTTTTTGACCCGGACGACGGCTGTGAGTGGGGCGCAGAAATTCCGCATCATCACTCGCCGTGCAACGATCCTGCGCTCGGCCATTCCAGTCAACGGAAACCGGTTTTTGGATTCAAACCGCGATCTTGCGGGCGGGGGCGGGGTGCGCGATAATCGGGCTATGGTTATCGGGATTCCCAAGGAAATCAAAGATCAGGAGTATCGGGGGTCGCTCTTGCCGTCTGCTGCTTACCAGCTCACCTGCAAAGCTGTTGCCGACGCCCTCGGCATCGAATATTTTCCGTTCACCGCATGAACCCGCTCGAAAAATCCATCCATGAAATCGGCGGCCGCGCCCGCGCTGCCTCGCGCGAGCTGGCGAAGCTAGCCTCCGCGCAGAAGTCCGCGATCCTCCACGCCATGGCGGATGAGCTCGTGGCCGGAACCGAAGGCCTGATCCGCGCGAATGCGGACGACCTCGCGCGCGCCGAGGCGGCCGGGCTCACGAATGCCGCCATCGACCGCCTGCGCCTGACTCCCGAGCGCATCGCCGGGATGGCCGATGGAGTCCGGCAGGTCGCCGAGCTGGCCGATCCCGTGGGAGAAATCCTCCGCGAATGGACGCGCCCGAACGGAATCCAGATCACAAAAATCCGAACTCCGATCGGCGTCATCGGGATCATCTACGAGTCGCGTCCGAACGTGACGAGCGACGCGGCGGTCCTGTGCCTCAAGACCGGCAACGCCGTGATCCTGCGCGGCGGCTCCGAGGCGATCGCCTCGAACCTGGCCATCGCCGCAGCCCTGCAGGCGGGAGGGGCAAAGGCCGGGCTGCCCGAAAATGCGGTGCAGCTCATTCCGACCACCGACCGCGAGGCGGTCCGGATCATGGCGCAGATGGATGAGTTCATGGACGTGATCATTCCCCGCGGCGGGCATTCGCTGATCGAGAATGTCGTCTCCCATGCCCGGATGCCGGTCATCAAGCACTACCACGGAGTCTGCCATGTCTATGTGGACAAAGAGGCGGACCTCGACATGGCGCTCGAAATCGCAATCAACGCCAAGTGCCAGCGGCCCGGAGTCTGCAACGCCATGGAAACCCTGCTCGTCCACCGCGATGTCGCCAAGGCGTTCTTTGCGAAGGCGGCCCCCGCGTTTCAGAAATTTCCCGTCGAAATGCGCGCGGACCTGGAGGCGCACCGCCTGCTCGCGGAGCTCGGATACAAGCCGCTCGGAGAGGCGGATGAAAATTCCTGGCGCACCGAATACCTTGAACTCATTCTCTCGGTGCGCGTGGTCGGGAGCCTCGGCGAGGCGGTCGACCACCTGGAAAAATACGGCTCGCACCACAGCGATGCCATCGTCACGAACGATCCGGCCGCCGCAGAAAAATTTCTTCGCGAGGTCGACTCCGCGACCGTCTACTGGAATGCCTCGACCCGCTTCACCGACGGGGGAGAGTTCGGGTTCGGCGCCGAGATCGGGATCAGCACCGACAAGCTCCATGCCCGCGGGCCCATGGGCCTGGAGGAACTCACGTCCTACAAATACCTGATCCGCGGGACCGGTCAGATCCGCTGACCGCCACCGTTTGTATCGGAAAGGCAGACATTCTGGCAGCCTGTCGGACTTTTCCAGGCCTGACGGCTTGAAAAAGACGAGGGAGAAAAGCGGAAAAATCCGCTGTTCATTTTCAAAAAATATGTCTACAAACGTGCGATTATGAATTGGCTGCTTATTGCTGGCGGTGCGTTTATCGGTGCCTTTTCCCCTCCTCAGGAACCCGAGATGATGAACCACACCCTGCGCGGGGAGTTGATCCCCGCGAAAGAGGTTGTGTGCCGCAGCAGGTGGGGCACGCCGATGCTGCCCGACGGCAAGGGGAGCTACAGCCTGATTTCCCCGATCAATCCGGAATTCATCGCCTTGAGCCTGATCCAGCCTCCGAAGACTGCTGGCCCCGTGTATCGTCCCGCCAGCATCCTGCTCGTTCAGGCCACTGTCCCGGCGGCAGTCCAGTGACGGATATTTGGCGGCCGCTCAATGGGACCGGGTTTTCCATGAGTCGAAAATCCTTTTCGTTTCCCTTTTTTGCGGGGTGAACCCTGCAATTCATCAATATCCCAAGGGCTCGTTCAACGCCCATTGGTTCAGCCTCTGCAACGCCCTTTCGTTCCAGATCATCCTCGGGGCCCCGATCATCCTCTACGCGAAAAGCATCGGGGCCTCGTCCACGGTGCTCGGGATCATCGCTTCGTTTACGCCGCTCATGACGGTTTTCCAGCTTCCCGCAGCGCAATTTCTCGGGCGTTACGGATATAAGCAATTCGTCCTGATGGGCTGGAGCCTGCGCACGATTTTCATCTTTCTCATGACCGCGGTTCCGCTGGCCGTTTTTTTGGACAGCACCTCGAAGCTCGCGGTGATCCTTGCGTCCCTTTTTGGTTTCAACCTGCTGCGCGGGATTTCCTCCGCGGCGTGGATGCCATGGATCTCGAGCCTGATTCCCGAGGAAATCCGCGGGCGCTTTTTGTCCCTGGACCAGATCTTCATGCATGTGGGATCGCTTCTCGCGCTGGTCGCCTCCGCGTTGGTCATGAGCGGGCGGGTCGAGCCGTGGGAATATTCGCTCGTGTTTCTCCTGAGCGCCATCGGGGCGACGCTGAGCCTGAATTTCATCCGCAGGATCCCGGAGGTGGCGGCGGAGGAAACCGTGCGCAAATCCTCCGAGCCCGTGCCCTGGGGAAAAATCTTGTCGTATCCGCCCTTTCGCGAGCTCCTGCGGTTCAACGTGCTTTTCATGGCCGTGATCGGGAGCATGGGCGTTTTCACGGTCGAGTATCTCCGCGAGTTCCCGCACTTTGACGTATCGCTGGTTCTCTACCTGTCCGGGATTTCCTTTGTCGGGGCGCTGGTGAGCCTTCCATTTGTCGGGCGGCTCGTGGATGAGGCCGGGAGCAAGCCCGTGATGACCGGCGCGCTGGCGCTGTTCGGCGCCGTGATCCTCGGATGGTTTCTCGTGGCGGCCGGGGTTCTTCCGTGTTCGCTGTGGGTGATCGGGACGCTCAATTTTTTTGCGGGGGTCGCCGGGTCGAATTTCAACCTAGCCAACGTTCGCATCATCATGGCCACGATGCCGGAAATGGGGCGCAACCATTTCTTCGCCCTGTTCACGGTGATCACCAGCCTCGGCCTCGGCGCGGCCCCGATCGTGTGGGGCGTCTCGCTGGATTTCATTGGAACCTACGAGGCGGTGACCGGAGCTTTTCACTGGAGGCGGCACAGTATTTATTTTTTGGCGCTGTTTGTTCTGAACCTCATCGCGCTGAGTTTTATCCGGCGACTGCACGAAGGCCGCAGCCACGAGGCCCCAAGCCTGGTCTATGCGAAGCTCAAGAGAGCGGGCAGGCACTGGCAGCGGTAAAATTCACGCGTTCAACAGATCCAACAACCGCTCGTAGCTGTAGCTCTTAACCAGAGCAGACAAGACCTGTGAAAGGTTTTTGCTGTAGGGTTCCACTCCTCGAATCAATTCTAGGAGGAGATCGTAGTCAGCCCCGACAGCCGCGTTCCGGATCTGTTCGACCAGGTCCGCAGGCAGCGAGGCCAGCTCCCCTGGCGTGAAAACCGGCGTTTCCCCGGCCGTCGCTGGAAAATTCTCCACATCCCGGCTATCATATTCATACTCCACTCCAAGCAGCAGCCGGATTTTTTCAAACAGCTCCTCCTCCCGGAACGGCTTTGCGAGGAAATCATCCGCGCCGGCCTCCAAGGCTTCACTTCGGACGTTTTCAAAGGTGTTGGCGGTCAGGCTGATGATTTTGACACTGGTGTCCGGGCCAGCAGTCCGGATTTGCCGGATGGCATCAACCCCGCCCATGGACGGCATTCTCATGTCCATCAGGACGAGATGCGGCCACCATCCCTCGGAAATGGCGAGGGCGGCTTTCCCGTTGCTCGCCGCGCGGACCTCAAACCCCGCCCGGGAGAGCATCTCGGTGAGCAGCTCTTGGTTGTCCTCCATGTCGTCCACGATCAAAATGCGACGAGCGGTCTGCCCGGGTTTCAACCCGACGACCCGGCGAAGCCGCGGAGCCCGTTCCGCGCGGTGCGTCTCTCCCTCGACCAATGGGATGGAAAACCTGAAGATCGAACCTTTGCCGACCTTGCTGGTGACGCTGATATCGCCGCCCATCAGGTGGGCGATTTCGCGGCTGATGGCCAGGCCGAGCCCCGTGCCGAGCCCCGATCCCGTCTGGTGCTCGCCATGGACCTGCACGAAAGGTTGAAAGAGGCTTTCCAGCAGTTCCTTCGGGATGCCGATCCCCGTGTCCTCCACCTCGAAGAGCACTTTGCGCAGCCCGCTGCGTTCCAAAGATGCCCGCAAGACAACTTCTCCCTTGCTGGTGAATTTCACGGCGTTCCCCAGCAGGTTGATGAGCACCTGCAGCAGCTT